>NZ_JCAJZW010000019.1:0-145038 GCF_059510455.1 Streptomyces sp. NTD91
GCCTGTCGTCGGATGCGAAGGCATGGCCAGCCTGCGAAACTCCAGGGTGTCGTACGTGTGCCTGCCGCCCGTCTCGTACAGGACGCCGATCGTGCCGGGGCCGAGCTGGACGAGGTCGGAGTAGGCGGCCGGGCGGTCGGAGAGGGTGAGGAGTTTGGTGAAGCTGCGGCCGGCGTCCGTGCTGGACCAGATCGCCAGGGCGCGGCGGCCGGTCGGCACGGAGGGGGCGGAGAACAGCAACGGGGACGCGCGGCCGTGCAGTTGGAGGACACTGCCCTGGACGACCGGGACGTCGTCCAGCGTGGGCTGGACGGCGTAGGGGCGGTCCAGGGTGGTGCCGCCGTCGGAGGAGTAGGTGTCGAGGCGGTTGCCCGGCACACTGCCGTACTGGTCGCGACTGTTGAAGTAGACGCGGCCGTCCGGTAGTTGGGCGGCGGTCGTCTCGTTGGGGCGGATCGTGCCGTCGTGGCGGGTCTGCGTGAAGCCGAGGCGCCACGTGCGGCCGCCGTCGTCGCTGTAGAGGGCGTGTCCCCCGTCGTCCGGGGAGCCGGGGCCGGAGGAGTGGTCGGCGGGGACGAGCAGCCGGCCGGAATGCGGGCCCCGGGTGAGGGCGACGGCGTGGCCGGGGCCGGTGGCGTACCAGGTCCAGCCGGGCCGCCTCACCGACGCCGTGATGTCCACCGGCGGTGTGAAGTGCCGGCCGTCGTCCCGGCTGCGCTGTACGAACACCCGGCGCTCGCCCGCACCGCGCCGGATCTGCTCCTCCGTCAGCCTCCCGCTGTTGGAGCAGGTCACGAGGACGACGGCGCCGGTGCGCGGATCCACGACCGGCGCCGGGTTGCCCCGGGTGTCGCCGTGCCCGGCGGCCACCACGGCCGGCGGCCCCCAGGTGCAGCCGCCGTCGGTGGAGCGGCGCAGCACGACGTCGATGTCACCGGTGTCCGACGGTCCGTCGCGCCGCCCTTCGGCGAAGGCCAGGAGGGTGCCGCGCCGGGTGCGCACGAGGGCGGGGATGCGGTAGACGGCGTAGCCGCCGTGGCCGGAGACGTACGGCAGCGACCCGGCGCAGCCGGTGAGCGGCTCGGCGGACGCCGCTGTGTGCGGGCGGACGGTGAGGGCGGTGAGGAGCGCGAGGGCGGTGAACAGGATGCGGCTTCTCGGTGTCACCCGCCCATGTTCCCCGGAACCACCAGCCCGGACTCGTAACCGACGATCACCAGCTGGGCGCGGTCCCGGGCGCCGAGCTTGCCCATGATTCTGCTGACGTGGGTCTTGGCGGTCAGCGGGCTCAACCCCAACGCATCGGCGATCTCGGCGTTGTTGAGGCCGCGCGCGACCAGGGTCAGCACCTCCCGTTCCCGGTCCGACAGGCACTCGGGGCCGCCCGTCGCCGGCGCCGAGGGGCTGCGCAGGAACCGCTCGATCAGCCGTGCCGTGGGCCCTGGGGAGAGCAGGGCCTCGCCCCCGGCGACGGTGCGGATCGCGTCGAGGAGGTCGGCCGGACGGGTGTCCTTCACCAGGAATCCGGAGGCACCGGCGCGCAGCGCCTCCACCACGTGCTCGTCGGTGTCGTAGGTGGTGAGGACGAGGACCCTGACCCCGGCGAGATCCTCGTCGGCGGCGATCAGCCGGGTCGCCTCGATGCCGTCGAGGCCGGGCATGCGGATGTCCATCAGCACCACGTCGGCGTGTTCGGCGAGGGCGACGGCCTCGCGGCCGGTGCCGGCCTGCCCGACGACCTCCATGTCCGGTGCCGACTCCACGAGCATCGCGAACGCGGCCCGCACCAGCGTCTGGTCGTCGGCGAGCAGCACTCTGATCACGGTCTCTCCCCCAGGGGCAGTACGGCGCTCACCTCGAAGCCCCGGCCGTCGCCGCGGGGTCCCGCCTTCACCGTGCCGCCGACGCTGCGGGCCCGCTCCCGCATACCGACCAGCCCGAACCCCGGCGGGCCCGCGGAACCGGCAGCGCCGCCCACCCCGTCGTCGGTGACGTGGACGTGCAGGGCGTCCTGCTCCTCGTACACGCTCACCCGCACGGTCGGATCGGCCCGCCCGCCGTGCCGTACCGCGTTGGTCAGCGCCTCCTGCACGATCCGGTACACGGCGGCGCCGACGGCCGGCGGCACCCCGTCGGCGCGCACGGTCAGCTCGACCCGGGCGCCCGCCGACTTCGCCAGCTCGGCGAGGCCCGCGAGGCGGGGCAGCGGGCCGCGGGCGTCCGGGGCACCGGGGTCGCGCAGCACCTCCAGGGTGGTGCGCAGCTCCCCGCGGGCGGTGCGGCAGGTCCCGGCGATGTCGTCGAGGGCCTTCGCGACGGCCGTGCGGTCCAGGCGCTCGGGGTCGGCTTCGAGGACGTGCGCGGCGACCGAGGTCTGCACGCCGATGAGGGTGATGCTGTGGGCGAGCAGGTCGTGCAGGTCGCGGGCGATGCGCAGCCGTTCCTCGGCGACCCGGCGGCGGGCCTCCTCCTCGCGGGTGCGCTCGGCGCGTTCGGCGCGCTCCAGGGCCTGGGCGGCGTTGTCCCGGTGGACGCGGATGTAGCCGCCCAGGACGAGCATGGAGACGATCCAGCCGGTGATCTGGAAGCTCACCTGCACTCCGGCCATGCCGTGGCGGATCTTCAGCAGCAGCATCAGCGTGACGACGGCGACGCCGATGAGCGCCGTGCGCCGGGGCCCGTTGGTCACCGCCACCGTGTAGAGAACGACCATCGACGCGGCCGTCGGCGCCGAGTGGTTGTAGTCCAGTTGGTGGTAGGTCGCGATCAGCGCGATCATCACCGCGAGGACGGTGAGCGGGGCCCGCCGACGCCAGACCAGGGGCACGTGCAGGGCGAGCAGCAGGGCCCAGCCGAGCGCGTCCGGGGGCCGGCCGCTGCCGACGGTGACGGCGATGACGGACGCGAGCGCGGCCAGCCCGGCGGCCAGCAGCGCGTCCTGCCGCAGGGGACCCAGAGCCGTGAGGACACGGCCGGACCGGGGCCCGGTGACGGTCGCCTGCACGGGGTTCGGGACGGTCCCCTGCACGGGACGGGTGACGGATGCCTGCACGGGATTCATCTTCCGCTACGCGCCCACCGGCTCGGGCGCGCGGTCGGCCTCCGGCGCCGGCCGGGACAGCGGGCCCGGCCACCACACCCTGCGCCCGAGCGCCACACTCGCGCTGGTCACCAGATAGGTGCGGACGAGGAAGGTGTCCAGCAGGACGCCGACGGCGATGACGAAGCCCAGCTCGACCAGCGGCACCAGGCCCATGTCGGTCAGCACCGCGAAGGTGGCCGCGAGCACCAGTCCGGCGGAGGCGATGACCCCGCCGGTGGTGCGCAGGGCGGTCAGCGCGGCCGCCGCCGGTTCGGCACCCCGCAGGGACTCCTCCCGCATCCGGTGCAGCAGGAAGATGCCGTAGTCGACGCCGAGGGCGACCAGGAACACGAAGGACAGCAGGCCGAGTCCGGGGTCGGTGCCGTGGAAGCCGAACAGCGGCCCGAAGGCGAGCCCGCCGATTCCGAGGGCCGCGCCCCACACGGCGACCACGGCGGCCACCAGCAGCAGCGGGGCGACGAGCGACCGCAGCAGCACGATGAGGATCAGCAGCACGGACAGGAGTACGAGCGGGACGACCACCGCGCGGTCGCGGGCACCGGTGTCCTTCAGGTCGAGCTGCTGGGCGCTGGGCCCGCCGACGTGGGAGCCGGGCAGCCGGTGCCGGAGCGTCTCGATGGCGGCGGTCTCGGCGGCGGACTGGGGCGGCGCGGACGCGGTCACCGTGATCTCGGTCCACCCGCCTCCGGTGCGACCCTCGCGGGCATCCGCCACTCCGTGGACTGCCCTGGCCACGGCGAGGGTCGCGTCGGCGCGCCCGGCCGGGGTCATGATCTCGATGGGCTGCGCGGAGCGCTCCGGGTAGGCCCGGGCCACGGTCTCCATGGCGGTCACGGACTCGGGGCGGTCCACGAAGGTGTCCAGCTGTTTGATCGCGCCGGGCAGGTTCAGGGTGCCGAGCGCGAGCGCGCCGAGCAGCGCGGCGCCGGAGACGAGGACGGTCAGCGGCCGGCGCCCGGCGGACGAGCCCATCGCCGCGAACAGGGACCGGCGGGCCTTGGGTGTGCTGCCGTGGGCGGGCACGAGCGGCCAGAAGACGCGGCGGCCCAGCAGCGTCAGGACGGCCGGGAGCAGGGTGAGCATTCCGACGAGCGCGCACAGCACGCCGACCGTGCCGAGGGGGCCCATGCCCCGGCTGGAGTTGAGGTCGGCGGCGAGCAGGCAGAGCAGTCCGGCGGCGACGGTGCCGGAGGAGGCGAGGATCGCGGGTCCGCACCCGCGCAGCGCGGCCCGCATCGCGTCGTACGGCCGCTCGTGGCGCCGTAGCTCCTCGCGGTAGCGGGAGACGAGCAGCAGCGCGTAGTCGGTGCCGGCGCCGAAGACGAGGATGGTCATGATGCCGGCGCTCTGACCGGAGACGGTGGTGCCGAAGGCCTGGTTGAGGCCGTAGGCGGCGGCTCGGGCGAGGAAGTCGGAGAGCCCGGCGACGACGAGCGGGACCAGCCACAGCAGCGGGCTGCGGTAGATCAGGACGAGCAGGATCGCGACGACGGCGACGGTGGTGTAGAGCAGCGGGCCGCCGAGCGAGGCGTACACGCCGGAGGCGTCCGTGGCGAGGGCGGCGGGCCCGCCGACCCGCACGCTCAGCCCGCCTTGGCCCTGGGCCAGTTGACGGACGTCGTCGACGAAGGTGTTCCGCTTGTTCTCGTCCGTGCCGGGCTCGTTGCTGGTGACCGGGTACATGAGGGTGGTGCCGTCGGAGGACGGGATGCCGTGCGGGGTGCCGCCGGTCAGGCGGTGCCGGTGGGCGATCTGAAAGACCTGCGTCCGTGCGGTGGTCCGGTCGACGGCGGTGAGGCCGGAGGCCCGGTGATAGACGAGGACCAGCTCGGTGGTCTCGCCGCCGGGCAGCCGGTCCTGGAGCCTGGCGACCTGGGTGGAGTCGGCGGACGCCGGAAGATAGTCGGTGGCCCGGTCGTGCTGGACGTCGCCCAGTTCGGCGGCGAACGGCGCGGCCACGGCCAGCAGCACCGCCCACAGCCCCACCACCAGCCAGGGCAGCCCCCGGCCCCTTCGTGTTGTCACGGCCCCCATGGAGATCGGGCCTCCCTTCGCAGCGGATGTCCGGATACGGCTTCCAGACTCCCGGCGAGGAGGGCGCTGATCGTCGGGCCTGGGGGCGAGTTGTCCGGTACTGCGCAGGGTGACGGGCCGGCCCGCCTACTCCTCGGGGAGTACGCCGGAACCGGCCCGCTCAGGAAGGCGTGCGCGCCGCCGCCAGCAGCCGGGTCACGTCGTCCGCGCAGATGGTCAACGCCGCCCCCACCGTGGTGAGGGCGTCCCGTTCCGCCGGTGTGTACGGTCCGTCGGCGAGGGCGATGCGGGCGGCCTGGAGCAGGAGGGACTCGCGGCCGGCCGGGGCGAGGTGCGGGGCGAGCGGGTCCAGGGCCTCGTGCAGCTCTATCGTCAGACTGGTGCCGCACTCCGCGCCGAGGACCCGGCCGGTGTCGGCGGCGAGGGCCTCGACCAGCGCGGCGAGCTGTTCCTCGGTGCAGCCGTCGAAACCGGCGGCGCGCACGGCGCCGGCGGCCGCCTCCAGCACCGTACGGGAGGAGGTGCCGCCCGCGGCGAGCACGGCGAGGGCCACAGTGTGCACTGCGTCGCGGAGCATCGCGGAGAAGCGGCGCGTGGTGGGATGGTCGAGGACGTCGGTGCCGTAGTGGTGTCCGCAGGCGGCGCACTCCACGACCGGTCCGGCGGTGCCGCGCGGCAGCAGGGGAACGCCCAGCAGGGTGAGCCGGCGGCGGCCGGTGAGGCGCTGGTAGTTGCGGTCGCCTCCGCAGTCGGGGCAGTAGAACTCGCCGTCCCCGACGGGTGTCCACGCGGTGCGGATGCGCAGGATGCGCGCAGCCTTGGCGGCACGGCCGTCTCGTCCCCGTACTGGCAGCACGTCGCACCTCCGTAACTCCCCCGCGGCCTTGAGGGCGCGGGAGGTACCCCCGGGCAACATCGCCGCGCTGGCGTGATGTTAGCCACACCACCGAGGCTGAGTCAGTACCCCGTAAGAGACCTTTCTGTGACCTGATCGGCCCCATGGCCGGGAAACGACGGTGCCCCGGCCGCCGTATACAGCGGCCGGGGCACCGAAACGCCCGGTCAGAGCGGTCAGCGCGCCGCGCGGTTGACGGCGGAGACGACCGCCTTCAGCGACGCACGTGTCGTGTTCGCGTCGATGCCGATGCCCCACAGGACCTTGCCGTCGATCGCGCATTCGATGTAGGAGGCGGCCTGTGCGGAGGCGCCCTCGCTCATCGTGTGCTCCTGGTAGTCGAGCAGGCGTACGTCGATGCCGATGGACTGCAGGGCGTCGAAGAAGGCCGAGATCGGACCGTTGCCGGACCCGGTCAGGACCGTGTCCTCGCCGTCGACGGTCGCCTCGACGGTCAGCGTGTCCACGCCGTCGGTGTCGGTGGTCGACTGGCCCGTCCTGACCTGGATGCGGCCCCACGGGTTGTCCGGGTTCGGCAGGTACTCGTCCTGGAAGACCGCCCAGATGTCGGCGCCGGTGACCTCGCCGCCCTCGGCGTCCGTCTTGGCCTGGATGATCTTGGAGAACTCGATCTGCATCCGGCGCGGCAGGTCCAGTTTGTGGTCGTTCTTCAGGACGTACGCGACACCGCCCTTGCCGGACTGCGAGTTGACGCGGATGACGGCCTCGTAGGAGCGGCCGACGTCCTTGGGGTCGATGGGCAGGTACGGCACGGCCCACTCGAGGTCGTCGACGGTGACACCCTTGGCCTTCGCGTCGGCCTCCATGGCGTCGAAGCCCTTCTTGATGGCGTCCTGGTGGGAGCCGGAGAAGGACGTGTAGACCAGGTCGCCCACGTACGGGTGGCGCGGGTGGACCTCCATCTGGTTGCAGTACTCCCACACGCGGCGGATCTCGTCGATGTCGGAGAGGTCGATCTGCGGGTCGACCCCCTGCGAGAACAGGTTCATGCCCAGGGTGACCAGGTCGACGTTGCCGGTGCGCTCGCCCTGCCCGAACAGGCAGCCCTCGACTCGGTCGGCGCCGGCCATCAGGGCCAGCTCGGCCGCGGCCACGGCCGTACCGCGGTCGTTGTGCGGGTGGACGGACAGGCAGACGTACTCGCGGCGCGTCAGGTTGCGGTGCATCCACTCGAAGCGGTCCGCGTGCGTGGACGGGGTGGAACGCTCCACGGTGGCGGGCAGGTTGAGGATGATCTCGCGGCCGGGGCCGGGCTGCCAGACGTCCATGACCGCCTCGCAGACCTCCAGGGCGAAGTCCAGCTCGGTGTCGGTGAAGATCTCCGGCGAGTACTGGTAGCCGAACTCGGTCTCCGGGCCCAGCAGTTTCTCGGCGTACTCCATCACCAGACGGGTGCCGTCGACGGCGATCTGCTTGATGTCGTCCTTGGAGCCGCGGAAGACCACCCGGCGGAAGACGGGCGCGGTGGCGTTGTAGAGGTGCACGGTGGCCCGCTTGGCGCCCTTCAGCGACTCCACGGTCCGCTCGATCAGGTCCTCGCGGGCCTGGGTCAGCACCGAGATCGTGACGTCGTCCGGGATCGCGCCCTCTTCCTCGATGATCGAGCGCACGAAGTCGAAGTCGGTCTGGCCGGAGGCGGGGAAGCCGACCTCGATCTCCTTGTAGCCCATCTTGACCAGCTGGTCGAACATCCGGCGCTTGCGCTCGGGCGACATCGGGTCGATCAGGGCCTGGTTGCCGTCGCGCAGGTCGGTGGAGAGCCAGCGCGGGGCTACGGTGATGCGCTGGTCGGGCCAGGTGCGGTCCGGGATGTCCACCTGCTCGTAGCGGCCGTACTTGTGGATCGGCATGGTGCTGGGCTGCTGGCGGTTGGCCATGATCGCGTGGGCTCCTTGGGGAGTTCCGGAGGTCCGGATGTCCTGGTGGACGGCCGACGACGCAACACCAAGCTCCGCGGGGAGGGAGTCGGCCTCTGTCTACAGGCCCTCGCCGCGGCAGCTAAGGAGAAGCAGCCCGAAACGCATGATGCGCAGCAGCCTAGCCGAGCCGCCCAGGACGCGGGGGCGTGTCCCAGTATGCGGGACCGCCACTATGAACCCACTAGAACGTGGATAAATCGTGCGCCGTACCACATCGTCACGGAGCGTTGCGGTCACTGTCCCGCTATTTCACCAATCATGGTGGCCGGTAGTGACACGGGTGTCACGCAGTGCAATGGTGCCGGACATGACGACCAACGGGGGCTTCGAGCCCGTCCTCTGCACGATCGTGCCGCCGCACATCCTCGACAAACTCGCACAAGTCGAGGACCCCACGCTCTCCGGCCCGGCCCGCCGGTCCCTGGAGCACGACGCCTACCAGCGCACCAAGCGCCGGCTGACCACGGTCGTCGGCGCACCCTCCGTCGCCGCCCCCGCCGACGCCGCCGCCGACCAGCCGCACCGCACGATCTACGACGCCCACCACACCCAGGACCTGCCCGGCACCCAGGTTCGCGCGGAAGGTTCCGAGGCGGGCCCGGACGCCACGGTCAACCGCGCCTACGCGGGCCTCGGCGCCACCTTCGAGCTGTATCTCAAGGTCTACGGCCGGCACTCCATCGACGGCGACGGGCTGCCCCTGAACGCCACCGTGCACTTCGGGGAGTCGTACGACAACGCCTTCTGGAACGGCGAGCAGATGGTGTTCGGCGACGGCGACAACGAGATCTTCCTCGACTTCACCATCCCGGTCGACGTCATCGGCCACGAGCTGACCCACGGAGTCACCCAGCACACCGCGAACCTGGAGTACTTCGGCCAGTCCGGCGCGCTGAACGAGTCGGTCTCCGACGTCTTCGGCTCCCTGATCAAGCAGTACACCCTCGGCCAGACCGCCGCCGAGGCCGACTGGCTGATCGGCGCCGGGCTGCTCGCCCCGAACGTCCACGGCACCGCGCTGCGCTCGATGAAGGCCCCGGGCACCGCGTACGACGACCCGAACCTCGGCAAGGACCCGCAGCCGGCGACCATGGACCACTACGTCCGCACCGGCCGCGACAACGGCGGCGTGCACATCAACTCCGGCATCCCCAACCACGCCTTCTACCTGGCCGCCACGGCCATCGGCGGGCACGCCTGGGAGCGGGCCGGGCAGATCTGGTACGACGTGCTCACCGGCGGCGAACTGAAGAGCGGCGCCGCGTTCGCCGACTTCGCCACGCTGACGGTGAAGGCGGCACGGGAGCGGTACGGCGCCGGGGACGAACTGCAGGCCGTGCAGAAGGCATGGGAACAGGTCGGGGTGCGGACGCTGTGATTCCGTACTAGACACTCCCCTATGCGTATTCGAGTACGGCGCACGGGCGGGTTCGCGGGCATCGAGCGCCAGGCCGAGGTGGACACCGCGGACCGGCCCGACGCCCAGGAGTGGCACACCCTGGCCGAACGCGTCCTCGCGTCCGGCCGGGACACCCCGCCCGCCGGCGTCCCCGACGGCTTCCACTACGCCATCACCGTGGACGACCGCACGATCCACACCGCCGACCCCCGACTCAGCGAGGACGAACGGGAGTTGGTCTCGCGGGTGCTGAAGGAGGGTGCATGAGGACCGGTTCCCCGCCGGGGCGTTGACTTCCGTTGCCGGAGGTACGGATGATCCGGCCATGGCGACTGACGCAGGCGACCCGCGGCCTCCTGTACCGCGCTTCCCGGACGGCTTTCTGTGGGGTGTCTCGACCTCGGCGCATCAGATCGAGGGGGCGGTCGAGGAGCGCGAGCCGTCCGTGTGGGACGTGTTCACGGCGGAGCCGGGGCGGGTGAAGGACGGGTCGACGGCTGCGGTGGCCTGTGACCACTACCACCGGTACCAGGAGGACGTGTCCCTCCTCGCGGGCCTGGGCGTGGACGCGTACCGCTTCTCCGTCTCCTGGCCCCGGGTCGGCTCCCCCGGCGGGCTGGACTTCTACGACCGCCTGGTCGACGAGCTGTGCGCGGCGGGTGTGCGGCCGGTGCCCACCCTGTTCCACTGGGACCTGCCCGCCCGTCTGGACTGGCTTCAGCGGGACACCGCGGCGCGGTTCGCGGACCATGTGACGGTGGTGGCCGAGCGGCTCGGGGACCGGGTGCACCAGTGGATCACGCTCAACGAGCCCGCCGAGCACACCCTCCTCGGGCACGCCCTCGGCGCCCACGCCCCCGGCAAGCGGCTGCTGTTCGACGCGCTCCCGGTCGCCCATCACCAGCTCCTCGCCCACGGCCTGGCCGTACGGGCCCTGCGCGCGGCCGGCGCGACCGGCATCGGCATCGCCAACTCCCACGGCCCCACCTGGCCCGCCTCCGCCGAACCGGCCGACGTGGAGGCGGCCGGCTTCTACGACCTCCTGCTCAACCGTCTGTTCGCCGAGCCGGTCCTCCTCGGCGCCTACCCCGACGGGACCGGCGAGTTCATGCCCGGCGACGTCGCGGCCGACCTGAAGGTCATCGGTGAACCCGTCGACTGGTACGGGATCAACTACTACGCGCCGACCCGGGTGGGCGCGCCCGGCGGCACCGGCAGCGAGTACGGCGGTCTGGAACTCCCCGCCGGACTGCCCTTCTCCGTCCGGGAGATCGAGGGCCGCCCGGTGACCGACTTCGGCTGGCCTGTCGTCCCCGAGGGCCTCACCGAGCTGCTGTGCGGCTTCCGGGACCGGTACGGCGACAGGTTGCCGCCGATCGTCATCACCGAGAACGGCTGCTCCTACGACGGCCTCGACGACCAGGACCGCATCGCCTACCTGGACGCGCACCTCCGCGCCCTGCACGCCGCCCTGGAGGCCGGTGTGGACGTGCGCGGCTACTTCGTGTGGTCCCTGATGGACAACTTCGAGTGGGCCGAGGGCTACCGGCGCCGCTTCGGCCTGGTGCACGTGGACTACGGCACGCTGGATCGCACCCCGAAGGCCTCCTACCACTGGTTCCGGGACGTGCTCCGGGCCCAGAGATGACCACGGTCCGGCCCTCGGCCGCGCTGGCCGAACCGGTGGAGCCGGTCGGCCGGGGCTGGACGGCCTCGCTGTCGCTGGCCAACGGCGCGATCTGGGTCGGCTGGTTCGGCCCGCTGCAGATCCTGCTCGCCTCCCAGGCGAAGGACTTCGCGCCCGGCTCCGGGATGTCCAAGGAGACCATGCTGGCCTGGGTGACCGGCGCCGGCGCGGTGGTCTCCCTGCTCGCCAACCCGGTCTTCGGCGCCCTGTCCGACCGCACGACGGCCCGCCCCGGCCGCCGTACGCCGTGGATCGTGGCCGGGGCGGCCGGCGGCGCGCTGTCCCTGCTGCTGCTCGCGCGGGCGGGCGGGGTGTGGTCCATGGCGGTGGGCTGGTGCCTGGTGCAGCTCACGCTGAACGCGGCGTTCGCGGCGGTGACGGCGGCCGTGCCGGACCGAGTGCCCCGGCTCCAACGCGGCGCGGTGGGCGGCTGGCTGGGCGCGGCGCAGATCCTCGGCGTGGTCGGCGGCACCGGTCTCGCGACCGCGGCGGGCGGGATCGGGGCCGGGTACGCGGCGTGCGCGGTGTGCACCGTGGTGGGCGTGCTGCCGTACGTGCTGCGCCACCCGGATCTGCGGCTGGCCCCGCAGGACCGCCCGACCTGGTCGTGGCGGGGCTTCCTGGCGGGCTTCTGGCTGAGCCCGCGCCGCCATCCCGACCTCGGCTGGGCCTGGCTGACCCGCTTCCTGATCAACCTCAGCAACTCACTCGTGCTGCTGTACCTCCTCTACTACCTCCGCGACCGGCTGGACTACGCCGACCCCGGCCAGGGCGTGCTGATTCTGACCGCCGTCAACAGCCTGACGCTGACGGCGACCGTCGTGGCGGGCGGCGTCTGGTCCGACCGGGTGGGCCGGCGCAAGCCGTTCGTCGTCTGGTCGGGCGTGCTGATGGCGGTGGCGACGGCAGCGCTGGCCGGCTGGCAGACCTGGCCCGGCGCACTCGTCGCGGCGGCCGTCCTCGGTGTCGGCTTCGGCGTGTTCACCTCCGTCGACTTCGCCCTGATGACGGACGTGCTGCCGAAGGCGCTGGACCGGGGCAAGGACCTGGGCGTCATCAACGTGGCCAACGCCCTGCCCCAGGTGGCCGCCCCCGCGCTGGCCGCGCCGATCGTGACGTACCTGGGTGGCTACCGGGTGCTGTACCTGGTGGCGGCGGTGATCGGACTGGCGGGGGCGGTGCTGGTGGGGCGGATACGGGGCGTCGACTGACGCGTCACAGGGCCCCGGCGTCGCGGGCCGCCCGGACGGTCGGGCCGGGAGAGACCTGCCGATCAGGGGACCGGCACTCCCTGGATAAGCCCTGCCCGCTGCCCCACCCTGGAGAGGTGAACCGAGCCGAACTAGCCGACTTCCTGCGCCGTGGCCGTGCCCGCCTGGACCCGACCGACGTGGGCCTCGCACCGGGCGCCCGCCGCCGCACCCCCGGCCTGCGGCGGGAGGAGGTGGCGTCGCTGGCCGGGATGTCGGTCGACTACTACACCCGGCTGGAGCAGTGCCGGGGTCCGCGTCCCTCCCGCCAGATGCTCACGGCGCTGGCCCGGGCGCTGCGCCTGACCGACGACGAACGCGACCACCTCTTCCACCTGGCGGGCGAGGAGCCGCCGCGCCGCGACCGGGCGTCGGCCCATGTCCGGCCCGGTCTCCTGCTGGTCCTGGACCGGCTGTACGACGCACCGGCGCTGGTGGTGACGGACTGCGGGGAGGTGCTGGCGCAGAACGCGCTGTCGCGTGCGCTGTCCGGAGACGTGCTGGCCCGCCCGGTGCGCGAGCGCAACATGGTCCGCCGCTTCTTCCTGGACCCGGCGGCGCGCGAGACGTTCCCGCCGGAGGACTGGCCGGAACACGCGCGCGTACACGTCGCGAATCTCCGCGCGGTGTCCGCCGCCCGCCCCGACGACCCCGAGCCGACCGGTCTGGTCGCCGAACTCCGCGCCGGCAGCGAGGAGTTCAGCCGTCTGTGGGACACCCACGAGGTGGCGGTGCGCCGCAGCTCGACCAAACGCTTCCGGCACCCGGTGGTGGGCCTGCTGGAACTCGACTGCGAGATCCTGCTGTCCGACGACCACCGCCACCATCTCGTCCTCCACACGGCCCGCCCGGGCACGGAGTCCTACGAACGCCTGGAGCTGCTGAGGGTGGTGGGCTTGCAGGACATGAAACCCGGGAGCACCGCCGACCGGTGACCCCGCACCGCGACCCGCGCGCGGCACCCGACACCCACAGACGCCACGGCCCCCGACAACCCACCCGGAACTCAGAAACCCAGCCTGCGCAGCTGCTTCGGATCCCGCTGCCAGTCCTTGGCCACCTCGACGTGCAGGTCGAGACCCTGCCCAGGCGCGACCACCCCCGCGCGGCCGGCGTGCCGAAAGCACCCCGAACCGCTCGCGGCACCCGACACCCACAGACGCCACGGCCCCCGACAACCCACCCGGAACTCAGAAACCCAGCCTGCGCAGCTGCTTCGGATCCCGCTGCCAGTCCTTGGCCACCTTGACGTGCAGGTCGAGGAAGACCGGTGTGCCGAGGAGGGCCTCGATGTGTTTGCGGGACTTGATACCGACCTCCTTCAGGCGCTTGCCCTTGGGGCCGATGATGATGCCCTTCTGGCTGGGACGCTCGATGTAGACGTTGGCGTGGATGTCCAGCAGCGGCCGGTCAGCGGGGCGGTCCTCGCGCGGGAGCATCTCCTCCACGACCACGGCGATGGAGTGGGGCAGCTCGTCACGGACCCCCTCCAGCGCGGCCTCGCGGATCAGCTCGGCCACCATCACCTGCTCGGGCTCGTCCGTGAGGTCGCCCTCGGGGTAGAGCGCCGGGCCCGACGGCAGGAGCGGGACGAGGAGGTCGGCCAGCAGCTCCACCTGCTTGGCGCCGACCGCCGACACCGGCACGATCTCCGCCCACTCGATGCCCAGTTCCTTGCCCAACTGGTCGATGGCGATCAGCTGCTCGGCGAGGGCCTTGGAGTCCACGAGGTCGGTCTTGGTGACGATCGCGACCTTCGGGGTCTTCTTGATCCCGGCGAGTTCCTTGGCGATGAAGCGGTCGCCGGGGCCGATCTTCTGGTCGGCGGGCAGGCAGAAACCGATGACGTCGACCTCCGCCCACGTCGTGCGCACCACGTCGTTCAGCCGCTCGCCGAGCAGCGTGCGCGGCTTGTGCAGGCCCGGGGTGTCGACCAGGATCAGCTGGGCGTCGGGGCGGTGCACGATGCCGCGCACCGTGTGCCGGGTGGTCTGCGGCCGGTTGGACGTGATCGCCACCTTCTGACCGACCAGAGCGTTCGTGAGGGTGGACTTGCCCGCGTTGGGGCGGCCCACGAAGCAGGCGAAGCCGGCGCGGTGGACGGTCTCGGCCGGCTCTTCGGATGACGGGGTGCGAACGCTCATGCCGTTCATTGTCGCTGATCCACAGGGCCGCCCCGTACCGCACGGCCCCGGCCCCGCGGACCCCGCCCCACGGTGAGGTTTCGGTAACCCTCAGGCAATGAAACGTCACGGAAACACACCCGTACGCAACCGGAAACGCTCACCGGTGACCCTCTGACGAGCCCGCACACGCTTGGAGACGCCCGTGACCCTCGCCGCCGCGCACGTGAACACCGGCGACACCGCCTGGCTGCTTGCCGCCACGGCCCTCGTCCTGCTGATGACCCCGGGCCTGGCCCTGTTCTACGGCGGCATGGTCCGCACGAAGAGCGTCCTCAACATGCTGATGATGAGCTTCGTGTCGATCGCCCTGGTCACGGTGGTGTGGCTGGCGGTCGGCTACTCCCTCGCCTTCGGCGGTGACGCGTTCGACGGACTGATCGGCGGGCTGCGGCAGGCCGGCATGAGCGGACTCGGCCCGGCCAGCGTGCACGGCACGGTGCCCACCCTCCTCTTCGCCACCTTCCAGCTGACCTTCGCGGTCATCACGGCGGCGCTCGTCAGCGGCGCGGTCGCGGACCGCACGAAGTTCGCGGCCTGGCTGGTGTTCGTGCCGGTCTGGACACTCCTCGTATACGTTCCGGTGACCCACTGGGTGTGGGGGCCGGGCGGCTGGATCTCCGCACGGCTCGGCGCGCTGGACTTCGCGGGCGGTCTGCCCGTCGAGATCACCTCCGGCGCCTCCGGCCTCGCCCTGTGCCTCGTCCTCGGCCCGCGCCTGGGCTTCAAGAAGGACGCCATGCGCCCGCACAACCTGCCCATGGTGATCCTCGGCGCCGGTCTGCTCTGGTTCGGCTGGTTCGGCTTCAACGCGGGCAGCGCGCTCGGCGCGAGCGGCCTCGCCGCGGCCGCCTTCCTCAACACCATGGCCGCCGGCTGCACCGGTCTGCTCGGCTGGCTCTTCGTCGAGCACAAGCGCGACGGCCACCCCACCACGCTCGGCGCCGTCTCCGGCGCGGTGACCGGCCTGGTCGCGATCACCCCGTCCTGCGGCACGGTCTCCCTGCTCGGCGCCCTCGTCGTCGGCCTCGCCGCCGGTGTCGTCTGCTCGTACGCGGTGAGCTGGAAGTTCAAGCTGAACTACGACGACTCCCTGGACGTCGTGGGGGTCCACCTGGTGGGCGGGATCATCGGGACCCTGCTCATCGGTCTGTTCGCCGAGAGGGCGATGACCGGCGGTGTGCAGGGTCTGTTCTACGGCGGCGGGCTCGCCCCACTCGGCAAGCAGCTCCTCGCGGTGGTGGCCGTCGCCCTGTACGCCTTCGCGATGACGTTCGGCCTCGGCAAGCTGCTCGACAAGGTGATGGGCCTCCGAGCGAGCGAGGAGCAGGAACACACCGGCCTCGACCTTACGGTGCACGCGGAGACGGCTTACGATCACGGGGTCCTGGGCCACGGCGCCCCGGTCAGCCCGTCCGTCCTCACCTCCGCCCAGAAGGTCAAGAGCCAGGCATGAAGCTCATCACCGCGATCGTCAAGCCGTACCGTCTGGACGAGGTCAAGACCGCCCTGCAGGAGCTGGGCGTGCAGGGTCTGACCGTGACCGAGGCGAGCGGCTACGGCCGGCAGCGCGGCCACACGGAGGTGTACCGGGGCGCCGAGTACCGGGTCGACCTGGTGCCGAAGGTGCGGATCGAGGTCGTGGTGGAGGACGCGGACGCCGACGCCGTGATCGACGCCGTCGTCAGTGCCGCGCGGACGGGGAAGATCGGGGACGGGAAGGTGTGGGCCGTGCCCGTGGAGACGGTCGTGCGCGTGCGGACCGGCGAACGCGGCCCCGACGCGCTCTGACCAGCAGCGTCCCGCACACCGCGGCCGCGAGGAACAGCAGCGCCACGAGCAGCCACGGCAGCGCCAGGAAGGACGCGCCCGCCGACTGCCGGGTGCCGGGCGCGCTCGCGGTCAGCGTCACCTCGCCCCGGTCGAACTGGGGCGCCCCGCGCCAGGTCTGGGTGAGCCGGACCCACTGTCCCGGCAGCAGCTCGGAGGGCACCCCGGACAGCTCCCGGTCGAGCAGCGTACGACCGAACAGCCCGCGCACCCGCAGGTCCACCTCGGGGTCGAGGGTGACGTTGCCGACGTTGCGCAGGGTGCAGGAGACGGTCACCGTGCTCGCGCCCAGCCCCGGGACCAGGGGCTGGCGGTGGCTGATGTGCAGCCCGCCGATCGACAGCGCCGGCAGGGTGGGCCCGCCCACCCGCAGGTAGACGCGGGCGCCGACGGCCCGCCGGATTCCGAGCGCGAGCCGCCCGCTGCCCGGGTCGACGCCCTCATCCAGGGCGACGATGGCGCCGGGATGGTCGCCGGGCTCGGCGCCCTGCGGGACGCGGAGGGTGAAGGGCACGGTGACGGTCCTGTGCGCCGGCACGGTGATCCGCTCCTTCGTGAGCCGCGCCCAGGCGCCCACGCCCCGCATCCGCTCGGTCGGGGTGCGTACGGCGAATCCGCCGTCCCGGGGTGTGTTGTAGGCGTCGGCCGCGTAGAGGCGGAAGGTGAGCGGCGTGCCGGTCCTGTTCTGGACGGCGACCTCGTCGGTGAGGGTCCGGCCGGGGTCGGCGGTGAGATAGAAGTAGGGCCGCGCGGCGATCTGTGAGGCGACCGGGTAGACGGACCAGCTGCCGTTGTCGGCGGCCCGGGCGGGCGCGGTGGTGACGCCGAGGAGCAGGCCGAGGAGGCTCAGGAGGAGGACGTACGGCTTGCGCATGGGTGCGGACCCCCCATGGGCTCGGGCGGTGAGGGTCGGGCGGGTGCGGACCTCGTCGTACGACGGGGGCGCCCGGCCTGTGCGGTCAGGTGAGGGTGAGGGTCAGGACGCCGGAGTAGGCACCCGGGGGCGTGAACGCCGGTACGTCCAGGGAGAGTCCGGCATCGACGGTGAACTCTCCGCCGGTGAGCGTGCCATCGGGCACGGAGGCGAGGGTCGCGCCCGAGGCGCCCAGGGTGCCCGCCGAGCCGGCCTTGCAGGTGCTGGGGCTGCCCGCCTTGGTGGCGCACGAGGGCGTCCAGCTCAGCCTGCTCGCGTCGATCGTGCCGCCGGGACCGGTGAAGCCGGTGACCTTGCCGGTCAGGGACCAGCCCGCGGGCCCGCCCCGGAAGTCCTGCACGGTGACGGTCCGGAGCCTGCCCGTCGAGGCGCCGCCCTTGCCGAAGTCGACCGACGACAGCGCGACGGAGTCCCCGGCCTGGGACATGGACAGCGTGCCCGCCCTGACGGTGGTGGTCAGCTTCTGGCCGCCGGGCGGTACGGGTGTGTTGTCGTTGACGACGTAGGCGGCGGGCCCGGCCCCGGTGTCCGCGCTCCAGGTGCCGCCCTCGTAGGCCACGATCCCCGTGGTCGCCTTGTCTTTGACGACCAGCGCACCGCTGAAGGAGCCCTGGGCGTTCGCGGTCACGGTGGCCGTGTCGGCGGTCTGCTTGTCCCCGGCCCGCCCGGCCAGGGTGACGGTGGCGCCCGGCGTGAAGTTCGTACCGCCCACCGTGACAGCGGCGCCGGGGTCACCGGAGGCCGAACTGAGCGAGATGGCCCGTGTGTTGGCCGGGGCTCCGGTGCCGGCCGTCACGGTCTGGGACACCGGTGCGGGCGGATCGGTGACCGTGCAGGGGGTGTCCAGCTCCAGGATGTAGCTGGTGTGGATGTTGTAGTCACCGGGCGAGAGGGTGATCTGTCCGGCCTTGGTGACGGTGAAGGTGCCGGTCATCGAGAACGACGGGAAGGCGGCCTTCCCCGGCACCGGCGGATTCTTCTTCGGCCCGGCGACGGTCACGTCCCCGGCCTGCGCACCACCGAGGGTGACCTTCCCGGTCGGGGTCATGATGTCGGCCGGCAGGGCGAGGTCGGTGGGGTTGGACGCGGCGGCCGTGACCACCGTGTACGTCACGGTGACGGTGTCGCCGACCTTGGGGCTGGCGTTGTCCACCGACACGCTCGCCGTGGTGGTGCCGTCGATCGGCGGGATGCCCGCGACGGCGGGCGGAATGCAGTGCGTGGCGAAGTCCACGTCCGTGCCGGCGGCACCGGCCGGGCAGGCCAGCGCGCCGCCCGCGGTGACGGCGAGCGCGGTCGCCCCGAACAGCGACGCCCAGCGCCACCGTCGGGATCTTCGTGGTCTTGGGGGTGTCGAACCCATGGGGCCCCCTCCAGAGGGTCGCGGGCGCAGTGGCTCGTCTGCGCCGACAGGGGGCATTGATGTGGAGCGGGGGTGAGAAGTCAATGGAGACGCCGCAGAAATCTGACAGTCCATCAGTTTCCGCGGCGTCCGGAAAAGACCGCTCGGTCGCACACGAACGGACGGTGGCCGCGGCCCGTGTGCCGCTGAGCGCGGCCGGGGCGAGGGTCAGCCGGCGGAGACGGCCGCCCGTACGGCTCCGTCGAGCCCGGCCAGCAGCACCGGTGTCCCCGCGCCGCCGAGGTCGGCGACCGCGGCCAGATCCTGTGCCGGCACGGACTCCGCCTCCGTCACCAACGCCGCCGCCTCCAGCGACGTGGCCCCGGAAGCCACCGCCATGGCCACGGCGGTACGCAGCGCGCTCAGCTCCAGCGAGCGCAGCGACACCGTCCCGGCGACATACGTGCGTCCGGTGTCGTCCCGTACGGCCGCCCCCTCCGGCACCCCGTTGCGGACCCGCACGGAGCGGGCCAGGGTCACGATCTTGCGGTCCTCGGGATCAAGCGCGTTGCTCTCGGTCATGCCCCGAGCATACGAAGCCCCGCTGCCCGGTTACCGCCACGGGTCCGCGTCACCCCGCCACGGGATACATCGCGCCCCGCCGCCCTTCCGGAGACGCCAGCCACTCCAGCTTCGCGGCGGTGTTCGCCTCGTCCAGCGGAGTGTGCAGCACGATCATCAGATCGGGCCGGGCCGGCACCTTCATCACCGTCGACTCCACCACCAACAGCCCGGCCAGGGGATGCTCCAGCTCCTTGCGGATCTGCCCCTGGTCCTCGATGTCCCGCTCCGCCCACATCTCCCGGAACTCGGCGCTGGCCTCGCTCACCTCGGCGAGCACCGCCTGGAACCCCTCGTCGTCCGGCCGCGCCGCACACGCCGCCCGGAACTGCGCCACGACCGTCCGTGCGTTCCGCTCCCAGCTGTGGCTGCGCGCGCGGTACAGCGGGTCGACGAAGAAGTCGACGAGGCAGTTCTGGGTGATGTCCGGCCGCATGCCGAGCACGATCGCGGCCGCGTCGTTGTACATGACGCAGTTGTAGTAGAGGTCCATGATGTGCGCCGGATACGGCATCCACGTGTCGATCAGCCGCCGCAGCCCGTCGCACATGGCCCGCTTCCCGGGCGCCACTTCGGGCGCCGGCGGGTTCATCCCCGCCAGCAGATACAGATGCCGGCGCTCGGCGTCGCTCAGCCGCAGCACCCGGGCGACGGCGTCCAGCACCTGCGGCGAGACGGAGATCTCCCGCCCCTGCTCCAGCCACTGGTACCAGGAGGCGCCCACCCCGGCCAGCACGGCGACCTCCTCCCGGCGCAGTCCGGGCGTACGGCGCCGGCCGCCGCCCACGGGCAGTCCGGCCTCCTCGGGGCTGACCCGGGCCCGCCGACTCATCAGGAACTCGCGCAGTTCTTCGCGTCGCTGACTTCGCGTCGCCTCAGCAGCGGGCACGTGCCGCTCCTCCCCCGTCGTGACGGTCACCCTGTCTGGTGGTGCCACCACCACCATAAGTTCCGACTCCCCACCAGTATTCCGCGCGCCCGAAGCTCGACGCATGGCGATCGACACCACCACCCAGTCCACTCCGACCTCCACGGGCACGACGCTCGACACCCCCCGGCCGCCCCGGTTGTCGACGCGTGACAAGCTCGTCCTGTTCGTCCTGTGCGCCGCCCAGTTCATGGTCGCGCTGGACTTCTCCGTCCTGAACGTGGCACTGCCCGAACTCGGCGCCGACCTCGGCATGAGCCGCTCGGCCCTGCAGTGGGCGGTCACCGCGTTCGCGCTGCCCTCCGGCGGGTTCCTGCTGCTCCTCGGCCGCATCGGCGACCTGTACGGGCGCCGGAGGCTGTTCCTGAGCGGCCTGACCCTGTTCGGCGCGGCCTCGTTGCTGGCCACCCTGGCCTGGGACCCGGCATCCTTCCTCACCGGACGCGCGTTGCAGGGCCTCGGCGCGGCAGCGATCGTCCCGACCGGCATGTCCCTGCTGACCACCACCTTCCCCGAGGGCCCGGCCCGCGACCGCGCCCTCGGCATCTCCGGCACGCTGCTGTCGCTGGGCTTCACCGTCGGCATGGTCGCGGGCGGTGTGCTCACGGACGCGCTCGGCTGGCGCTCCACGATGGCCCTGCTGTCGGTGTTCGCGCTGATCGTGCTGCCGCTGGCCCCGGGCCTGCTGCCGGAGTCGCGCACCCCGGAACGGCCGCGCCTGGACGTGCCCGGCGCGGTCACCGTCACCGCCGGACTGCTGTCCCTCATCTACGCCCTGTCCACGGCCGCCGACCACGGCTTCGCCCGCGCCGACGTCCTCGCCACCCTGGTCGCCGGGCTGCTCCTGCTGGCCGCGTTCACGATCGTCGAGTCCCGTACGGCCGCGCCGCTCGTCTCCCTCCCCATGCTGCGGCGCCGCACGGTGGCCTGGGGCAACGCGGGCGGCCTGGTCACCTTCTCGATGATGTCCACCGTCGTCTTCGTCCTGACCCTGTACCTGCAGGAGATCCTGCGCCTGTCGGCCTTCGAGACGGGCCTGGTCTTCGGCGTGCAGGGGGTGCTGTCGGCCTTCGCCGGCACCCTCGCCCCGAAGGTGATCGGCCGCTTCGGCGCCCGCCGCACCCTCGTCGGCTCGCTGACCGGCCAGGGCGCGCTGATCGCGACGCTGCTCCTGCTGAACGCCCACACCTGGTCGGTCTGGGTCGCCACGGCAGCCGTGTCCCTGGCCAGCATGTGCCACCTGGGCGCGATCATCTCGTACGGCCTGACCGTCACCTCGGGCGTCCCCGACGAGGAGCAGGGCCTGGCCACCGGACTGGTGACCTCCACCCAGCAGGTCGGCATCACGGTCGGCATCCCGCTGCTGGGTGTGCTGGCCACCACCTCCGGCGACCTGCTGAGCGGCGTCCACACGGTCCTCGCCCTGGACGCCGCGATCGTCCTCGCCGCCGCCGTCCTGGTCGGACTGGGCCTGCGCCGGGGTCAGTCCAGCGTCTGAACGATCTCGCTGCGCGCGGCCGTGTGCACCACACGGCCGCGCGCGCCGTTGACCAGGGGAAGATACGGCGCCACATGCCCGCACTCGACGCCCGCGACGATCGGCACGCCCAGGGGGCCGAGCGCGTCGAGGACGGCCTCGCGCTGGGTGAGGGTGGGGTTGTCGGGGGCGTGGGTGCGGCCGACGAGGACGGCGGCGGCGCGGTCGAAGAACCCGGCGAGCCGCATGCCGTGCAGGTGGCGGCAGATGGTGAAGGCGTTGTCCTCGCTCGCCTCGACGTACACGAGCAGCGGCTCGTCCCCGGCGAACCGCGACACGTCCAGGTACGGGGTGCCGGCCAGGTGGCCGATGGTCTCGATGCAGCCGCCGATCAGCCTGCCCTCCACGTCCACGTCTCCGTCGCCGTCCAGCCGGGTCCACGTACCCTCGGCGTCGAGGGTGAAGTCGCGGACCTCCGGGTGTCCGGCGAAGTCGTCGAAGCGAGCGGTCCGGTACCGGCCGGGCGGCGTCTGCGTGAACGGCTCCCCCTGCGGGGCCGTCACGATGTCGAGCCAGGACGTGAGGCCCTCGGGCGTCCGGTAGGGGGTGTCCATCAGGTTGTTGCCGTGGACGGTCGCGACCCCGGTGAGCAGGGTCAGCGGGGCGATGAGGGTGGAGATGTCGGACCAGCCGGCCATCCAGGTCGGCTCGGCCCGCCCGATCGCCTCGAAGTCGAGCAGCGGCAGCAGGTCGATCGCGGTCTCGCCGCCCCACGGGGGCACCACGGCCCGGATCTCCGGGTCGGTCAGCATCCCGGTCAGCTCGGCCGCGCGCTCGGCCGCCGGCGCGCTGATGTGCGTCGAGCCGTCCATGCACCGGCCGACGACCACCTCGTATCCGCGCTCCTCGAGGTCCCGTAGCGCCACGTCGAGGCGGGCGCGCATCTTCTCGGCCACCCCTCCGGACGGGGAGGTCACACCTACACGGTCACCGGGGCGGAGCGGGCGTGGATACCGAGTCGTCATGGCCGGATTGTGGCAGGGGGCCGGCGGGGCCGGGCAACGGGTCTACCGCTCCTACGCCCGGTCCAGCCGCAGCCGCTCCGCCCGGGGCAGCCCCGCGACGACGAGGTCGTACGAGTCCTCGACCAGCTCTCTCACCAGTCGGTCCGGCAGGCCGCCGTCCACCGTCACCGTGTTCCAGTGCCGCTTGTTCATGTGCCAGCCGGGCACGACCAGACCCTCGTGCTCGGCCCGGAGCCGGGCCGCGTCCTCGGGTTCGCACTTGAGGTTGACCGTCAGGGGGCGCGCGTCCAGCGCGGTGAGGGCGAACATCCTGCCCAGCACCTTGAAGACCGAGGTCTCCGGGTTGAACGGGAAGTCCTCCACGGCCGCGTTGAAGGACAGGCAGAAGGCGCGCAGCTCCTGAGGGGTCACTCGGACGTCTCCTCCTCGACGACCGGCACGGAGACCGGTTCCACCAGGACCGTGACGATCTTGTTCCGGCGTCCGGCCGCGGCCTCCGCGGTCAGCTTCAGCCGGCGCTCGTCGGGCAGCTCGACCTCGGCCCACGCGCCCGCGATGGGCACCCGGCCGAGGGCCTTGGCGAGCAGTCCGCCGACGGTCTCCACGTCCTCGTCGTCGTACTCCTCCAGGCCGTACAGCTCGCCCAGGTCGGTGATGTCGAGGCGGGCGGTGACCCGGTAGCGGTCGTCGCCGAGTTCGACGACGGGGGGGAGCTCCCGGTCGTACTCGTCGGTGATCTCGCCGACGATCTCCTCGAGGATGTCCTCGATGGTGACGATGCCGGCGGTGCCGCCGTACTCGTCGATGACCACGGCGACGTGGTTGCGTTCCTTCTGCATCTCGCGCAGCAGGTCACCGGCGTTCTTGGTGTCCGGCACGAAGACGGCGGGCCGCATCGCGGTGGAGACCAGGTCGCTCTCCGCCTCCCGGCTGATGTGCGTCTTGCGGACCAGGTCCTTCAGATACACGATCCCGACGATGTCGTCCTCGCCCTCGCCGGTGACCGGGATCCGGGAGAAGCCGGAGCGCAGGGCGAGGGTCAGGGCCTGCCGGATGGTCTTGAAGCGCTCGATGGTGACCAGGTCGGTGCGCGGCACCATGACCTCGCGGACGAGGGTGTCGCCCAGTTCGAAGACCGAGTGCACCATGCGGCGCTCCTCGTCCTCGATCAGCGACTCCTTCTCGGCGAGGTCGACCAGCGCGCGCAGTTCGGCCTCGGAGGCGAACGGGCCGTGTCTGAAGCCCTTGCCCGGCGTGAGGGCGTTGCCGATGAGGATGAGCAGCGACGGGACGGGCCCCATGATCCGGGCGAGCGGCAGCAGCACGTACGCCGCCGCGGTCGCGGTGTTCAGCGGGTGCTGGCGGCCGATGGTGCGCGGGGAGACGCCGACGGCGACGTACGACACCAGGACCATGACCGCGATGGCGGCGAGCAGGGCCTGCCAGGTGGCGCTGAACTCCTCCAGGCAGGCGTACGTCACCAGGGCCGCGGCCGCCATCTCGCAGGCGACGCGGACCAGCAGGGCCACGTTGAGATAGCGGGTGGGGTCGGCGGCGACCTGGGCGAGCCTGGCGCTTCCGCGGCGGCCGGACTTGACGGCCTCCTCGGCACGGAAGCTGGAGACCCGGGCGAGGCCCGCCTCCGCGCAGGCGGCGAGCCAGGCGACGACGACCAGCGCGATCGCGCCGATCACGATCTGCGGAGACATGCGTGCCGCTTACGAGACGGTCGGCGCCGGGGACGGCCCGGTCAGCCCGCGCTCGGCCCGCCACCCGTCCACGATGGCGGCCTGCAGCCCGAACATCTCGGCCTTCTCGTCGGGCTCCTCGTGGTCGTAGCCGAGCAGGTGCAGCACCCCGTGGACGGTGAGCAGTTGCAGCTCCTCGTCCATGGAGTGCTGGGTCGGGGCTTCCTCGCCCTGTTTCTTGGCGACCTCCGGGCACAGCACGATGTCGCCGAGCAGACCCTGCGGCGGCTCGTCGTCGTCCTTGGACGGCGGCCTGAGCTCGTCCATCGGGAACGACATGACATCGGTGGGCCCGGGCAGGTCCATCCACTGCACGTGCAGCTGCTCCATGGCGTCGGCGTCCACGACGATCACCGAGAGTTCGGAGAGCGGGTGGATGCGCATCCGCGCGAGCGCGTAGCGGGCGATGTCGAGGATCGCCTGCTCGTCGACCTCGGTGCCGGACTCGTTGTTGACGTCGATCGACATGGTCGTGCTGGTCTACTTCCCCTTGGAGCCCTTGGCGCCGGTCTTCGCACGGCCGCTCTTGTGAGCGCCGTTCTCGGTGCCGTACTTGCTGTCGTACTTCTCGTACGCGTCGACGATACGGCCCACCAGCTTGTGCCGTACGACATCGTGGGACGACAGCCGGGAGAAATGGACGTCCTCGACCCCTTCGAGGATCTCCTGCACCTGCCGCAGACCGGACTTCTGCCCGTTGGGCAGGTCGACCTGCGTCACGTCGCCGGTGATCACGATCTTCGAGTCGAAACCGAGGCGGGTGAGGAACATCTTCATCTGCTCGGGGCTCGTGTTCTGGGCCTCGTCCAGGATGATGAAGGCGTCGTTGAGGGTGCGTCCGCGCATGTACGCGAGCGGCGCGACCTCGATGGTCCCGGCCGCCATCAACCGCGGGATGGAGTCCGGGTCGATCATGTCGTGCAACGCGTCGTACAGCGGGCGCAGGTAGGGGTCGATCTTCTCGTACAGCGTGCCGGGCAGGAAGCCCAGCCGCTCCCCCGCCTCCACCGCCGGCCGGGTGAGGATGATCCGGTTGACCTGTTTGGACTGCAGGGCCTGCACGGCCTTGGCCATGGCCAGGTAGGTCTTGCCGGTACCGGCGGGCCCGATGCCGAAGACGATCGTGTGCTTGTCGATCGCGTCGACGTACCGCTTCTGGTTGAGGGTCTTCGGACGGATGGTCCGGCCCCGCGAGGACAGGATGTTCTGCGTCAGCACCTGCGCCGGGGTCTCCGACCCGTCGCTCGTCCCGTTCTCGCTCGCCTTGAGCATGGCGATCGAGCGTTCCACTGCGTCCTCCGTCATCGGCTGCCCGGTGCGGAGCACCAGCATCATCTCGTCGAACACGCGCGAAATGAGGGCGACGTCGGTGGGGTCGCCGACCGCGCTGATCTCATTGCCCCGGACGTGGATGTCGGCCGCCGGGAAGGCCCTCTCGATCACACGCAGGAGGGAGTCGCCGGAGCCCAGCACGGTCACCATGGGGTGCTGGGCGGGGACGGTGAACTGCGCTCTCGCCTGCTCCTGCGCGGGGGTGTGAGCTGTGGGTGTCTGTGTCATGGGCCGGCGCTTAAGGCCTGCGCTTCCTCCTCGTCACGGCCGCACAGCTGAGGGCGGCCTCGCGATTCCAGGGTACGACGGTGCACTGACAACCCCGTAGGACTTTTCGCACCGCCCTGCGTCACACACGGCCCCCGCCCGCACCGCGAGCCGACGGAACCGCGTCCCGGCCACGTGCCCAGTGCCCCGGCAGGCGACGTTCGCCCGTCAAGGAGCGGCCGCCCTCCGGGCAACGACGCGAATCGTCGGACAGGCCCTACGTGGACCTGCGGAAGCCGATCGTCGGCACCGCGCGCCGCAGAGGCCAGGGGCGGTCCAGTTCCTCCGGTACCAGTCCCTCCAGGAACGCGTACCTCTGCAGCGCCGCCGGATCCTGCCCGGGGAGGGCCTGCACCCTGCGCCACCACGCCCCGATCTCCGACCACCCGGGCGCCGACAGCGAGCCCCCGAACTCCTGCACCGACAGGGCCGCGGTGAGCCCCGCGAAGGCCAGCCGGTCCGCCAGCGGCCACCCCGCCAGCGACCCCGTCACGAACCCGGCGACGAAGACGTCGCCCGCCCCCGTGGGATCCAGCGCCTCCACGGCGATCGCGGGCACCTCCGCCGCCTCCCCCGTCCGCCGGTCCACGGCGTACGCCCCCTGCGCCCCCAGCGTCACGACGGCCACCGGCACGTACTCGGTCAGGGCGTGCGCGGCGACCCGCGGACAGTCGGCCCCGGTGTACCGCTTCGCCTCCTCAGCGTTCGGCAGGAACGCCTCACAGTGCTCCAGATCTGCGAGTCCGGCGAGATCCCACGCCCCGGTGTCGTCCCACCCGATGTCGGCGAAGATCCGCGTCCCCTCCCGCGCCGCCCCGGCGATCCACGGCGCGCGCCCGCCGGGCGTCAGCGAGGCCACGGCGGCACGCGCGCGGGGCGGGCACGCCGGGCCGCCCTCGGGGCCGAACACGGCCTCCGGCGGCGGCTCGTGCCCGTGGGACACCATCGTGCGCTCACCCTCGTACGCCATGGACACGGTCACCGGCGAGTGCCACCCGGGAACGGTCCGGGACGCCGACAGATCGATGCCCTCGCCCTGTTCGAGCGCGTCCCAGCAGTACTCGCCGTAGTGGTCGTCCCCGAAGGCCGCCGCGAGCGACGTCCTCAGGCCGAGCCGGGCCAGCGCGGTGGCCATGTTGGCGACCCCGCCGGGGCTGGAGCCCATGCCCCGGGCCCAGGACTCGGTGCCGCGCACCGGCGCCGAGTCCAGGCCGGTGAAGACGATGTCGAGGAAGACCGTGCCCGTCAGATAGACGTCCCAGGGCGGGTCCCCGGGCGTGCGCAACGCGGTGAGCGGGTCGACCTGGGCCTGACAGCGTGCGGCGGGGGTGAGGTGTTCCGGTTCCTCTCCGAGGATCGTGTGCGACGGGGTCACGGTGCGCTCCCTGGCGTGGTGCGGATCCCGCCAGTGTGCACCAATCACCCCGCCGCACAGGGGGCTACCAGCGGGGCATCACCGGTTGCCGCCAGCCGGGTTCGGCCACCCGCATGGCGGACGCGTCGTCGCGGTCGCGCAGCGCGCCGTCGTCCTCGGCCCACCGCCGGTGCAGCCGGGCCAGCTCGTCCCGGTCGAGCTCGACGCCGAGGCCGGGTGCGTCGCAGACGGCGACCTTCCCGCCGCGGAACCGAAGCCGCTCGGTGAGGACGTCCTCGGGCTGCCAGGGATAGTGCGAGTCGCACGCGTGGCGCAGCTCCGGAACCGTGGCCGCGACCTGGGTCATCGCCGCGAGGCTGATCCCGAGGTGGGTGTTGGAGTGCATCGACACCCCGACCCCGAACGCGGCGCAGATCGCGGCGAGCCGCTGGGTGTTGCGCAGCCCGCCCCAGTAGTGGTGGTCGGAGAGCACGATCTGCACGGCGTCCCTGGTGAACGCCTCCTTGATCTCACCGAAGGTGGTCACGCACATGTTGGTGGCAAGGGGGACTCCCGCCCGTCGCCCACCGCCGCCCATGTCCGAGGCGCTTCGCGCCGCCCCTCTCGATCCGGCCGACACCTCGGCCATCGCGGGCGTGCCGAGCGTCGGGTCCTCCAGGTACTCCAGGACGTCCCCGAGTTCCCTCGCCACCTTCAGCGAGGTCTCCACCGACCAGGCGCCGTTGGGGTCGAGCCGCAGCGGACGCCCGGGGAAGGCCTCGGCGAGGGCCCGTACGGCGGCGATCTCCTCGTCGGGCGGGAAGACACCGCCCTTGAGCTTGAACGATCCGAAGCCGTGCCGCCGCTGCAGTTCCCGCGCCTGTTCCACGATCCCGGCCGGATCGAGCGCGGCGCCCCAGTCGTCCGGGTGGGCGGGCACTCCCGCCGGATGTCCGGCCCACTTGTAGAACAGGTAGGCGCTGTAGTCGACGGTGTCCCGCACCTTGCCGCCGAGC
Source organism: Streptomyces sp. NTD91 (assembly GCF_059510455.1). Classification (NCBI taxonomy): domain Bacteria; kingdom Bacillati; phylum Actinomycetota; class Actinomycetes; order Kitasatosporales; family Streptomycetaceae; genus Streptomyces; species Streptomyces sp. NTD91. The sequence goes on from NZ_JCAJZW010000019.1 coordinate 28,366, forward strand.
AGCGCGTGCACGGGCAGCCCGAGCGCCTTGCCCTGGGCGTCCAGGCAGGCGACCTCGAAGGCGGACAGCACCGACAGCCGCAGCTTGTCGGCGCTCTGCACGCCGCGCAGCCCGCCGGCGTCGAGCTGCCCCTGGACCCGGGACTCGTCCACACCGAGGTCGAGGGCGAACAGACCGTTCACATCCATGACCGACCGTCCGGGGAGCCGTGCGGCCAGCGGGCGGGCCAGTTCGAGGTACTTGGTGTCGCCGTAGGTCTCGCCGAGCCCGGTGATCCCGTCCGCGGTGACGATCTCCACGACGAGCCGCGGGGTGTACGGCTGGTGCACGCCCTGGGTGTTGAGCAGCGGCGCGTCGGCGACCAGGATCGGCGTCAGCCGCACCTCGGCGATGGTCAGGTCACGGGTCACAGGGAGGCTCCTACGAGGTCGAGTCCGGCGGTGAGCAGGGCCTTCAGGTCGGCGAGGTCGGCGGGGGCGGGGTCGGTGAGCGGGGCGCGGACGGGTCCGACGCGCTGCCCGCGCAGCCGGGCCGCCGCCTTCACCAGGGATACCGCGTATCCGGGGGCGCGGTCGCGGAGTTCGACGAACGGGACGTAGAACGCGCGCAGCAGCTTGTCGGCCGTCCCCTCCTCGCCGTCCCGGAGCGCGGCGAAGAAGGCGCCGGCGATCTCGGGCGCGAAGGCGTGCACGGCGGAGGAGTAGGCGGGAACGCCGACGGTGGCGTAGGCGCGGGCCTGGACCTCGGCGGTGGCGGCGCCGTTGAAGAAGAGGAAGCCGTCGGGCGCGGCGAGGGTCAGGCGCTGGAGGCGGTCGAGGTCGCTGTGGCCGTCCTTGAGGCCGATGACGTTCGGGACGCGCGCGATGCGCCGCACGGTGTCCGCGGTGTAGGCGACCCGGCCGCGCTGGTAGGCGATCAGCGGCAGCCGGGTGCGTTCGGCGAGCCGCTCCAACTGGGCGGCGAGGCCGTCCTGCGGGGCGTCGACCAGGTAGTGCGGCAGCACGAGCAGGGCGTCGGCGCCGGCCTCCTCGGCGATCCGGGCGAACCGGGCGGCCTGCGCCCAGCCGTACCCGGTCCCGGCCACGACCGGCACGCTCCCGGCCGCCTCCTCGACCGTGACCCGGACGACCGTCCGGTACTCCTCCTCGTCCAGGGAGAAGAACTCCCCGGTGCCGCAGGCCGGGAAGACGGCGCCGGGCCCGGCTGCCAGCCGGGCGGCGACGTGGGCGCGGAAGCCGTCGGGGTCGAGGGAGCCGTCGCCGTGGAACGCGGTGAGCGGGAAGGACAGCACCCCGCGCGCCATCCCCTCCCGCAGCCGCCGCGCCACGCCACCCGGATCCGGATCGCCGCCCACTGCATCATCTCCCCTTATGAATGACGTCCACATATGAGAACGCAGCGTAAATCTCTTGTACCCGGACGCACACCCTGCAAACCGAAGAGTGACGTAGATCGCACCGCTCGCGCTTCTTCGCAAACCGCGTGCTTGATACAACTTGCTCGCGCGTCCCTGTCCGTCGACGGTCGTCGCCCCTCCCCCCTTTTTCGAGCTCTTCCTTTCGCCTGCCCCGGGAACGCCCGTGTCCGCCCGCCGCACCCTGCCCTGGCCCCTCGCCGCCCTTTTCACGGCCGGGTATCTCGCGCCGTATCTGCTGCCGACCACCGTCGGCCGACTCGATTCCGGGCTGCCGCTCACCCCCACCCAGGCCGGGGCCGTGGGCAGCGCGCTCTTGCTGGCTTCGGCGGCGGCGGGCTTCCTGCTGGCCTCCCGGGTCGACCGGATCGGCCCCCGCTCCCTCGCCCGCGCGGGCCTCGCGCTCGCCGCCCTCGGCTACGGCGGCGCCGCGCTCACCACCTTCGTGCCGGCCGTCGTCACGGGCGCGGTTGTCGGCGGGTTCGGGTCCGGCACGGTCACGGCGGTGGCCGCGGCCGCCATCGCCGCCCAGCGCGATCCGCACCGGGTCACCACGCTCGGCCTGTTCGGCGTCTCCGCCCTGGCCGGCGTCCTCTATCCGGCGATCCCCCGCCTCGGCCCCGGCCACGGCGTGCCGCTGGCCGCCATCGCGCTCACGGCACTCGCCGTGCTGCCGGTCACCGGCCGGCTGTCCGGCCGTACGGCACCTGCGCGCATGGCGTCCACCGTGCGCGGCCGGCTGCCGCACCCGCGCGCCGGACTGCTGCTGGCCGCGACCATGCCCTGCTGGTCCCTCGCCCAGAACGCCCTCTGGGGCGTCAGCGGCCGGATCGGGCTCGACCAGGCCCACCTCACGGAGGTCACCGTCGGGGCGGTGTTCGCGGTCGCGCTCGGCGCCGGACTCCTCGGGGTCGTCGGCGCGGGCGCGCTCGGTCCCCGGCTGGGCCAGGCGGTGCCGATCGGCGCCGGTACGGCGCTGATCGCGGGCTGCATCGCGCTCAGTGCGTCGGCGTCCGACCTGCCGGCCTTCGCGGCGGGCGAGATCTCCTGGAACCTGCTGTACCCGGTCGTCCTGTCGTATGTCATCGGCCTCGCCGCCTCCCTCGACCCGCGCGGCCGGTGGGTGGTGCTGGTCGGCTCGGCGGCCTCGCTGGGCACGGCGGCGGGGCCGCTGGCGGGCAGTGTGCTGGCGGCGGGGACGGGCTTCCCGGCGATGGGCAGACTGCTCGGCGCCGGGCTGCTGCTGATCGCCGTGCCGATGACGGCGGTGGCGCTGCGGGCGGGCGGGCGCCCCCTGCCGGTGGTGGAAGTCCCGGTGGTGGAAGTCCCGGTGGTGGAAGTCCCGGCCACGGAACTTCCGGCAAGGGAACTCCCGGTCGTGGAACTCGCGGTGGAGACGCCCGCCGTGCCCGACCGGCGCGCCTACGGCACCGCCTCGCCGAACTCGTAGGCCGCCACCTCGGCGAGGTAACGGGCCCGCCGCTCCTCGTCGTCCTCCAGGAAGGAGGCGAGGAAGGAGTTGCGGGCCAGTTCGCGCAGCCGGTCCTCGGTCAGCCGCAGCGTCTCCCGTACGGCGTCGAAGTTGTCGCCCGCGTACCCGCCGAAGTACGCGGGGTCGTCGGAGTTGACCGTGCACAGCAGCCCGGCGTCGAGCATGGCCGGCAGCGGGTGGTCCGCCAGGGTGTCGACGGTGCGCAGGCGGACGTTGGACAGCGGGCACAGGGTGAGCGGGATCCGCTCCCGGACCAGCCGCTCGACCAGCGCCGGGTCCTCCATGCAGCGCAGGCCGTGGTCGACGCGCTCGACACCGAGCACGTCCAGGGCCTCGGTGATGTACTCCGGCGGACCCTCCTCACCGGCGTGCGCGACCCGGCGCAGCCCGAGCGCGGCGGCGGCCTCGTACACCTCCCGGAACTTCACCGGCGGATGCCCGACCTCGGCGGAGTCCAGGCCGACGCCGGTGATCCGGTCCAGGTACGGCCGGGCCGCCCGAAGCGTCTCCATGGCCGACTCGGCGGAGGCGTCCCGCAGGAAGCACATGATGAGCTTCGTGGAGACACCGTGGTTCTCCTCGCTGCCGCCCAGCGCCCGCCCCAGCCCCTCCACCACCGTGCCCAGAGGAACGCCGCGCGCGATGTGGGCCTGCGGATCGAAGAAGATCTCCGCGTGCCGGACGCCCTGCGCGGCGGCCCGCGCCAGGTAGGCGTTCGCCAGGTCGGCGAAGTCCTGCGCGGTGCGCAGGACGGCCATCAGCTCGTAGTAGAGGTCCAGGAAGGACTGGAGGTCCTGGAACCGGTAGGCCTCACGCAGGGCGTCGGTGTCGGCGTACGGCAGGGTCACACCGTTGCGGGCGGCCAGCTCGAACGCCAGCTCCGGCTCCAGGGTGCCTTCGATGTGGAGGTGCAGTTCTGCTTTCGGGAGGGGCATCAAGGCATCGTACGGATGTTTCACCGACGTTTCGGAACCGGCACGCGCTGCAGATCGTGCGCCACGGTCAGCTCGCCCTCGAAGCCGGCCGCCCGCGCCTGCCGCTCGAACTCCTCCGGCTCCGCGTAGCGCTGGCTGAAGTGGGTGAGGACGAGATGCCGCACCCCCGCGTCCCGTGCCACCGCCGCCGCCTGACCGGCCGTCAGATGGCCGAACTCGACAGCGAGTTCCGTGTCCTCGTCGAGGAAGGTCGACTCGATGACCAGCAGGTCGCAGCCCTCGGCGAGCGCGTGCACGCCGTCGCAGAGCCGGGTGTCCATGACGAACGCGAACCGCTGCCCGCGCCGCACCTCGCTGACGTCCTCCAGACGCACGTCCCCGAGCCGGCCCTCGCGCTGCAGCCGGCCGACGTCAGGACCCTCGATCCCGTGCGCGGTGAGCCGGTCGGGCAGCATCCGGCGGCCGTCCGGCTCGATCAGCCGGTAGCCGTAGGACTCCACGGGGTGGGAGAGCCTCCGGGCCTCGAGCGTGTACGACGGGGTCGCCGCGAGGATGCCGTCGGTGATGACCGGTGCTTCGGTGAGGCGGACCGTCTCCCGGTAGGCCGTGGCGTACCGGAGCCGGTCGAAGAAGCGCTGCCCGGAGCGCGGATAGTGCGCGGTGACCTCGTGCGGCACCTTGTCGAGGTTGATCCGCTGGATGACGCCGGCGAGGCCCAGGGAGTGGTCGCCGTGGAAGTGGGTGACGCAGATCCGGTTCAGGTCGTGGACGGCGACCCCGGCGCGCACCATCTGGCGTTGTGTGCCCTCGCCGGGGTCGAACAGGATGCCCTCGCCGTCCCACCGCAGCAGATAGCCGTTGTGGTTGCGGTGCCGGGTGGGGACCTGGCTGGCGGTGCCGAGGATCACCAGTTCACGTACGGACACGGCCGGTTACCCGGGCGGCCACTGCAGTCCACGGCCGCCGAGGAGGTGCGCGTGGGCGTGCCAGACGGTCTGTCCGGCGCCGCTGCCCGTGTTGAAGACGATGCGGTAGCTCTCCAGCTTTTCCTCGTCCGCGACGGCCTGGGTCTCGGCGAGGACGTCGGCGGCGAGCTGCGGGGCGCCGGCGGCGAGGGCGGCGGCGTTCTCGTAGTGGGCCTTCGGGATCACCAGGACATGGGTGGGGGCCTGGGGGTTTATGTCCTGGAAGGCGACGGTGGTCTCCGTCTCGCGGACGATCGTCGCAGGGATCGTACCCGCGACGATCTTGCAGAACAGGCAGTCGTCCTGCGGTTCGCCGGCCATGCGTGTGCCTCCTCACGCTGGTGATCAATACCGGTGCATCGTAGTCGTATCAGGCCGGCAGCACCGGCGGTGTCTTCGCGGGCCGTTCCTCGAGCGCTTCCAGGGCGAGCCTGACCGCCGCGTCCAGCTGGGTGTCCCTGCCCTCCGCCCAGTCCTGGGGCCGCTGGACCACCTCCACGTCCGGATCCACCCCGTGGTTCTCCACGTCCCAGCCGACCCCCTCCAGCCACATCGCGTACTTCGGCTGGGTCACCAGGGTGCCGTCGACCAGGTGGTAGCGACTGTCGATGCCGATGACGCCGCCCCAGGTGCGGGTGCCGACGACCGGGCCGATGCCGAGAGCCTTGATCGCCGCGTTGACGATGTCGCCGTCGGAGCCGGAGAACTCGTTGGCGACGGCGACGACCGGGCCGCGCGGGGCGTCGAGCGGGTAGCTGGTGGGGCGCATGCCGCGCGGGAGGTCCCAGCCGATGATGCGGCGGGCCAGCTTCTCGACGACCAGCTGGGACGTGTGGCCGCCGCGGTTCTCGCGGACGTCGACCACCAGCCCCTCGCGGGCCACCTCCACGCGCAGGTCCCGGTGGATCTGCGCCCAGCCGGGGGCCTGCATGTCGGGCACGTGGAGATAGCCGAGCCTGCCGTCGGAGGCGGCGTGGACGTGCGCACGGCGGTCGGCCACCCAGGCGTGGTAGCGCAGCGGTTCCTCGTCGGCGATCGGGACGACGACCGTGTGACGCGGTTCGCCGCCGCCTGCCGGGGAGACGGTCAGCTCCACCGGCTGGCCCGCCGTGCCGACGAGCAGCGGCCCCGGGCCGGTCACCGGGTCGACGGTGTGTCCCGCGACGGCGATGATCGCGTCCCCGGGACGGACCGCGACGCCGGGCGCGGCGAGCGGGGAGCGGGCGTCCGGGTCGGAGGTCTCCGAGGGCAGGATGCGGTCGATGCGCCAACTGCCGTCCGGGTGCCGGGAGATGTCGGCGCCGAGCAGACCGTGCCGGGGCCCGTCGCCCCGGCCGCCGGCGGGGATGACATAGGCGTGCGAGGTGCCGAGTTCGCCGTGCACCTCCCAGAGGAGGTCGACCAGGTCGCTGTGGGTGGCGACGCGGGACAGGAGCGGGCGGTAGCGGTTCAGGACGCCGGCCCAGTCGGCGCCGCCCAGGTCGGGGCGCCAGAAGTGGTCGCGCATGAGGCGGCCGGTCTCGTCGTACATCTGCCGCCACTCGGCGACCGGGTCGAGGGTCTGCCGGACGCGGGCCAGGTCGACGGTGACGCCGATGTCGCCGTCGTCGTCGGTGCCGGTACGGCGGTCGCCGGGGACGACCCGGAGCCGTTCGTCGGACCACAGCAGGACGCGTCTGCCGTCGCCGCTGACCTCGAAGTGGTCGGCGCCCGCGGCCAGATGCTCCAGGCGCCGCTGGGTGAGGTCGTAGCGCTCCAGCTCGGTGCGCGGGTCGGGGTCCTCGGGGTGGGCGCGGGCGGCGCCGAGGACGCCGTGCACGGGGTGGCGGAGCCAGAGCACGCCGTCCTTGGCGGCGCGCAGGGTGGAGTAGCGCCCGGCCTCCACCGGGAAGGGCACGATCCGGTCGGCGAGGCCTTCGAGATCGATGCGGGTGGCGGGGGTGCCCTCGCTGTCCGGGGTCTCTTCCTTGTCGGGGGTCTCGAAGGGGCGGCCGTGCCGCTGCGGGCCGAAGGGTGAAGGGGTGGTGGCGGCCAGGGTGATCAGGTGCGGGCGGGCGCCGACCACGAACGCGAGGTCGAAGACGTGCTCGTCGTAGACCGGGTCGAAGGCCCGGTTGGAGAGGAAGGCGAGGTACTTGCCGTCGAGAGTGAAGGCCGGGGCGTAGTCCTGGAAGCGGAGCGGGGTCGCCTCGGTGACCGACAGGTCGGTGGTATGGGCGATGCGCAGTTGGGAGAGCGGGCGGGCGCCGGGGTGGGCCCAGGCCAGCCAGGCGGAGTCGGGCGAGAAGGCGAGGCCGGAGACCTCGCCGTCGTCGCTGCGGTCGACCTCGCGGACCTCGCCGGTCTCCCGCTCGACGAGGAGCAGGCGTCCGTCGTGCGCGGCGACGGCGGCCCGGCTGCCGTCGGGGGCCATGGCCAGCTCCAGCGCCCGGCCGAGCTGCCCCGCGGCCAGCCGGCGGGGCGGGGCACCCGGCACGGTCCCGGTCGCCGGGGCGAACTCCAGGGCGTCGTCGCCCTCCGCGTCCGTCACCCACACCACCCACTCCTCGCCCTCGGCGCGGAAGGTGCGCGGCATCCGGGCGCGGACGCCGGGAGTGGCCGCGAGGGCCCGGGCGGGCCCGGAGCGATGCGTGACCCAGTGGATCCCGCCGCGCACACAGACGGCGCTGCCGCGCGCGGTGTGGTCGGGGGACGCCTCGCCGAACCAGCGGGCGGCGTTCACCGGCAGGGGCCGCAGATCGACCCGTGGCCCGCCGAGGCGCACGTCCAGCCGACGCGGTTCGGCGCCCTCCAGGTCCTCCAGCAGCCACAGCTCGCCGCCGGAGCTGTAGACGACGCGACCGCCGTCACCGGAGGCGTGCCGGGCGTAGAAGCCGTCGAGGGGGGTGTGCCGGCGCAGGTCGGAGCCGTCGGCGAGGGAGGAGTACAGCGCGCCGGTGCCCTCGTGGTCGGACAGGAACGCGATCCTCCCCGTCCCCACCCACACCGGGCACTCGATGTTCCCGTCGACCTCCTCGTGCAGCCGCTCGAACTCCCCGCTCCCCTCCCGGTCGATCCACAACTTGCCCGCCGTGCCGCCCCGGTAGCGCTTCCAGTGGGCGGCCTCGCGGCCCATCGGGGCGGACAGCAGCACGGTGGCCGGGCCGAGGGCCACATCGCCGACCGGGCCGTACGGCAGGGTCTCGGCGGGGCCCGCGTCCAGCGGGACGGCGTACGCCCAGGTGTGCCGGAAGCTGTGCCGGCCGTGCGCGCCGAGCGCGAGCACCCGCCCGTCGGTGGTCCAGCCGCGCACCTCGGTACGGCGGTTGCCCCAGTGCGTCAGCCGCTGGGCCGGCCCGCCCTCGACGAGGGCCACATGCACCTCGGGCGCGCCGTCCCGGGTGGAGGTCCAGGCCAGGTGCCGTCCGTCCGGTGAGATCCGGGGCATGCTGACCGGCATGTTGTCGGCGCTGACCCGCCAGGCCCGGCCGCCCTCGAGGGGCGCGAGCCAGACGTCGTCCTCGGCGACGAACGCCACCAAGTCGCCGTGTACATGCGGGAATCGGAGATAAGCGGCACCCTGAGTCACCCCGTCACTGTACGCAGCGGCGGGTGTGCCTCGCCCGCTGTTCCGATCACTTGCCCTGGACGGGCCAGCAGGTGGGGTCGCCCTTGCACCACTGGGTGCGGGTGACGGTGACGGTCACGGTCGGCCGGCCACCGCCCGGCTGATACGTGGGCGGCTTGTACGTCGGCCCCGTCGTGGCGCTGCAGTCGCCGAGCCCGTCCACGTGGAACACCTCCCTGCCGCCGACCCTGGCGGTCAGGTCCCCGCGTACACAGGCGCCGTCGACGGCCCTGGTCACCTTCCCGGTCACGGTGATCTTCCGCCCGTCCCTGGTCTCGCCCCGGCAGTCGACGGAGACGACGGTGCTCTCGCTCGGCGAGGGCGACTTCCCCGCGGAGGTGCCGTCGTAGTTCCCGGTGCAGGTGAGCCAGCTGACGTCGACGTGCTGCCGCTCGAGCCTGGCGGTCGCGGTGGTGTCGGTGGTGTAGGCGGCGGAGGTGGTGCTGAGATCGCCCGGCTGACACGCCACCAGGACCGCACAGGCCGCCACGACGGCACCCGCTGCGGCCGTCACCCGCGTCCCACGCCGGCTTCCTCTCAAAGCCCCCATGCAGGGCAGGGTGCCACCGGCGGGGGTACCGGGGAAGGCCGCATACGGCCACTCACCCGTACGGGGCACGGAGCCGCGTCTGCGACGCGGCTACCCGCGCGACAGCTGCCACTCCTGAAGTTCCACCAGGTTCCCCTCCGGGTCCTTGAGGTGGGCCACTCGCATGCGGTCCGTCATGGGCGCGGGCCCGTGCGCCAGAACGGCACCACGGGCGGTGATCTCGCCGACGTACGCGTCCAGGTCGTCGACGCGCAGCACCACCAGGGACCGGTGTCCGGTGGCGGTGTCGCCCAGCTCCGCCAGGGTCTCGGCCATCATCGAGCGGTCCTGGAGCGCGATTCCGGCGGAGCCGGCGTGCGGGCTGAACTTCTCGTACGGGCCCTGGGTGGCCCCGGACTGCGGCTTGAGGCCGAGGACGTCGGCGTAGAAGCGGTAGCAGGCGGTGAAGTCGGTGACCAGGAGGCGGACTTGGGCGAGTTCCACGGTGTCCCCCAGGGGTCAGGACCAGCGGCCGGTGCGGCCCAGCAGCAGGGCCACGGCGGCGGTGCCGGCGGTTGATGTACGCAACACGGTAGGACCGAGCACGTACGCCCCGGCACCCGCCTCCTCGAAGAGCGCCAACTCGTCCCGGGCAACGCCTCCTTCCGGGCCGACGACCAGTACGATCTCGCCCTCGGCGGGCAGTTCGGCGGTCGACAGCCGTCCGCCTGCGTGCTCGAAGTCGGAGTGCAGGACGGCGGCGAAGTCGGCTGCGGCGAGAAGTGCCGCAACCTGCTTGGTGCTTGCCGCGTCCGCGACCTCGGGGAAGCGCAGCCTGCGGGACTGCTTGCCGGCCTCGCGCGCGGTGGCCCGCCACTTGGCGAGCGCCTTCTGGCCCCTCTCACCCTTCCACTGGGTGATGCAGCGGGCCGCCTGCCAGGGCACGATCGCGTCGACACCGGTCTCCGTCATCGTCTCGACGGCGAGTTCGCCCCGGTCGCCCTTCGGGAGCGCCTGCACGACGGTGATCCGGGGGCTGGGCTCGGGCTCCACCGGGAACTCGTGGGGCTCCACGACCAGGTGGTCCTTGCCCGAGACGCCGACGACCACGCCGGCGGCCCCGCGCCCCTTGCCGTCGGTCAGCACCACGTGCTCGCCCGGCTGCAGGCGCCGTACGGAGACCGCGTGCCGTCCCTCGGGTCCCGTGACGTCGACGGCAGAGCCGGGGCCCACGCCCTCCAGCGAGTCGACCACGAACACCGGCGCGGTCATCGCAGACCGCCCTCGGCCGACAACGCGGTCCGGGCGGCGGCGAGCTCGGCGGCCAGCACCTCCACCAGCTCACCGGCGGGCAGCGCGCGGGCCAGCCGGTGCCCCTGCCCCGCCCACAGCGCCATGCCCTGCGCGTCGCCGGCCTTCGCGGCGGCCTTGCGCAGCGGCAAGGTGAGGTGGTGGACGTCCGGGTAGGCGGCGGGGGCATAGGGGCCGTGCTCGCGCAGGAACCGGTTGACCAGTGCGCGCCCCGGCCGACCGGAGAACGCGCGGGTCGGCTCGGTGTGGGTGAACAGGGGGTTGGTCAGCGCCTGCTTGTGCACGGCGTGGGCGCCGGACTCGAGGGTGGCGAGGAAGGCGGTGCCGAGCTGGGCCGCGCTCGCGCCGGCCGCGAGGACGGCGGCGATCTGGCTGCCGCGCATGATGCCGCCGGCGGCGACGACCGGGATGCCGACGGCCTCGCGGATCTGCGCGACGAGCGACAGCAGGCCGATGCCGGCGCCGTCGTTCTCGGGGAGGTCGCGGTGGGTGCCCTGGTGGCCGCCGGCCTCCACGCCCTGCGCGATCACCGCGTCCGCGCCGGCCCGCTCGACCGCGCGGGCCTCCTCGGCGGTGGTGGCGGTGACCAGGGTGTGGGTACCGACGCGGCGCAGGCTGTCGAAGACCTCGGGGCCCGGCACGCCGAAGTGGAACGAGACCACCGGCACCGGGTTGTCGAGGAGCACGGCGAGCTTGGCGTCGTAGCCGTCGTCCCGGCCGCTGTCCGGGTCGCCCAGCTCGGTCCGGTACCAGGCGGCCTCACCGGCCAGCTGGTGGGCGTAGACCTCGACGGCGCCGGAAGGCGGCGCGGCGTTGGCCGCTCCGGCGGAGCCGGTGCCCGCGCCGGGGTGTTCGGGCTGCGGCATGAACACGTTCACGCCGAAGGGGCGGGCGGTGAGCCCCCGCAGCTGCTTGATCTCCTGGTACATGCCGTCGGCGGTCTTGTACCCGGCGGCGAGAAACCCGAGGCCACCCGCCTCGGACACGGCAGCGGCGAGCTGCGGGACGGAGACGCCGCCCGCCATGGGGGCCTGCACGATCGGGTGGAGGAAGAGATCGGTCAGTGCGGAGGACATGACCGCATGTTGTCACGTCCTTTGAAAGAGTCCGAATCGGGGCTTCACACGGCATAGGACAACGGCATACGGGGCGCGGAGGCACCCCGCACCCGGCGTCTCAGCGGCCGTTGAAGGCATCCGTCAGCCCCCTGAACAGCCCCTGCAGCCCCGGCTCACCGTGCCCGCCCGGGGAGCCACCCCCGGGACCTCCGGCCACCCTCCGGCTCACGTCAGCGACCGTTGAAGGCATCCTTCAACCGGCTGAACAGCCCCTGCTGCCCCGGCTGGAACTGTCCCTGCGGGCGTTCCTCGCCGCGCAGCTTGGCCAGCTCGCGCAGGAGCCGTTCCTGCTCGGGGTCGAGCTTGGTCGGGGTCTGCACCTCGACGTGCACGACCAGGTCGCCCCGGCCGCCGCCGCGCAGGTGCGTGACGCCCCGGTTGTGCAGCGGGATGGACTGGCCGGACTGGGTACCGGGCCGGATGTCGACCTCCTCCATGCCGTCCAGGGTCTCCAGCGGCACCTTCGTGCCGAGCGCCGCCGCCGTCATCGGGATCGTCACCGTGCAGTGCAGGTCGTCGCCGCGCCGCTGGAAGGTCTGGTGCGGCAGCTCGTGGATCTCGACGTACAGGTCACCGGCCGGACCGCCGCCCGGCCCGACCTCGCCCTCACCGGCGAGCTGGATCCGCGTGCCGTTGTCGACACCGGCCGGGATCTTGACCGTGAGGGTGCGGCGGGAGCGGACCCGGCCGTCACCCGCGCACTCGGGGCACGGGGTCGGCACCACCGTGCCGAAGCCCTGGCACTGCGGGCACGGCCGCGAGGTCATGACCTGGCCCAGGAAGGAACGGGTGACCTGCGAGACCTCGCCCCGGCCACGGCACATGTCACACGTCTGGGCGGACGTGCCGGGCGCCGCGCCCTCGCCGTTGCAGGTATTGCAGACGACCGCGGTGTCGACCTGGATGTCCTTGGTCGTCCCGAAGGCCGCCTCGTCCAGCTCGACCTCGATCCGGATCATCGCGTCCTGGCCCCGCCGGGTGCGCGAGCGCGGCCCGCGCTGCGACGCCGTGCCGAAGAACGCGTCCATGATGTCGGAGAAGTTGCCGAAGCCACCGGCTCCGAAGCCGCCCGCGCCGGCGCCGCTCTGCGAGAGCGGGTCGCCGCCGAGGTCGTAGACCTGCTTCTTCTGCGGGTCCGACAGCACCTCGTAAGCGGCGTTGATCTCCTTGAACCGCTCCTGGGTCTTCGGGTCCGGGTTGACGTCCGGGTGCAGCTCGCGGGCGAGCCGGCGGAACGCCTTCTTGATCTCATCCTGCGACGCGTCGCGGCGCACGCCGAGAACGGCGTAGTAGTCCGTGGCCACTTACGACTCCGCCAGGATCTGTCCGACGTACCGTGCCACTGCGCGTACCGCTCCCATCGTTCCCGGATAGTCCATGCGGGTCGGTCCGACCACGCCGAGCTTGGCAACCGCCTCGCCGCCCGAACCGTAGCCGACCGACACCACGGAGGTGGAGTTGAGTCCCTCGTGGGCGTTCTCGTGCCCGATACGCACCGTCACGCCCGGATCCTTCGCCTCGCCGAGCAGCTTGAGGAGCACGACCTGCTCCTCAAGCGCCTCGAGCACCGGCCGGATCGTGAGGGGAAAGTCATGCCCGAAGCGGGTGAGATTGGCGGTGCCGCCGATCATCAGCCGCTCCTCGTTCTCCTCGACGAGTGTCTCCAGGAGAGTGGAGAGCACCGTCGAGACAGTACCGCGGTCCTCGGCCTCGAAGGCCTCCGGCAGGTCCTCGAGCAGCTTCGGCACGTCCGCGAACCGGCGGCCCGCGACCCGGCTGTTCAGCCGCGCGCGCAGGTCGGCGAGGGAGGCCTCGCCGAAGGGCGCCGGGCAGTCGACCATCCGCTGCTCGACCCGCCCGGTGTCCGTGATCAGCACGAGCATCACGCGCGCGGGGGCGAGCGAGAGCAGCTCCACGTGCCGGACGGTGGACCGGGTCAGCGACGGGTACTGCACGACGGCGACCTGCCGGGTGAGCTGGGCGAGCAGCCGCACGGTCCGCGCCACGACGTCGTCGAGGTCGACGGCGCCCTCCAGGAAGTTCTGGATGGCCCGCCGCTCGGGCGCGGTCATCGGCTTGACACCCGCCAGCTTGTCCACGAACAGCCGGTAGCCCTTGTCGGTGGGGATGCGCCCCGCGCTGGTGTGCGGCTGGGCGATGTACCCCTCGTCCTCCAGGGCCGCCATGTCGTTGCGGACCGTCGCCGGGGACACCCCGAGGTTGTGCCGCTCGGTGAGGGCCTTCGAACCGACCGGCTCCTCGGTGCCCACGTAGTCCTGGACGATGGCGCGCAGCACCTGAAGTCTGCGTTCACTCAGCATTCGCGCACACCTCCAGCATGTGGTCCCCTCGGTTCCGCTCGGCCCTGCGTTCGTCCCCCTGGCACTCGTCGCATGCGAGTGCCAGCGTCCCGGCCCAGTGTACGGCTGTCGGGTACACCCGGGGCAAGGTCGGTGCCGTCGCGGCGACTCGTGCGGATAGCGTCGCGGTATGACGGTGACTTGGGAAGAGCTGGGATGGGAGCGGCTGGCCACGGGGGTCGGCCGGTGCCGGCTGCCCGGCTGGGACTGCACGGCCGGCCTGGTCCTCGGGACGGGCGCGGCACTGCTGGTGGACGCCGGCTCGAGCCTCGCCGAGGGCGCCCGGCTCCGGGCCCGCGCGGAGGAACTGGCCGGCGGCCGTGTGACCCATCTCGCGCTGACCCATCCGCACTTCGACCATGTCCTCGGAGCGGCGGTGTTCGCGGGCGCGGAGATCTTCGGTGCGGTGGGCGTCGACGCGGTGCTCGCGCGCGAGCGCGAGGAGCTGCGCCTGGACGCCGTGCGCAACGGCCTGCCGGTGGCGGAGGCCGACGAGGCGGTGGACGCGCTCGTGCCGCCCTCCCACCTGGTCTCGGGCGAGTGGACGCTGGACCTCGGCGACGGCCGGCAGGTCCTGCTGGCCAACGTGGGCCCGGGCCACACCGGACACGATCTCGCGGTCCTCGTGCCCGGGGAGCAGGAGGTGGTCTTCTGCGGCGACCTGGTCGAGGAGTCCGGGGAACCGCAGGCCGGCCCGGACGCGGTCCCGTCCCGCTGGCCGGACGCCCTCGACCGGCTCCTCTCGCTGGGCGGCGAGGACGCACTGTACGTACCCGGTCACGGAGCGGTGGTGGACGCAGGCTTCGTACGACGCCAACGCGACGCGCTGGCCGCCCGTTTCGGCGTGTCGTGAGCACGCGCCGACCGCTTCTCCTATCGTCATCCGAATGCGCCCACCCGTCTCCCGCCACCGCCCTTCCGACGAGGGCCCTTCGAGGCCGCGCGCTCGTTCGTACGCCACCGACCTGACCCCGCCGTGGAAGCGGCAGAAGGCCGTGCCGGAGGTGCCCGCGGAACCGGGCCTGGTGGTGGAGGAGCCCGGCACCGGTTTCTGCGGGGCGGTGATCCGCTGCGAGGCGGGCACGGTGACGCTGGAGGACCGCTTCGGCAAGCACCGGGTGTTCCCGCTGGAGCCGCGGGGCTTCCTGTTGGAGGGCCGGGTGGTGACGCTGGTGCGGCCGTCGTCCGGTGGCCCGGTACGGCCCTCCCGTACCGCCTCCGGCTCGGTCGCCGTCCCCGGCGCCCGCGCACGCGTGGCCCGCGCCGGCCGCATCTACGTCGAGGGCCGGCACGACGCCGAGCTGGTCGAGAAGGTCTGGGGCGACGACCTGCGCATCGAGGGCGTGGTGGTGGAGTACCTGGAGGGCGTGGACGACCTGCCGGCGATCGTGTCCTCGTTCGCGCCGGGCCCGGACGCCCGTCTGGGCGTGCTGGTGGACCACCTGGTCCCGGGTACGAAGGAGTGGCGGATCGCCGAGTCGGTGACGAGCGGGCACGCGCTGGTCGTCGGCCACCCGTACATCGACATCTGGCAGGCGGTGAAGCCGACGGCGCTGGGCATCCCGGCGTGGCCGACGGTGCCGAAGGGCCAGGACTGGAAGACGGGTGTGTGCCGGGCGCTGGGCTGGCCGTCGGAGAACACCGGGGCGGTGTGGCAGGCCATCCTGAAACGGGTGACGTCCTACAAGGACCTGGAACCGGAGCTACTGGGCCGGGTGGAGGAGCTGATCGATTTCGTCACGGACAGCGGTGCGGCTTGACGTCGGGGAACGTTCCGAACTCGGTGGTGTCCAAATCGAGTTCGAGCTCCTCCAGCGGCAGTGGCGCCCCGAACCTGGTGAGCTGCTGTCGCTGGTGGTCGGCGTCCTCCCCCTTCCCGACGGGCCGCGTCAGCAGGACGCACTGCGCCATGATCGGATCCACGACGAGACAGGCAGGTAGGCACCCCACCCGCGGCGTAGATCGACCGCTTGATCTCGTAGTCCCGCTGCGCGCTGGGCTTGGAGACGACCTCGACGACCATCGTGATCGGTCGGCACGGCAGCCGGCGTCCCGAGGCCGGCACGAGGTGGAAGACTCGATGGACCAGATCCCACGGCAGCGGTGGTCCCGTCTGCAGATCCAGGATGTCGACGTCGTCGATGAGGTCGGCGAGCCGGTACCGGACCTGGTGGTTCTCGAGCGCGAGCGGTCATCTCCGTGGCCCTCCACATCCGCCGCTTGCTTCGGCGGCAGCTTTCGAACCAGGTTTGGGGACCGAACCCGCCTTCCGCACCGATTCACTCGCCCGGGTGATCAGTCCACCAGGTCCCGCACCACCGCATCCGCAAGCAACCGCCCCCGCAGGGTCAGCACGGCCCGCCCCTCCTCGTACGGCCCTTCCTGAAGGAGCCCTTCCGCCAGCGCGCGCCGGGACGCCGCCAGTCCCTCGTGCTTCAGCAGGGACAGCGGCACCCCCTCCCGCAGCCGCAGCTCCAGCAGGACGCGCTCCACCCGGCGGTCCTCGTCGGACAGCACCTCGCGTCCCGCCCCCGGTGACCGTCCGGAGGCGAGGGCCGCGGCGTACGCACCCGGATGCTTGACGTTCCACCAGCGCACGCCGCCCACGTGCGAGTGCGCCCCGGGGCCGGCGCCCCACCAGTCGGCACCGCGCCAGTACAGCTCGTTGTGCAGGCAGCGGCCCGCTTCCGAAGCGGCCCAGTTGGAGACCTCGTACCACGCGAAGCCCGCCCCGCCCAGGGTCTCCTCGGCGATCAGGTACCGGTCCGCGTGCACGTCGTCGTCGGTCATCGGGATCTCACCGCGGCCGACACGGCGGGCCAGCTGTGTGCCCTCCTCGACGATGAGCGCGTAGGCGCTGATGTGGTCCGGGCCCGCCCCGGTCGCCGCGTCCAGGGAGGCCCGCCAGTCGTCGTCGCTCTCCCCGGGCGTGCCGTAGATCAGGTCGAGGTTGACGTGCTCGAAGCCCGCCGCCCTGGCCTCCGCGACGCAGGCCTCGGGGCGCCCGGGGGTGTGGGTGCGGTCGAGCACGCGCAGCACGTGCGGCCGCGCGCTCTGCATGCCGAAGGAGATCCGGTTGAAACCGCCCTCCCGGAGCGTGGCCAGGTACGCCGGGTCGACCGACTCGGGGTTCGCCTCCGTCGTGATCTCGGCGTCCGGCGCCAGACCGAACTCGTCCCGGACGGCCCGCAGCATGCGCACGAGATCGTCGGCGGCCAGCAGGGTGGGCGTACCACCGCCGACGAACACCGTGCGGACCTGGCGCGGGTCGTCGCCGAGCACCTTGCGGGCGAGCCGGATCTCGTTCGTCAGCGTGTCCGCGTAGTTGTCGCGGGACGCCAGGACGCCGCCGGTGCCGCGCAGCTCGGTCGCGGTGTAGGTGTTGAAGTCGCAGTAGCCGCAGCGGGTCGCGCAGTACGGCACGTGGAGATAGAACCCGAGGGGCCGCTCGGCGGCGCCGGCGAGCGCGTGCGTGGGCAGCGCGCCGTCACCGGGGACGGGCTCGCCGTCGGGGAGTGCGGAAGGCATGTCTTCCATTGTCCAGCACCGCTGCCGTGACCCGGCCGCCGTCACCCCGCCTGCAGGACCAGCAGCGCGAGGTCGTCCTCGGGTGGGCCGCCGCTGAAGTCGTGGACCAGGCCGCGGATCCTCTCCGCGATCTCCTCCGCGCTCAGGCCCGCGCAGCCGGAAAGGGCGCGGGCGAGGCCGTCGCCGTCGTCGAACTGGCGGGAGCCGGAGCGTCGCTCGGTGACCCCGTCGGTGACGCACAGCAGGCTGTCGCCGGGTCGCAGGTCGAGGCTCTCGCTGGTGTACGTCTCGTCCTCGACCACGCCGAGCAGGGTCTGCGGGCCGGCCGCCGTACGCACGGTGCCGTCGGGGCTCAGCACGAGCGGAAGCGGGTGGCCCGCGGAGGCCAGCGTGCAGCGGACCCCACCGTCGTACGGCGTCAGCTCGCCGTACAGGAGCGACAGGAAGCGGGTCTGCGGGCCTTCCCCGGCGGCCACCGGACGGCCGCCCGCCGCGGCCAGGGCGCGCGCGGCAGCGTCGGCGGCCTCGGTGGCGTCGTCCAGGAGGAGCTGGTTGAGGCGGTCGAGGACGTCGGCGACGCGGTAGCCCTCGCGGGCCAGCAGGCGGAGCCAGGGGCGGGCGAGACCGATCACGACGGCTGCCTCGGGGCCCTTGCCCTGCACGTCCCCGACGGCGAAGCACCAGCGGCCGTCGCCCGCCGGGAACAGGTCGTAGAAGTCGCCGCTCGGGCCGCCCTTGTCACAGGGCTCGTAGACGAGGGCGCTGCTCATACCCGGGATCTCGGCGACCGCGCCGGGCAGCAGACCGCGCTGGAGGACCGCGCTGATGGTGGCCTGGCGGGCGTACTGGCGGGCCGCGCCGATCGCGAGGGCCACCCGGCGGCCCAGGTCCTCCACGAGACCGGTGACCTCCTCGGGAAAGCCGCCCGGCCCGCACCGGCCGATGACCAGCGTGCCGAGCGGCCGGCCGCCCGCGATCAACCGGTACGCCAGCGCCGTTCCGTCGGCGCCCTGCGGGCCCAGCGCGGGACCGGGCCACGGATACGGTTCGGGGCCGGAGCGCAGGCCCCCACCGGGACAGGGCGGCTCCTTCTCCAGGGCGCACCGCAGTTCCTCGATGCGGTTCTCGCTGGCGTGCCAGACCCGGTCGGGGCCGTCGGCTGCGCCGCCGCGCACGGTCGCCTCGTCCTCCAGCCACACCGCGCACCAGTCGGCGAGCCGGGGCACGATGAGCTGGCCGGTGAGGGCCGTGACCAGGTTCTCGTCCAGCTGTCCGGCGAGCAGGTCGGACGCTTCGGCGAGGAACGACAGCGCGCCCCGGCCGAGCCAGTCCCGGTCACTGTCGGCGCGGTGCGGCTGCGGCTGCGGGGCCAGGTCCTCGGCGACCTCCAGGGCCGCGTCCGGCGCGGACGCGTCCGGGTCGTCCACGCCACCGGGCGGCAGCCGCGCCCAGACGGTCTTGGCGCCGGCCCGGTAGGTGACACCCCAGGACTCGGCGAGCGTGGTGACCAGGCGCAGGCCGCGCCCGTACTCGGCGGCGTCGTACGAGCCGTCGCCGCCGAGGGCGTCGCGCGGGGCGCGGGAGGGGTGCAGGTCGCCCACCTCCACGACGAACGCACCGGTCTCCTCCAGCCGCCAGTCGACCTGCACATCGGTACCGGCGTGCACGACGGCGTTGGTGACCAGCTCGCTGACCACGGCCATGGCGTCGTCGAGGAGCCGTGCCGAGACCCCGGACGCCTCGGCCAGCGCGGCCCGCACCAGCGCACGGGCCGACCCGGGCGCGAGGGGGGTCCCGGGCAGTGTCGCCCGGCCGCTGGCCTCCCTGGCCCGGGGCTCACTCTCCCTCTGTGCGGGTATGGCCGCCATGTCCATGCGGCCAGGGTGACAGACCGGGGGCACCCATAAGCGGCGAGTTACTGAAGTGGACAGAAGTGGGCGACTTTTGAGCGCAGGCGAGCGCAATCCCCCCGAGCGGAGCGGGCCTGCCGCCGCCGTGCGGCCCCGCCGCGTGGCAACGGCAGGCCACAGCGGGCCCGCCGCCGATCCGCGCCGCAGCCGCGTTACTTCTCCCTGGTCCCGGCGTACATCTCCTCGATGAGGTCCTTGTACTCCCGCTCCACGACCGGCCGCTTCAGCTTCAGGCTCGGTGTGATCTCCCCGTGCTCCACGTCGAGATCCCGCGGCAGCAGCCGGAACTTCTTGATGGTCTGCCACTTCTGCAGCCCGGCGTTGAGCTGCTGCACGTACCCGTCGACCATCTCGACCGTCTGCGGAGCTGCGACGATCTCGGCGTACGACCTGCCCTCCAGGCCGTTCTCCTTGGCCCAGTCCAGGATCGCGATCTCGTCGAGGGCGATGAGGGCGGTGCAGTAGTTCCGGTCGGCGCCGTGCACCAGGATGTTGGAGACGTAGGGGCACACCGCCTTGAACTGCCCCTCGACCTCGGCCGGCGCGACGTACTTGCCGCCGGAGGTCTTGATCAGGTCCTTCTTGCGGTCGGTGATGCGCAGGTAGCCGTCGGGCGACAGCTCGCCGATGTCACCGGTGTGGAACCAGCCGTCGGGCTCCAGCACCTCGGCGGTCTTCTCGGGCAGCTTGTGGTAGCCCTGCATGATGCCGGGGCCGCGCAGCAGGATCTCGCCGTCCTCGGCGATGCGCACCTCCGTGCCGGGCAGCGGCTTGCCGACCGTGCCGGTGCGGTAGGCCTCGCCGGGGTTGACGAAGGAGGCGGCGGAGGACTCGGTGAGGCCGTAGCCCTCCAGGATGTGGATGCCGGCGCCGGCGAAGAAGTAGCCGATCTCGGGTGCGAGCGCGGAAGCGCCGGAGACACAGGCGCGCAGCCGGCCGCCGAAGGCCTCGCGGAGCTTGGCGTAGACGAGGGTGTCGGCGACCTTGTGCTTGGCGGCGAGCCCGAACGGCGCAGCGGTGGTGCCGGTGCGGCGGAAGTTGTCCTGGGTGACCTTGGCGTACTCGCGGGCCACCTCGGCGGCCCACTGGAAGATCTTGTACTTGGCCGGGCCGCCCTCGCGGGCCTTGGCGGCGACGCCGTTGTAGACCTTCTCGAAGATGCGCGGCACGGCCGCCATGTAGGTCGGCTGCACCACCGGAAGGTTCTCGATGATCTTGTCGACGCGGCCGTCGACGGCGGTGACGTGCCCGACCTCGATCTGGCCGGAGGTGAGCACCTTGCCGAAGACGTGCGCGAGCGGCAGCCACAGGTACTGCACGTCGTCCATGGTGACCAGGCCGGTCGCCGCGATCGCCCTGGCCATGTACGCCCAGTTGTCGTGCGGGAGCCGCACTCCCTTGGGGCGGCCGGTGGTACCGGAGGTGTAGATGAGGGTGGCGAGCTGGTCCTTGGTGATCGCGCCGACCCGCTCCTTGATCAGCTGAGGGTGCTGCTCCAGGTGGGCGGCGCCGCGCCGCTCCAGCTCCGCGAGGGTGATGACCCAGTCGTCCGTCTGGACGCCGGCCGGGTCGATGACGACGACCTTGACCAGGTCGGACAGCTCGGCACGCTTCTCGACCGCCTTGGCGACCTGGGCCGCGTCCTCGGCGATCAGCACCCGGCTCTCGGAGTCGGAGAGGATGAACGCCGACTCGTCGGCGTTGGTCTGCGGGTAGACGGTGGTGGTCGCGCCGCCCGCGCACAGGATGCCGAGGTCGGCGAGGATCCACTCGACCCGGGTGGAGGAGGCGAGCGCCACGCGCTGCTCGGGCTGCACGCCCAGTTCGATGAGGCCGGCAGCGATCGCGTAGACCCGCTCGGCCGCCTGCGCCCAGCTGAGCGACTTCCACTCGTCGGGGCCCTGACCGGAGGCAGGAGGCACCGGATGGCGGTAGGCCTCGGCGTCCGGTGTGGCCGCCACGCGCTCCAGGAAGAGGGCCGCCACGGACGGCGGACGGTTCTCGATCAGGGTCTGTGTGTCGCTCACGACATCCTCCGGGGCCCGCGACGGTGCGGCGTACTCGGTGCGGCTGGGTTCACTCACGGTGGGGGGTTCGTGCTGCTGCTGCGCTGTTGTTTAACTCGCGAGTAACTATCGAGCAGGGATCAGAGTAAGCCGCGACCGGCCGCTGCGTAAGGGGCTTCGGCCAGTCACTTTCCACTCGGCGTGACGCCATGGACGCACAGGGGCCCGCCGCGCTTTCGCACGACGGGCCCCCTTGTGTCCCGGTTGTGGACGTGACCGGTTGTTACCGCTGGTTACTTCTTGCCCTTGACCGACCCCGCACCGTCATCACTGGACAGAACCGCGATGAAGGCCTCCTGCGGAACCTCCACGGAACCCACCATCTTCATCCGCTTCTTGCCTTCCTTCTGCTTCTCCAGCAGCTTGCGCTTACGGGAGATGTCACCGCCGTAGCACTTGGCGAGGACGTCCTTGCGGATGGCGCGGATGGTCTCGCGGGCGATGACCCGGGAGCCGATGGCGGCCTGCACCGGCACCTCGAAGTTCTGCCGCGGGATCAGCTCCTTGAGCTTGGCGACGAGCCGCACGCCGTACGCGTACGCCTGGTCCTTGTGGGTGATCGCCGAGAAGGCGTCGACCTTGTCGCCGTGCAGCAGGATGTCGACCTTGACCAGGGAGCTGCTCTGCTCGCCCGTGGGCTCGTAGTCGAGGGAGGCGTACCCGCGCGTCTTGGACTTCAGCTGGTCGAAGAAGTCGAAGACGATCTCCGCGAGCGGCAGGGTGTAGCGGATCTCGACGCGGTCCTCGGAGAGGTAGTCCATGCCGAGCAGGGTGCCGCGCCGGGTCTGGCACAGCTCCATGATCGCGCCGATGAACTCGGTCGGCGCGAGGATCGTCGCCCGTACGACCGGCTCGAAGACCTCGTCGATCTTCCCCTCGGGGAACTCGCTCGGATTGGTGACGGTGTGCTCGCTGCCGTCCTCCATGATCACCCGGTAGACCACGTTCGGGGCGGTGGCGATCAGGTCGAGGCCGAACTCGCGCTCCAGCCGCTCCCGGATGACATCGAGGTGGAGGAGCCCGAGGAATCCGACGCGGAAGCCGAAGCCGAGGGCCGCGGAGGTCTCCGGCTCGTACACCAGCGCGGCGTCGTTGAGCTGCAGCTTGTCCAGCGCCTCGCGCAGCTCCGGGTAGTCGGAGCCGTCCAGCGGATACAGCCCGGAGAAGACCATCGGCTTCGGGTCCTTGTATCCGCCGAGGGCCTCGGTGGCGCCCTTGTTCTGGCTGGTGACGGTGTCACCGACCTTGGACTGGCGGACGTCCTTCACACCGGTGATCAGGTAACCCACCTCACCGACGCCGAGGCCGTCGGCCGGCAGCATCTCGGGCGAGTTGACGCCGATCTCCAGCAGTTCATGGGTGGCGCCGGTCGACATCATCCTGATGCGCTCGCGCCTGTTGAGCTGGCCGTCGATGACACGGACGTACGTCACGACACCGCGGTAGGAGTCGTATACCGAGTCGAAGATCATCGCGCGGGCGGGCGCGTCGGCGACACCGACCGGCCCCGGGATCTCCTTGACGACCTTGTTCAGCAGCGCATCGACGCCGAGACCGGTCTTGGCGGAGACCTTGAGGACGTCCTCCGGGTCACAGCCGACCAGGTTCGCCAGCTCCTCGGCGAACTTCTCCGGCTGGGCCGCCGGAAGGTCGATCTTGTTGAGCACGGGGATGATCGTGAGGTCGTTCTCCATCGCCAGGTAGAGGTTGGCGAGGGTCTGCGCCTCGATGCCCTGGGCGGCGTCGACGAGGAGGATGGTCCCCTCACAGGCGGCGAGCGACCGCGAGACCTCGTAGGTGAAGTCGACGTGCCCCGGGGTGTCGATCATGTTGAGGATGTGGGTCGTGCCCTGGTCGGGGCCCTCGGTGGGGGCCCAGGGCAGACGCACCGCCTGGGACTTGATCGTGATGCCGCGCTCGCGCTCGATGTCCATCCGGTCGAGGTACTGAGCACGCATCTGCCGCTGCTCGACCACACCGGTCAGCTGGAGCATCCGGTCGGCGAGCGTGGACTTGCCGTGGTCGATGTGCGCGATGATGCAGAAATTGCGGATCAGAGCCGGGGCGGTACGGCTCGGCTCGGGCACATGGTTAGGGGTCGCGGGCACGCAGGGTCCTGTCTCTTGAGGCGCCTTATGCCTCGGGTCGGATCGATACGTAGCCTCCATGGTCCCACGCGGAGGGACCGGGTACCGTTTTGGGCCGCTCGCAGGGCCACTGGTACTGTAGATGGCTGTGCCTCATGCCCTCTCGGCGCGAGGCACGACATATAATTTTGGATCACCGGTCCGGGACCCTCGCGGCCCCGCACCTGAACCTGAAAAGGCTCCTTCGTGGCGAACATCAAGTCCCAGATCAAGCGGATCAAGACCAACGAGAAGGCCCGGCTGCGCAACAAGGCCGTCAAGTCCTCCCTGAAGACCGCGATCCGCAAGGCCCGCGAGGCCGCTGCCGCGGGTGACGTCGAGAAGGCCACCGAGATGCAGCGCGCTGCCGCGCGTGCGCTCGACAAGGCCGTCTCGAAGGGCGTCATCCACAAGAACCAGGCCGCCAACAAGAAGTCGGCGCTTGCCTCCAAGGTCGCGTCCCTCAAGGGCTGAACCTCCTCTTTGATCTGACCGCCGGAAGGACCCAGAGCGGGCCCTCTCTCATCCGCTCCCGACCGGCACCCCGGATTCGCACGCGGCCTGCGTTCGCCACGCGGGTGCGAATCCACCAGCTCCACTCGAAGGCCCCGCCGTTCCCCCTTCCCCAGGGTGGGCGGCGGGGTTTTCGGTATGTGCGGGCGGGCGCGGGCAGTGTCCGGGCGGCTGGGTCGGCGACCTGTGATGGTCGTTCCGCCGTGAAATGCACGGTGAGGTGAGATCGGGGGGGCCGAGACGGGTGGCCGGGACGGGTCCGGGGGCACCCTTTGACGAGTGCGGTCCGGGCGTTGCACGGTGTCCGGGGCCCGTCTCCTGCCGGTCCGGGGGCTCGTTCGGCGCAGGCCGGGGTGACGTGCCCGGCGGGATCCGAAACGGAGACGCCGGATGTCCGGGGCGAGCCCCTGGCGGGCTCCGGGGAGGGAGCCGCCGACGGGCCGGAGCAGAGCCCCTGCGGGGGCCGAAGGACGAAGCCACCGACGCGAGCTGAGGCAGAGCCCCGGTGCGGTCCGGGGACGGAGCCGGCGTCGGTGCCTGAGGGAGCCCCGTATGCCTGTCCGTACTTACCCGCGGCCGCGCGACCGAGCGGCGCGGGCGATCACCACGACGGCCTTCTCCAGTGCGTACTCGGGGTCATCGCCGCCGCCCTTCACCCCCGCGTCGGCCTCGGCGATCGCCCGCATCGCCACCGCGACCCCGTCCGGTGTCCATCCCCTCATCTGCTGCCGTACCCGATCGATCTTCCAGGGCGGCATCCCCAGCTCCCGCGCCAGATCCGCCGGCCGCCCACCGCGCACGGAGGACAGCTTCCCGATCGCCCGCACGCCCTGGGCGAGCGCACTGGTGATCATCACCGGCGCCACGCCCGTCGCCAGCGACCATCTGAGCGCCTCCAGTGCCTCCGCCGTACGCCCCTCCACGGCCCGGTCCGCGACCGTGAAGCTGGAGGCCTCGGCCCGGCCGGTGTAGTACCGCCCGACGACGGCCTCGTCGATCGTGCCCTCCACGTCGGCGACCAGTTGGGAGACCGCCGAGGCCAGCTCCCGCAGATCGCTGCCGATGGCGTCGCAGAGCGCCTGGCACGCCTCGGGCGTGGCCGACCGTCCGAAGGAGCGGAACTCGCCCCGCACGAAGGCCAGCCGGTCCGCCGGCTTGGTCATCTTCGGGCAGGCGACCTCGCGCGCGCCCGCCTTGCGGGCGGCGTCCAGTAGCCCTTTTCCCTTGGCTCCGCCCGCGTGAAGCAGCACGAGCGTGATCTCCTCGGCGGGCGCTCCGAGATACGCCTTCACGTCCTTGACCGTGTCGGCGGACAGGTCCTGCGCATTGCGCACGACCACGACTTTCCGCTCCGCGAAGAGCGAGGGGCTGGTGAGCTCGGCGAGCGTGCCGGGCTGCAACTGGTCCGGGCTGAGGTCGCGTACGTCCGTGTCGGCGTCGGCGGCCTTGGCGGCGGCCACCACCTCCTGCACGGCACGGTCGAGCAGGAGGTCCTCCTGGCCGACGGCGAGCGTCACCGGGGCGAGAGGGTCGTCATTCGCAGTCTTCCTGGCCATCGCTCACAGCATCCCACGCGCGACTGACAACCAGGCCTCCCGCCAACCCCGACGGATCCCGGACCGCACCCGGAGCAGACCTCGGGGCCGGGACCCTGCGGTCGGTCGGGTCGAGGCTGCGGACCGAGGCCGGGTGGGGTGCGGGTTCAGGGGGCCGGTCCCGGGGCGGAACCGGCTGAGCCGGCGAATGCCAGAGGCTGAGCCGACTCGGGGCCGGAGCCGACGCCGACCGGCGGCGGAACCGGGGCCGGAGCCTCGGCGGCGGAACCGGGGCGAGCCGGGACCAGAGGCTCGGGCCAGGGACCGGGAGCCGGGCACAGAAGCCGGGCCGGGCAGCGGGGCCGGAGCCAGCGCTCGGAGCAGGGGCCGGGAAAGGTAGCCAGGGGCCAGGACCGGGAGCAGCGCCGGTACTGAGCGCCGGGACCGGACACAGGGTCAGGGACGCGGGACACGTCGCAGCGAGTGGCCCGTGGGCTACGGCTCCTCGCGCCAGCCCTCCCACTCGCCCGCGAACGCGTCCAGTTCCGCCGGATCCAGCCGCCCGTCCTCGTCCCGCAGCAGCACCAGCCACTGCGCGTCCTCGGCGTCGTCCTCCCCGGCCAGCGCGTCTCGCACGAGCCGCGCTTCCTCGTCGATGCCGAACCGCACCCCGAGCGCCTCGGCCGCCTCCTCCGCCGCGTCCCGGTCGGGCAGCACCAGCACATGTCGCACATCACTCACGGACACATTCTCCGGCACCGCGCGGAAACCGAACCGCCAGGTCAGCTCTTGGGCACTCTGCGCGTCGAGGTCGACCCGGATGCTCGGGCCGGCGACCGCGACACCCCGCGCCGGCATGGCCTGCCGGCTCACGGTGAAGTCGTCCCGGGGCAGCTCGGTGGTGGCCCGGCAGGCCGCCCGCGCCTCGCCTCCATGCCGTTGCCGAGGCAGAGGTCCTCGGAATCGAGCGTGCCGGTGCGGATCACGCCGTGCAGCATCAGCGCACGGCGTGATCGCCGACCGGCTGCCGCCCTCCGGTTACTCAGCCGGCGGCCGACACAGCCGGCACATGGGCCAGCTGGATCCCGAACCCCTCCCGGTACACCGTCAGCACCTCCTCATCCGTCTCCAGCTCCCGCACGCCGCGCGTACCGTCGCCCGCCGTCGTCTTCAGTTCGCGCCCGCTGAGCGTGATCCGCCCGCCGTCCTCGGTGACCCGCGAGCAGACCAGCGACCGGGTGAAGTGCGACAGCGTCGAGGTGCTGTGCCACCAGGCACCGGCCACGAAGTCCCCGAGCACCCGGGGCCGCGTCTCCAGCCGGTACTGCGGCCTCCCGTCCCGTACGACGTCCAGATCTGCGGTCCCGGCCAGGTCTCCGCCACCCACCCCGGCCGCGTCCGGCCCGGCGTCCACCACCCGGAACACCCCGCCGGGGTCCACCTGCTCCGCACGGTCCGTGCAGCTCAGCGGGTGGTGGCTGTGTGCCCCGAACCCGACGTCCGCGAGCCAGCGGTCGCCCTCCACCGTCCGCACGCGCAGGGCGAGATGGTCGTAGGGGATGCCGAGCCGCCCCCCGTCGCCGTACACGCGTGCCGCGAGCAGCTCGACCTCGTAGCCGAGCGCGGCGAGCAACGCGCCGAAGGCGCCGTTCAGTTCATAGCAGAAGCCGCCCCGCCCGCGTCGGATCAGCTTGTCCAGCAACCGCTCCTCCTCCAGCACGATCTCCTCGCCGAGGTGGATCGACAGGTTCTCGAAGGGCACGGTCCACAGATGGCGCAGATGCAGGTCGCGCAGCGCCCGGCTGGTGGGTTTCGGGGGGCGCTCCGCGCCGATGCGGCGGAGATAGGCGTCGGCCTGACGTGAGTCCATGGCCCCAGTCTGGCGAACACCCGGTCATCGGTCTCTGGCCACCCGCACCTCCCCACCCGTCCCTCCGGTCCCGCCGACCGCGAGTTCTCCGTCCCGGTCGGTGCGCAGGACCAGCGCTCCGCCCGCCCGCAGCGCGGCCACGGTCGCCGGTGCCGGGTGTCCGTACGGGTTGTCCTCACCGCAACTGATGAGGGCCACGCGGGGAGCCGCGAGCCGTATCAGCTCCGGATCCTGATAGGCGGATCCATGATGGGCCACCTTCAGCACGTCCACACCGGCCAGCTCCGCCGCCTCCGGTGACCGCGCCAGCGCCTGCTGCTCCGGCGGTTCGAGATCGCCCAGCAACAGCAGCCGCAGCCCGCCGGAGCGGACCAGCATCGCGACGCTGGCGTCGTTCGGCCCCTCCGGCTCCGGCACCGGGCCGGGCCAGAGCGGGGTTCGTGTGTCTCCAGGTGGCCGGATGCCGGGCGGGGGCCACAGGACCCGCCAGGACAGCGGTCCGGTGCGCCGCTCCTCTCCCGCCACGGCCCGCGTGACCGGAATGTGCCGCGCCGCCGCCTCCCTTCCGACGAACTCGGCCTGATCGGCGGGCTCCTCGAATCCCGTGGTCTCGATCGCGGCCACCGAACGGCCCCGCAGGACCCCGCGCAGTCCCGCGACATGGTCGGCGTGGAAGTGTGTCAGGACGAGCAGCGGAATCCGGGTGATGCCCAGTTGCCGCAGGCAGTGGTCGACCAGCGCCGGATCGGGTCCGGTGTCCACGACCACTCCGGCTCCCTCGCCCGCCGCCAGGACCGTCGCGTCGCCTTGTCCCACGTCGCACATCGCGTACCGCCAGCCCGATGGCGGCCAGCCCGTGATCACCCGGGTCAGCGGCGCCGGCCGCACCACCGCCAGCAGCACCAGCACCGCGAGCAGCCCGCACCACCACGGGTGCCGCGCGAGCCGCCGGCCTGCCAGGACGACGGCGACGGTGACTGCCGCGAGCGCCAGCGCCCCCAGCCAGCTTCCGGGCCAGCCGACTCCCGCGCCGGGCAGCGCGGCCCCCGTCCGGGCGACTCGGGCGATCCACCCGGCGGGCCAACTCGCGCACCATGCCAATGCCTTGGCCGGTTCCATCGCCACCGGCGCCGTCACCAGCGCCGCGAACCCCAGTACCGTGGCCGGTGCCACCGCCACCTCGGCCAGCATGTTGCACGGCACGGCCACCAGGCTCACCCGCGCCGACAGCACCGCCGTGACCGGCGCACACACCGCCTGTGCCGCGGCGGCCGCTGCCAGCGCCTCCGCAAGCCTGGGCGGCACCCCGCGCCGCCGCAGCCCCTCGCTCCACCCCGGAGCCAGGACGAGCAGCGCGCCGGTGGCCAGCGCGGAGAGCAGGAAGCCGTAGCTGCGGGCCATCCATGGGTCGTAGAGCACCAGCAACAGGACGGCCGTGGCCAGCGCGGGCAGAAGGGACCTACGGCGCCCGGTGGCCAGGGCGAGCAGCGCGACCGCGCCGCAGGCCGCCGCCCGCAGCACGCTGGGGTCGGGCCGGCACACCACCACGAATCCCAGCGTGAGCACTCCGGCGAGCAGCGCGGTCGCCCGCAACGAGAGCCCGAGGCGCCGGGCCAGGCCGCGGCGCTCGGCCAGCTGGGCCAGTCCGGGCGGGCCGACGAGCAGCACGAGCAGGACGGTGAGATTGCTGCCGGACACGGCCAGCGTGTGCGCCAGATCCGTCTCCTTGAACGCGTCGTCCAGCTCGGGTGTGATCCGTGAGGTGTCACCGACGACGAGCCCAGGAAGGAGCGCCCGCGCGTCCCCCGGCAGACCGTCGGTCGCCGCCCGCAGCCCGGCCCTGAGCCGTCCCGCCAGCCGTTGCGGTCTGCTGGGCCCGGCCACGATCCTCGGCCCCGGACCGCCACGCACCCGCAGCACGGCCGCGATCCGCTCGCCACCGGTCAGTGCGGGCGCCAGCCGTCCTGCGACCCGCAGGCGCGTGGACGGCAACAACCCCTGCCAGGCCTCGCGCCCACCCTGCGGGCCCTGGGTACCCCACGCGCCCGGGCCGGCCGGGTGTGCCGCGTTCCCCCCGGTCGCAGAACCGCCGTTGCGAGCGGCAACTCCTTCCGGCACCGGGACGTCCGCGTCGACGACCAGCAGCACCGGAGTCCGCGTCCGCATGCTCGTCCCGTCGCTCCGCTCGACGCGCCGCACCTCCGCCCTGGCCAGTACCGCCACCGGCGCCGTGTGATCACCGCGTACCCGCGGCCGGCTCAGCCAGGGGTCGCCGCTCACCTCGACCTCGGCGGTCACGCTCGCGTACCGCCGGGCCAGCTCGGGCACCGGCCCGCGCCGTACGTCCGCCCCGTGCAGTCCGGCCGAGACCGCCGCCGCGGCAGCGCAGAGCAGCGCGGCTGCGACGGAGGCACGGGCCCACGCGAACCGCCCTGGCGGCTGAGCCTCCTCGCTCCCCGGTACCCGCCCGGCCTGCGCGCTCCGTTCCGGCCGCACGGCCGGTGCGTGAGGTGCCGCCGGTGCCGGCCGTCCGGTCCGGCCCGGTCCCCGCGCCCACAGCAGAACGACCCCGCTCACCAGGCAGGCGCCCGCGATCCCGGCCGTCCAGGCCGCCGGTGCGTCCAGGGTCAGGGCCGCCGTGGCCCAGGCCGCGAGCGCGGGCGGCACCAGACGCAGGTCCAGGGGCCCCGACCGGTCATCGCGAGCCGTCCCGTCCTCCTCTGGGCCGCGACCCGCGCCGCCGGTCCCTGGGTCCGCCGGTCTCCCCCTTCCTCGCCCGGCGTCCGCGAACGGGCCGGTACTTCCGCGCCGCGGCGGCCGGTCGACGATCGTGCGGCTCATGGCCGTACCAGTTTCCGCAGATCGCCGAAGCGGCGCTCGCCGATGCCGTTGACCTCGCGCAGTTCGTCCACCGAGTGGAAACCGCCGTGCTGGGTGCGGTAGTCGATGATGTGCTGAGCCAGGACCGGACCGACGCCGGGCAGCGCGTCGAGTTGGTCAGCCGTGGCCGTGTCGAGGGAGACGGGCGCGGCGGGACCCGCTCCGGCCGGTCCGGTGGCCGACCCCGCCGCCAAGCCGGGCTGAGCCATCGCCCCGGCGGGTGCGCCGACGACGACCTGTTCACCGTCGGTCAGGAAACGGGCCCGGTTGAGCCCCTCGGTGCTCACGCCCGGGCGGACACCGCCGGCCGCTCGCAGCGCGTCGACCACCCGGGAGCCGGCCGGCAGCCGCTGGATCCCCGGTTTGCGGACCTTGCCGCTGACGTCCACGACGATCTGCCCGCCGGGCGTAGCCGACACGACCGCGCTCCCCTTCGCGCCGTCTTCCTTCTTGGCGTAGGGCGTCTGCCCTGCCGTGTAGGGCTTGTCCGCGCGCACCACTTGAGGGGCGCTCAGGGATTCGGCCCGCCCGGCCCAGAAGTGCTGCACGGCGAACACGGCGGCGGCAACGAGCACCACGGCGAGCGCCACGGCTCCCCGCCGGTCCACCCCGCACCGGGCCTGCAACCACGCGGGCATCCGCTCCCGCAGCGCGAGCCCCACACGCTCCCGCCGGCCGGGGCCGAAGGGCAGTGGCGCCTTCAAGGTGCCCGCGGCACCGCCTGGCTCGGCGTCTTCGAGCGCCGAGGTCGACGCCGGCCCGTCAGCCGGCCCCTCGTGCGGTCGCGCGGTCGGGCCGGGCAGGGCCGTGGTCGTCCTCCGAGGGCTCAGCCCGGACGCCCGGCCGGTGACGGGCACCACGGCCGCTCGGGCCGCCGCCTCGCCTGTCGCCCCCGCAGCCCTCACGGTCGGCGGACTCGCGGATCCCTCCGCATCCGGCGGCCCGTTCCCCGACTCCTGCCACTTCACGGCCCGTTCACTGAAGAGGAGATCCGCCCGGCGGCGCAGTTCCTCGGCCGGTGCCGGCAAGTGGTGGCGGGCACGGCGGTGTCCGGTGGGGCGCCGGTGGTGAAAGCGGCCGTCGGAGGCGGGGCCCCGGCCGGGGCCGCTGGTCGGAGTGGCTGTGCGCGAACCTGATCGAAGTGCCATGCGACGAGGATGAGACATCCCGCCGATTCGCGATGATCTTGGTTGAATTCGGGGGAAGGCCACCCTGTTGTGGATAACTTCGCCACTCTTACGAGTGATGGGCGGGCCGCGTGAAGCGTCAGCGAGGTGAGACCACCGCGCCGAGCAGCCCCGGGCCGGTGTGTGCCCCGATCACCGCCCCGATCTCGCTGACATGGAGGTCGGCCAGGCCCGGCACCCGTTGGCGCAGCCGGTCGGCGAGCGCGGCGGCGCGGTCGGGGGCGGCGAGGTGGTGGACGGCGATGTCGACCTCGACGTCGCCCGCCCGCTCGGCGGCGATCTCCTCGAGGCGGGCAATGGCCTTGGACGCCGTACGGACCTTTTCGAGCAGTTCGATGCGGCCGCCGTCGAGTTGGAGCAGGGGTTTGACGGCGAGCGCGGAACCGAGCAGGGCCTGTGCGGCGCCGATGCGGCCGCCGCGGCGCAGATAGTCGAGGGTGTCGACGTAGAAGTAGGCGGACGTGCCCGTGGCCCGTTTCTCGGCGGCCGTGACGGCCTCGTCCACGGTGCCGCCGGCCTCCGCGGCCTCGGCCGCGGCGAGCGCGCAGAAGCCGAGAGCCATCGCGACCATCCCGGTGTCCACCACCCGTACCGGCACCGGAGCCTCGCGCGCCGCGAGGACTGCGGCGTCGTAGGTGCCGGACAGCTCGGCGGACAGATGCAGGGAGACGATCCCCTCGGCGCCGGACTCGGCGACCCTGCGGTAGGTTTCCGCGAACATCTCGGGGCTGGGGCGCGAGGTGGTGACGGGACGCCGCTTCTGCAGCGCCTGGGCCAGGGAGCGCGTGGAGATCTCGGTGCCCTCTTCGAGTGCCTGGTCGCCGAGGACCACGGTCAGGGGCACCGCTGTGATGCCGTGACGCTCCATCGTCCGCGGCGGCAGGTAGGCCGTTGAATCGGTGACGATCGCGACATGGCGGGACATGAGCTGGAGGTTACCTGCCGTGGTGCGCGAGCGGCAGCCCGGCCCCCATGGTGCGGCCCGGAGCGCCCAGGTCAGGTGGTGCTCTCGGGGCGCGGCTTCTTCTGCCAGGGGTGGACGAGGCGTGGTGACGGCGGGGTGATCGCCTGGCGGGTCTGCTCCTCGGCGGGGCGGGGCGGACCGGAGCCGGTGCGCTGCGCCGCCGGGCCGTGGTCCGGGGCGGCGGACGCGGCCGCGGAGCCGGCCGGGGTCCAGTGGCGCAGTGCGTCGGCCTCGATGTCGATCTGGTCGCTGAGCGCGTCCAGATCGTCCTCGACGAAGCGGCGCGCCCGGTCGCGGGCTGCCCGGCGCAGTGAGTCCGCGGACTTCGTGATGCGCTCGGTGCAGCTGCGCAGGTCGGGCAGCCGTGCGGTGAGTTCGGCCCGGTCCGGCTCCGACTCCAGGCGCCTGAGGTCGGCGTCCAGCTCATGCCCGTGCGCGCTGAGTCGCTGGAAGAGGCCGAGGGACTCCTGCAGCGACTCGTCCTGGGCCACGCCCGCGTGCAGCGCGTCCTGAGTGGCACGCATGGAGGTGCGCAGCGCGAGCCGCAGCTGCGCGATCTCGGCGGCGGGGCCGACCTGGACGAAGGACTTGGCGCGCAGAGTGTGGTCCTCGACCGTGCGGCGGGCCTGCTCGATCGTCCGGTCCACACCGCGCTTGGCGGCGCCGACCGCCTTGACCGTGGCGTACACGCCCAGGCCGACGAAGAGCAGGAAAAGCAGGGCGAACACGGCGATCACTGCTTCCACGACGCTCCTCCTCGGGCCGGCGCGGCACTCGCCGCATCGCTTTCCACGGTAAACGCAGCGGGCAGGTGCGGGGTTCCAGAGAAACCCCGAACCTGCCCGTAGGGGACTACCCCGAGACTCTGTTCGCCGCTCGCCGCGGGTTACGCCGGAACGATGTTCACCAGCTTCGGCGCGCGGACGATCACCTTGCGGATGCCCGCGCCGCCCAGCGCCGCGACGACCTTCTCGTCGGCCAGGGCCACCTTCTCCAGCTCCTCCTCGGAGATGGCCGGCGGCACCTCCAGGCGGGCCTTGACCTTGCCCTTGATCTGCACGACGCAGGTCACGGTCTCGTCCACGACGTACTCCGGGTCGGCGACCGGGAAGTCCTGGTGGACGACCGATTCGGTGTGGCCCAGCTTGCGCCACAGCTCCTCGGCGATGTGCGGTGCCAGCGGGGCGACCATCAGCACCAGCGGCTCGGCGACCGGGCGCGGCACCGCCGTACCCGCCTTGGTCAGGTGGTTGTTCAGCTCGGTGACCTTGGCGATGGCGGTGTTGAAGCGCAGGCCCTCCAGGTCCTGGCGGACGCCGTCGACAGCCTTGTGCAGGGCGCGCAGGGTGTCCTCGTCGGGCTCGGCGTCGCTGACGGTGACCTCACCGGTCGTCTCGTCGACGATGTTGCGCCACAAACGCTGCAGCAGCCGGAACTGGCCGACCACCGCGCGCGTGTCCCACGGCCGGGAGACGTCCAGCGGCCCCATCGCCATCTCGTACAGGCGCAGGGTGTCGGCGCCGTACTCGGCGCAGATCTCGTCCGGCGTCACCGCGTTCTTCAGGGACTTGCCCATCTTGCCCAGCAGCCGGGTGACCTTCTCGCCCTGGTAGTAGTAGGCGCCGTCGCGCTCCTCCACCTCGGCGGCCGGCACCGCGATGCCACGGCTGTCGCGGTAGACGTAGGCCTGGATCATGCCCTGGTTGAACAGCTTGTGGAAGGGCTCGGCCGAGGAGACGTAACCCAGGTCGTACAGGACCTTGGACCAGAAGCGCGCGTACAGCAGGTGCAGCACGGCGTGCTCGGCGCCGCCGACGTACAGGTCGACACCGCCGTGCGGCTGGCCCTCGCGCGGGCCCATCCAGTACTGCTCGATCTCCGGGTCGACCAGCCACTGGTCGTTGTGCGGGTCCAGGTAGCGCAGCTCGTACCAGCAAGAACCCGCCCAGTTGGGCATGGTGTTGGTCTCGCGGCGGTACTTCTTCGGCCCGTCGCCCAGGTCCAGGGTGACGTTCACCCACTCCTCGTTGCGCGACAGCGGCGTCTCGGGCTGGGTGTTCGCGTCGTCCGGGTCGAAGGTGCGCGGGCTGTAGTCCTCGACCTCGGGCAGCTCCAGCGGCAGCATCGACTCGGGCAGCGCGTGGGCGATGCCGTCCTCGTCGTAGACGATCGGGAAGGGCTCGCCCCAGTAGCGCTGGCGGCTGAACAGCCAGTCCCGCAGACGGAAGTTGACGGTGCCCTCGCCGATGCCCTTGCCCTGCAGCCACTCGGTGATGCGGGCTTTGGCCTCGACGACGCCCAGACCGTCCAGGGAGACCTCGTCGCTCGCCGAGTTGACCAGCTTCGCCTCGTACGAGACGAACGCGTCGTCCCACGTCGAGGTGTCGGTGCCGCGGCCGTCGGTCGGCTCGACCACGCAGCGGATCGGCAGCTCGAAGGCGCGCGCGAAGGCGAAGTCACGGGTGTCGTGCGCCGGAACGGCCATGATCGCGCCGGTGCCGTAGCCCATCAGGACGTAGTCGGCGATGAAGACGGGGATCTGCTGGCCGTTGACCGGGTTGGTCGCGAACGCGCCGGTGAAGACGCCGGTCTTGTCCTTGGCCTCGGCCTGCCGCTCGACGTCGGACTTCGAGGCGGCCTGCGCGCGGTAGGCGGCGACGGCCTCGGCGGGCGTGGCGTGGCCGCCGGCCCACACCTCGTGGGTGCCCTCCGGCCAGGCTGCGGGCGTGAACTTCTCCACCAGCGGGTGTTCGGGCGCCAGCACCATGTAGGTCGCGCCGAACAGGGTGTCCTGGCGGGTGGTGAAGATCGTGATGTGCTCGCCGTCGATCGGGAAGTCGACGCGGGCGCCCTCGCTGCGGCCGATCCAGTTGCGTTGCTGCAGCTTGATGGCCTCGGGCCAGTCCAGCTCCTCCAGGTCCTCCAGCAGCCGGTCGGCGTAGGCGGTGATGCGCATGTTCCACTGGCGCAGCTTGGCCTTGAAGACCGGGAAGTTGCCCCGCTCGGAGCGGCCGTCGGCGGTGACCTCCTCGTTGGCCAGGACAGTACCCAGGCCCGGGCACCAGTTGACCGGCGCGTCGGAGGCGTAGGCCAGGCGGTACTCGCCCAGGACGTCGGCGCGCTCGCGGGGGTTCAGCTCGCTCCACGCGCGCGTGGTGCCCGGAATCGCGCGCTCACCGGACTCGAACCGGGCGATCAGCTCGGAGATCGGGCGGGCCTTCTTCGCCTCGTCGTCGTACCAGGAGTTGAAGATCTGCAGGAAGATCCACTGGGTCCACTTGTAGTAGTCCGGGTCGATCGTGGCGAAGGACCGGCGCTTGTCGTGGCCCAGACCCAGCCGGCGCAGTTGGGCCTTCATGTTCTCGATGTTGGCCTCGGTGGACACGCGCGGATGCGTGCCGGTCTGCACGGCGTACTGCTCGGCGGGCAGGCCGAAGGCGTCGAAGCCCAGGGTGTGCAGGACGTTGTGGCCGGTCATGCGCTGGAACCGGGCGTAGACGTCGGTGGCGATGTAACCCAGCGGGTGGCCGACGTGCAGGCCCGCACCGGAGGGGTACGGGAACATGTCCATGATGAACTTCTTGGGCTTGGCGACCAGCACGGGGTCGCCCGCCAGGTCACCCTTGGGGTTCGGCGCCGCGTAGGTGCCGTCGGCGTCCCAGAAGTCCTGCCAGCGTGCCTCGATCTCGGCTGCCGTCGCGGCCGTGTAGCGGTGCGGCGCTGCCTCCGCCGACGTAGCGGCGGCGGCAGCGGGGTTCGTCTCGCTCATGATCCTCAAAGCTCCATCGATCGTCTCTGCCTGCGGAAATGAAAAAACCCCTCGCACAGGAGGGGACGCCGCGCCGATGCCGACCTCACGGTTCGACCCGGGGTCGGTACTGATCAGCGCGGCCCGCTAAGCAGAAGGCGTACGGCACGCATGGCGTTAGGGTACCGCAGGCCTTGAGCGAGCGGCGACGGCCTTGAGCAAGCCGGGGCGCGCTTCCGTATCCCTTGTGGACATGCCAGGAACCCAGGGAGAGCTGAATCAAGGTCAACAATTACTTCGCGTACCGTCCACCAAGGGACATCGCGCCAGTCGCATTGTCCTTTGGTAACAACGCAATCACCCAAACCCCCGTACTGATCGGTATGCAGCCACTTAGAGTTCGGCAGCGGGACCGCTTTCCCGAAACTGCTCGGAGTTGCCCCCATGAACCCTCGTCGTAGTACCAGCTCCCTCCCCAAACCCGGCCGCTCGGCCTACGGGGTGGCGTCCGCTGTCGTTCTGCTGCTCATACCCGTGGTCGTGCTGGTCGGAGGCAACCAGTTCCGCGACTTCCTGAACTTCGGCGCGGGCGTGTTGTCCCTGGTCTCGCTCAGCTGCTCGGTGATCTGGGGCCTGCTCGCACAGGACCGGATCTTCCTGAACACCCGGCAGCGGATCGTCGGTCAGGCGGTGCACCGGACGACCGCGGTCGCCTCGATCGCGTTCCTGCTGCTGCACATCACCACGAAGGTCGCACTGGGCCACACGCAGCTGATCGCCGCGATCATCCCCTTCTCGCTCGGTGTCACCGGAATCGGCGGCCTGATCGGGCTGGGCTCGCTGGCGGGACTGCTGATGATCTTCGTGGGCATCACCGGAGCCCTGCGCAGCAACTTCGCCACCCCGGCCCCCGTCGCCGCCCGCTGGCGCGCCATGCACATGCTCGCCTACCCGGCCTGGTGCGCGGCGCTGATCCACGGCCTGTACGCGGGGCGCGCCGCCAAGCCGATCTTCGTGATCCTCTACAGCCTGTCCCTGCTGGGCGTGATGGGTGCCGTCGCTCTGCGCTCCGCGCCGCGCCCGGTCAAGCGCAAGGTCGCCGACCGGCTGGTGACGCTGTTCGGCACCTCCGAGCGGCCGGGGCTCGAGGAGCTGGACGCGAACCGCTCACGGGTGACCGGGCCGGCGTCGACAGGCTTCGAGGAGCGGCGCGAGCCCAGGGCGGCGACCGCCTCTTCCGCGCCGCTCTACCAGTCCCCCGCCACCCCCGCCGCGGAACCCGCGTCGGGCTTCGCCGCCGCCTACCGCGCCGTCTCCACGCCGGGCCGCTCCTGGCAACCGTACGCGGCCGACCAGACCGCCCGCATGGACCTGCCGCTGGATCTGCAGGCCACGGAGGCCGTCCCGCGCGTGGACGGTCAGTCCAACACCTCGGGCAGCTGGCCGGTCCCGTCCCCGCCCCCGGTCGGCGAGGCCCCGCCGTCCGTGTACGACCCGCTCCAGGACACCGGGCAGACCATCCCGGTCTATGGCAATCCAGGCGCCGCCGGCTACGGCGGACGTGACATGTACGACACCGGTGAGACAAACGGCCTCTATGACGCGTACAACGCCAGTGACCCGTACAACAGCGGTCCCGTGACCGAAACGCTGCCCGGCGCGTCCTTCGACACACCGGGCTCGGGCGAATCCTGGAACACGCCGTCCGGAGGCTTTAAGTGAACGAGGCCCTGCCCGACGTCCCCGAAGTCCGCGTGGTCGGTCTTCCGCAGCTCACGTCGGGCTTCGACCTTGTGGAGCGGCTCGATCTGCCCATGCACCTGAAGGTGCACGGGCCGCTCGACCCGCTCGGCGGCGAGCAGCTCGCGCAGCTCGCCGAGAACATCAACCTCAAGGGCCGCGGCGGCGCGGGCTTCCCGTTCCACAAGAAGCTGCGCTCGGTCGCCGAGTCGGCGATCAAGCGCGGGGTGCGGCCGGTCGTCGTGGTCAACGGCAGCGAGGACGAACCCGCCTGCCGCAAGGACACGGTGCTGATCAACCGCGCCCCGCACCTGATCCTGGACGGCGCGCTGCTGTGTGCCGAGGCGCTCGGCGCACGAACCCTGGTGATCGGTGTCACACGCGAGTCGACGCAGCGCTCCATGGAGGCCGCGCTCGCCGAGCGCGGGCTGAGCAACAGCCGTAGATCGGCGCTGCGCGCATGGGTGCAGCGCAACCCGGTGCGCATGGTCACCGGGGCCGCGGCCTCGCTGGTCCGCTCGATCGACGGTGGCCCGGCGATCCCGCCCGGCCGCAAGATCAGCGCCTCGCAGAGCGGCGTCGGCGGCGCGCCCACGCTGCTGTCGAACGCGGAGACGTTCGCGCAGCTGGCCATCGCCGCCCGCATCGGCCCCGAGCGCTACGGCAACACGGGCCTCTACGACGAGCCGGGCACCGTGATGCTCACCGTGTCCGGCGCGGTCGCCCGCCCGATGGTGATCGAGGTCCCCACGGGCGTGCCGCTGCGCTACGTGCTGCAGCTCGCGGGCGCCCCGCCGGTACCGCAGGGCGTGCTGACCGGCGGTTATCACGGCAAGTGGATCGACGCGGCGACCGTCAACGAGGCGATAGTCTCCCGCAACTCCCTGGATGCGGTGGGCGGCTCCCTGGGCGCGGGCGCGATCCTGCCGATCAGCCAGGAGACCTGCCCACTGGGCGAGTCGCTGCGGGTGGCGCAGTGGCTGGCCGAGGAGAGCGCCGGCCAGTGCGGGCCCTGCTACCTCGGGCTGCCGGCCGCGGCGCGCGGCATGGAGGACATCCTGGGCGGCGGCGGCCCGGCCGCCCTGGAGGCGCTGAAGCAGGTCGCGAGGAACGTCAAGCGCCGGGGCGCGTGTTCACACCCGGACGGCTCGGCGATGTTCCTGGAGTCGACCATCAAGGCGTTCACCGACGACCTGGCCGCGCACGTCCTCGGAAACGGCTGCGGACGGCCCGTGGAGGGCGTTCTGCCGCTTTTCGAGGGAGGCAGGGCCCCCACGGGCATCCCGGGCGGCGCAGAGCCCGAGGAGACCGGTGCCAGCCGCCAGAAGATCTACGTCGACTGGACGCTGTGCCGGGGCCACGGGCTGTGCGCCGACATCCTGCCGGAGGTGTTCGAACTCGGCGCCGACGGTTTCCCGACCGTCGCCCAGGCACAGGTGCCGCGCTACGCGGAGGCGAAGGCACTGCGCGCGGTGCGCCGCTGCCCCGCGCTCGCCCTCCGCATCGAGGAGGACACACGCGGGCAGGCGCCGTCCCGCAACCTGCCGGTCGTCTCGCAGGGCCGGGGCCGGCGCGCTCTCGGTCGCTGAGCGTACGAAGGGGGAGGGGTGCCCGAGCCGGGCACCCCTCCCCCTTCGTACGACTGTGTCCTGCGCAACACGTCGAAGGCGGGCCAATCGCGACATGGCCCGCCTTCGACTTCTGTGGAGCTAAGGAGAATTGAACTCCTGACCTCTTGCATGCCATGCAAGCGCTCTACCAACTGAGCTATAGCCCCTTGTTCTGTTGTTCCGCCCGGTTCCCCCGGCGACGACGTAAACACTACAGGGCCTGGTGCGCAGCGCCAAATCGGTTTCAGCCCGATGGCAATACGTGCCTAAATGTCCATTTTTTGGTCCGAAGTCGTCGGTTGCGCGCGCGTGGTGTGGATGCCGCCGGGCGTGATCGGCACACGGCCAGTGCCGCGCCCCGGGGGAGCCGGCATGCGAGCGGGCGCCCCGAAGTCCGCCGGGGCGCCCCGGAATTGCCCTGTCGTCCCTCCGCGCGGCGGTCGGAGGCGCCGACGTCAAGCCGTCACGAAGGAGTAGAAGCGCTTGAGGGTGCAGTGTTCCTCGAGGAGGCGGCCGTAGATCGGCTCACCCTCCAATTCCCGGTACGTCTCGATCGGGTCGCCTTTTATGATCAGCGCCCGCGCGCATTCCTCGCACCAGTACTGGTAGTCGGGATTGACCGGCTCCATGTCACGGACGATCGGCGTACCGCTCCCACACCAGTCGCACTTTCGCCTGTGTGCACCCATCGATCAGCTCCAGCTGTGGCCGCAGGCCGTGCACACGTAGGAGATTCCGCCGTTGTCGCCGAGGACCTGGGCGACACGCGCGGAACCACAGGAAGGGCAGCTCAGCCGGGTGGTCGTGTCCTGTATCAACGCCGCACCGAGGAGGTGGCCGACCTCCTCGCGGATGCTCGCAGGCATCGCTACTCCCTCCCGTCGGGCCGCGCCCCCTTCCGGCCGTTTGATTCTGCCACGGCCGGAGCAATACGGTCAGCGACGCCTCAGTACCAGTCCGGACACGGCGCCCGCCGCGGCCACGGCGGCCGGCGCCCACCGAAACACCTCCTCGGAGGTATACGACCGCAGAGGCCCGAGCGACTCAAGCCGGTCCGGCACCAGTGTGCCGAAAGACGCCGCGCCGAGCAGCCGAGCGAGGACTTTCAGCAGCCCGGCCTCCTCCTGTCCGAACTCTGGGGCACCCCCGGCAGCCTGGACTGACGGCCCCTACCGCATTCGTGACCGATCCGCAAGTGGCCGATGCTCCGAAGGACTGAAAAGCGCCCCTCCGGTCTCGGTGCACTGGAGAAGTCGCCGCGGTTGGCGGCGGTTGTGGTGATTCCGTGTGCGCGACGGCGATGCCTCCCCGAAGAATGACGAAAGGGTCTTGCCATGGTGCATACGACGACGCAGGAGCTCCCACCGGGTGCGGCGCCTCCTCCCGGGCGGGCGGCTCACCGCGTTCGCGGCCATCGCCTCACGTCCGCGATCGCACTCGCCCTGGCTGCCGGAGCCACCACGCTGTCCGGAACGGCTTATGCCCACGGCGGGCTTCCGGGAGGTCACCGGTCCCACGACCGGTCGTCTTCCGAGAGCGCACGCCGCCTTGCTCCCAGCTGCGTCGTGACCCCTCCGAACACCGTCTGCACCTACTCGTACACCGGCGGCGAGCAGACCTTCGACGTCCCGGCCGGTGTCACCGGCGTCACCGTCTCGGCAGCCGGTGCCCCTGGTGGCAAAGGTGTCGGGAACTTCGGCGTGGCCGCCGGCGGGAATGGAGCTGTCGTCAAGGCCACCTTCCCGGTCGCCGCGGGCAACACGCTCTACGTCGAGGTCGGCGGAGCCGGTGGTACGGGTGACACGACCCCCGGCAGTGGCGGGTTCAACGGAGGTGCTCCCGGTGGAGCCGTGGGCAGTGGCGGCGGCGGGGGCGGGGGCGGCGCCAGTGCCGTCCAGACGTGCTCTCTCGGAGCCCCTGGTTGCACCCTCACGGGTGACTCTGGTGACCCGCGGCTGCTCGTCGCTGCCGGCGGTGGTGGTGGCGGCGGCAGCAGCCACGGCGTCGTGGGAGGTGAAGGCGTCGGTGGTAGCGGCGGCACCGGAGCAGGGCCCGGCGGGGCGCCCAACGGGGGCGCGGGGGGCGGCCTCGGAACGCCCGCCGGGAACGGCGGGGGCAACGAGGGCGGCACGGGCGGCAATGCCGGCGGCACCAGTCCGCAGGTCGCCGGTGGTGGTGGCGGCGGCAGCGGCCTCTTCGACTCGTTCAGCGGCGGCGGCGGGGGCGGCACCAGCGGTGGTGGCGGCGGTGGCTCCCTGGGCTATGGCCCCAGCGGAGGCGTCGGTTCCGCCGGGATCGGCGGCTCCGGCGCCAGCGACAGCTCCGTTTTCCCCGATCTCCTCAGCGGTGGGGGCGGCGGAGGAGGGTGGTTCGGAGGCGGGGGCGGCGGCTTCGATCCGTACGACTCCTTCGGGGGTGGCGGAGGAGGCGCCGGATCGTCGTTCGTCGCCGGCAGTGCTACCGCCGCCACATCCGTTCCCGACACCACGGGGACTCCCACCGTCATCATCGCCTTCCAGACACCCGAGGGGCCGACGGGTCCGACAGGGCCGACGGGCCCCACCGGACCCACAGGCCCGGCAGGAGTGGGCACCACCGGTCCCACCGGTCCCACCGGCCCACAGGGCACCGCCGGCTCTACCGGACCCACCGGCCCGGCAGGAGCGGGCACCACCGGCCCCACCGGACCCGTCGGCCCCACCGGATCACAGGGCACCGCCGGCTCTACCGGACCCACCGGCCCGGCAGGAGTGGGCACCACCGGTCCCACCGGACCCGTCGGCCCCACCGGATCACAGGGCACCGCCGGCTCTACCGGACCCACCGGCCCGGCAGGAGCGGGCATCATCGGCCCCACCGGACCCGTCGGCCCCACCGGTCCCACCGGCCCGCAGGGCTCTTCGCTGGACCTCTCCACGGCTGCCAGCAGGCACAACCTCTACCGGGCCGAGGTGGACGCACAGGGCGTCGCGTGGATCCAGGAAGAACGGCTGCGCCGCAGCGGCAACCGATGGATCGCCCTGTCGAACGTTCGGGACTACCCGTCCGGTCCGATCGCGAGTGTCGCCCTGACCGTCGCTGACGCCCGTCTCCACATCTCCCTGCTGACGGACGACGACCAGGTCTACGAGGCCACCTGCCCGGTCGACCGCGGCCGGCTCTCCGAGGAGTTCCTGCACAACGAGTGCAGCCGGTTCCGCGTCGTCGTCGCCCGCAAGTCCCGCTCGGCCTAGTCCTGGCCTGGTCCTCGAAGAAGGCGAGAGCTCCTGTACTGCCGCTCCTCGGCCGCACAGGAGCTCTCGTACGTCGGGCGGCCCTGCCTGCCGAACGTGCTGTGGAGCGCTGCGAACGTCGTACGGCAACAGAAAGATCCCGCCCCCTGACGGGAACGGGATCCTCATCACCGATCTTGACGACTCGACGAGTGTCGATCAGTGGAGCTAAGGAGAATTGAACTCCTGACCTCCTGCATGCCATGCAGGCGCTCTACCAACTGAGCTATAGCCCCTCGCGCCACGCGACGGGGCCGCATGGTGTTCCGCCCCGCTCGGCGGGGCGAACAAGAAGAACTTTAGCCTGTGACCTGCCAGAAAGTGAAATCCGGGGTCCGGGGTGTCCCCCGGCTCAGTCGTCGTCGCCGAGGACGGGCTCCGGGAGGGTGCCGGCGTTGTGCTCCAGCAGACGCCAGCCGCGGACGCCCTCACCGAGCACGGACCAGCAGCAGTTGGAGAGGCCGCCGAGGCTCTCCCAGTGCCGGGCCTCCAGTCCGAGCAGCCGGCCGATGGTGGTGCGGATGGTGCCGCCGTGGCTGACGACGACGAGGGTGCCGTCCTCCGGCAGCTTCTCGGCGTGCCGCAGGACGACGGGTGCTGCACGGTCGGCGACCTCGGTCTCCAGTTCGCCGCCGCCCCGGCGGACCGCCTCACCGCGCTTCCAGGCGGCGTACTGCTCGCCGTGGCGGGCGATGATCTCCTCGTGCGTGAGCCCCTGCCAGACGCCCGCGTAGGTCTCGCGCAGGCCCTCGTCGAGGGTGACGTCGAGGCGGGTGAGGGCGGCCAGCTCGGCAGCCGTGTTCACCGCCCGCTGCAGGTCCGAGGAGATGATGGCGTCCGGCCCCAGGGAGGCCAGCAACCGGGCCGCGCGGCGGGCCTGGCCGACGCCGGTCTCGGTGAGCGCGACGTCCGTGCTGCCCTGGAAGCGGCGCTCCACGTTCCAGGCGGTCTGGCCGTGCCGCCACAGGATGATGCGGCGGCCGCGGCTCCTGCGGTCGGTCACCTCGCCGGTGGCGCTCATCGCCACTCCCCGCCCGGCTCCTGCTCGGCCTCGGCGGCCTGCAT
The DNA here is from genome assembly GCF_059510455.1 of Streptomyces sp. NTD91. NCBI lineage: Bacteria > Bacillati > Actinomycetota > Actinomycetes > Kitasatosporales > Streptomycetaceae > Streptomyces > Streptomyces sp. NTD91. The sequence goes on from NZ_JCAJZW010000019.1 coordinate 72,111, forward strand.
CCTCGCGTGCTCCTCCGCCTTGCCGCGGGTGGCCTTGGCGTCGGCGGGCAGCTCCAGCTCGGGGCAGTCCTTCCACAGCCGCTCCAGAGCGTAGAAGACGCGCTCCTCGCTGTGCTGGACGTGGACGACGATGTCGACGTAGTCGAGCAGGATCCAGCGGGACTCGCGGTCGCCCTCGCGCCGCACCGGCTTGGCGCCGAGCTCCTTCAGCAGGCGCTCCTCGATCTCGTCGACGATGGCCTTGACCTGGCGGTCGTTCGGCGCGGAGGCCAGCAGGAAGGCGTCCGTGATCGACAGGACGTCGCTGACGTCGTAGGCGATGACGTCGTGGGCGAGCTTGTCGGCCGCCGCCTGGGCGGCGGTGTTGATGAGCTCAAGGGAACGGTCGGTGGCGGTCACTACGAAGCTTTCGGTCGGCGGTCACTGAACTTCTCAAGGGTCTCACGGACCGCCGGGCGCACCCCACGTGATTATCGGTGGCACGTGGGGTGCGTGGGCCGGTCAGGAACTGGCGGGCTTGTAGTCCCCGCCGAGGACGACCGAGACGTCGGCGCCCGAGGAGACGGTTCCCTTGACCACGGAGCCGGCGGGCAGCCCGAGGGTCTTGGCGACCTCGGTGGCGTCCGCCTTGTGGGCGGCGTCGGAGTAGACCACCTTCGAGGTGGCCCGGGTGCCGGGGGCACTGCCGCCTTCCAGGAAGGTGAAGCCGCCGTTGAGCAGGACCACGCGGGCCTTCTCCGTGTCGTCCTTCACTCCGGTGGCGTTCTCCACGGAGACCCGGACCGCGGAGCCGGCGTCGGGACTCTTGGCGGCGCCGCCGAGGATGTCCTTCACCACGCTGTCGCTGGTCTTCGCGCTCAGGGTGCCGTCGGGCTGCACAGGCAGCAGGGCGGTCTTGTAGGCGCCGCTCTTGGCGAGGTCCGCGAGTTTGGCGAGGAAGGTGCCGAGGTCCTTGTCGGTGAGCGGCGGGTCGAGGATCTGCGCGAGGGTCTGCACCGTGGTCGTGGCCGACGCCGGGTCGGAGGACATCTTGCGCAGCACGCCCTGCATGACCTGGCCGAACCGCTCCAGCTGGGCGTCCGCGGTCTCGCCGGGGGCCCGGTACGTGGCGTAGGCGACGGCCATCTTGCCGCTGAGGGTCTGGTCGCTGCCCTTGTGGACGAGCGGCTCGGCGCCCTTCTTCTTGGCGTCCGGGTCGGGCACGTCGGCGTTGGTGTCGATGTCGATGTTGCCGACCAGGTCGACGAGGTTCTGCAGGTAGGGGGTGTCCAGGCGCCAGGTGCCCTGAATGTTGGTGCCGAGGACCGTGTCGAGCTGGTCGCGGGTGCCGGAGGAACCGTCGTCGTCCACCGACTTGGCGAGGGTCGTGGTGGAGCCGTCGTCGTCGCTCAGGGCGAGGGAGTTGGGAATCAGCACGGTGCTGCCCTGCTTGGTGGTGGTGTTGTCGACCAGCAGCGCCGTGGAGGTACCGCCCTTGCCGGTGATGTGCAGGTGGACGACGATCACATCGCGTTTCTGGGCACTCACCGGAGTGCTCGTGCCGCGCTTGGAGCCGGAGGAGGAGAGGCCGGGCAGCTTTCCGGCGTACCAGAGGTAGCCGACACCGCAGGCGGCGACGAGGGCGAGGACGACGAGGAGGGCGATGATCCGGCTGCGGGCGCGGCGGCGGGCCTCCTCCCGGCGCTCGGTGCGGTTCTCGGTGAACTTCAGCCAGTCGATGACGTCCTCGGAGTCGCCGTCCGGTTCCTCGACGAACGCGAACTGTTCGGTGTGGTAGTCGCGTTCGGCCTCGTGTCCGGGATCCTCGGAGTGCGCCTGGGCGTGCGAGGCCTGCGCCGGACCGGCCTGCTGCGGGATGTAGGCGGTCTGCTCGGTGACCCGGGGCTGCTGCCCGCTGCCGGCGGCCTGCCCGTAGGGGTCGTAGCCGGCGGGATGCTGGGTGCCGGTGCCGTAGGGGTCGTACGGGGCCTGGGAGCCGTAGGGGTCGTACCCGGGCCGGGCGGTGTCGTAGGAGGGTGCCTGCGGCTGCGGGCCGGTGGCGTACGGGTCGTAGCCGTAGCCCTGCTGCTGGGCGTACGGATCGTAGGTGGCCCGCTGGGCGTTCGGCGCCGGCTGCGCCGGGACCTGCCGGTACACGGGCCGGCCGTACTCGTCGTAGCCGACGATCTCGTACGGACCGGCGCCGTAGCCGCCCTCACCCGCGTCGTATCGGTCGTTCACCGGTGCCCCTCTCGGCTCACTCGCCGCGGTACAGCTCGCGCTTGTCGATGTAGCGCACGACCCCGTCCGGCACCATGTACCAGATGGGTTCTCCCTTGGCGACTCTCGCACGGCAGTCCGTGGAGGAGATGGCGAGGGCCGGGACCTCGACGAGGGAGACACCGCCTTCCGGCAGGCCCGGGTCGGTCAGGTGGTGGCCGGGCCGGGTGACGCCGATGAAGTGGGCGAGAGAGAACAGCTCCTCGCTGTCCCGCCAGGTCAGCAGCTGGGCGAGGGCGTCGGCGCCGGTGATGAAGAACAGGTCCGTGTCGGGATTGAGGGCGCGTAGGTCGCGCAGGGTGTCCACGGTGTAGGTGGGGCCACCGCGGTCGATGTCGATGCGGCTGACGGAGAACTGCGGGTTCTCGGCTGTCGCGATGACCGTCATCAGATAGCGGTCCTCGGTCGGGGAGACCTTGCGGTGGGACTTCTGCCACGGCTGGCCGGTGGGCACGAACACCACCTCGTCCAGCTGGAACTGCGCGGCGACCTCGCTGGCCGCCACGAGGTGCCCGTGGTGGATCGGGTCGAACGTTCCGCCCATGACGCCCAGGCGCCGCTTGCCCGTGCGGGCGGGGCCGTGGCCCGGCCGGTGCCGCCGGTACTGCGGGGGTTTCACCGTGTCGTCGGCGGTCTCGTGCGCCGGACCGGTAGGCATGTCCTGCTCTCCCATGCGTGCAGACCCTACCGGCCCGGCCTGTGACGTCCGGCCGGGGACGGGGTCCCCGCTCAGCGGTCGCGGTTGAAGCGGGTGGTGATCCACAGCAGGAGCAGCAGGATGGCGAGGGCGCTGCCGCCGGTGACCGCCGGGTTGAGGCTGTTGTGGTGGCCGCCCTCGGCTTCGGCGAGGGTGACCAAGTGGGCTGCGGTGCTGGGAAGGCTCATCTTCGGCAGGACCTAACGCGTGTGGGCGGGATAAAGATGTCGGCTCATCGTATGCGGGCCGCCCTGCGGCGATCACGCCGACTCCGCCGTTGGGCCCGCGCGGGGAACTTCCGCGAGCCGTCAGTCGTCTTTCCGCTTGTAACCGCCCAGCAGGAACCAGGCGGTCAGCACACAGCCCAGGATCATCACGACGAGGACGATGCGGAGCAGATTCCCCGCCCCGTGCTGCTGGACGGCGCTCGCGGCGGCCTCGGTCAGCCGGGCGGCTGCGGGGTGACGCCCCATGAGTGGACTCCTTCGGCTGTACTGCCCTTCCACGGTATCTCCGCCTAGGCTGGGCTCCTCCTCGGGGGCACAGTGGGCACTCACACGTACATGGGGGAAGACATGTCCGACGACGGCCAGCAGCAGACGGGGCACGAGCGCGTGCCGAGCAGGCAGCGCAGGCGCTTCCCCGGGATCTCCTCGCGTGCCTACGAGCACCCGGCCGACCGCTCGGCCCTGGTGGCGCTGCGCAAGCTGAGCGGATTCGACACGGTCTTCAAGGCGCTCAGCGGGCTGCTGCCCGAGCGGAGCCTGAGGCTGCTGTTCCTGTCCGACTCGGTGCGGGTCTCGGAGCGGCAGTTCCAGCATCTGCACGACATGCTGCTGGACGCCTGTTACATCCTGGACCTGGAGAAGGTCCCGCCGATGTACGTCAACCAGGACCCGCAGCCGAATGCGATGTGCATCGGCCTGGACGAGCCGATCATCGTGGTCACCACGGGGCTCGTGGAGCTCCTCGACGAGGAGGAGATGCGGGCGGTCGTCGGACACGAGGTGGGACACGCGCTGTCCGGCCACTCGGTGTACCGCACGATCCTGCTGTTCCTGACCAGCCTCGCGCTGAAGGTCGCCTGGATCCCGCTGGGCAACCTCGCGGTCATGGCGATCATCACGGCGCTCAGGGAGTGGTTCCGCAAGTCGGAGCTGTCCGCGGACCGGGCCGGCCTGCTGGTGGGCCAGGACCTTCGGGCCTCCATGCGGGGTCTGATGAAGATCGCGGGCGGCAATCATCTGCACGAGATGAACGTGGACGCGTTCCTGGAGCAGGCCGAGGAGTACGAGGCCGGGGGCGATCTGCGCGACTCGGTGCTCAAGATCCTGAACGTGCTGCCGCGGTCGCACCCCTTCGCCACGATCCGCGCGGCCGAGCTGAAGAGGTGGGCCGAGTCCCGGGACTTCCAGCGGATCATGGACGGCCACTACCCGCGGCGCGACGAGGACAAGGACGCCTCGGTCAGCGACTCGTTCCGTGAGTCGGCGGCGAGCTACGCGAGCGATGTGAAGACCTCCAAGGACCCGCTGATGAAGCTGGTCACCGACCTCGCGGACGGCGCGGGCGACCTGGGTGGCCGGGTCCGCCGGGGCTTCGAGGGCTTCCGCAGCCCGCCCCCGCCGAAGGCAGGCCCGGCAGACGCCTCCCAGGAGGGCTGACCCCGCCGCACCGGCCCCCTGCTCCTCCCCCGCGCCACGGACACGGCACCGCCTGTGCTCGCCCGGCCACACCGACAACGGCCCCCCGCGCCGCCCGGCTCCTCCTTCCCTCCGCAACGCCGCTCAGCCACAGCCGGGCGGCAGCCGACGGTGCCGAACCCTCCACACCGACGAAGCCGTCTCCACCTCCCCGGAGACTGCCTCCCAGGAGCCCGATCGCCTGCCCGCCCTCACCCGGCCGCCTCGCAGAGTCCCCCACTCACACCTTCGGCTCGGCCCCGGCGGCCAGCGTTCCGCACAGGGCCGTAGGGCTGTCCGTCTCGTAGGGATCGGTGCCCGCGGGGCCGCCGGTGTGGGCCGTCTGGCCGGCCAGGAGCGGGCGGAAGTAGGCCGAGGAGTCCTCGGCGCAGGCGAGGGGGCCCGCCTGGGCATAGGAGGTGAGCAGCTGGAGTTCGTGGGTGCGCAGGTCGTCACGGGTGAAGCGGAAGGTCAGCTCGCGACGGACCGTGAACAGGGAGACCGGCGCGTTCGCAGCGCCGGTGGGGCGCAGGGCGTAGACGAAGGTGTGGTCGGCGGTGACCTCCAGGGTGCCCGGGTCGGCCTCGGAGGCCTGCAGGTCACCCTGGACGCGGATGCGGTCGTCGGCGAGCTGGGCACGAGAGGGGTCCAGGCGGACAAGCCAGCCGGTGGGGGCGTGCCTGCCGTCCGCCGCCGGGTGGTCGAAGCTCTGGTCGAACTGGTCGAGCTGGTCGGCGTCGAGAAGGGACCGGGCCGGCTGGACGTCACGGCCTGTGAGCACCTCGGGGTAGAGCGAGGAGCGGACGATGAAGTCCTTGGCGGTGGTGAGCGCGGTCACCACCTGGCTGTCGGAGAAGTGGGCGGTGCTGCGGGTGGCGGGCAGGGATATCCCCTCGGCGCCGACGTCGTACTGGGCGGCGGGGCTGTGCGCGTACAGATACTCGGCGTCACGGGTGCCGGGCACCTTGCCCGTCGGGGCGAGCGGTATGACGGTCATCCGCAGGGGCTCGACAGGGCGCCGGGCCTCCGGGGAACCGTAGGGGTGGCGGACGCCCATGTAGATCGCGGTGCCGAAGGCGATGGCGATCAGCACGACGAGGATCAGGGCCTGCCGGGTGAGTCCGCGGTGCAGGGGCGGGCGGCGCCGTACAGCGGGGGCGTGGTCCGCCATCCGTTCCTCGGCGGAGTACTCCTGGAGGTGGGCAGCGCGGACGAACGACTCGTCGAACACGACGGATCGGTACTCGTCCTCTGCACCGCCGGGGCCGCCCTCGGGGCCGCCCTCCGGTGGGTCTCCAGGCCCGCCCATACTTTCAGAGTAGGTCGTGTGAGCCTCGGGTAAACGCCCCGCCGACGGACAAGTTCTGACAGGTGCTCACCAAGAATGGGAGCGGGCGCTCAGGGGGATCTAGGGACGGCGGAGACCGCCGGCTGGGAGGTGTCGGCGGAGACGGAGGGCGCGGCGGCGCTGCCCTGTTCCAGGCCGGTTGAGGCGGGTGCGGGCACCCCGTCGCGGGTGCTGGCGGAGCCGCCCCGGTAGACGGCGGCGAGGGCGAGGGCGACCATGCCGATGCCCATCACGACGGCGAGCACCCAGGCCACGGGGCGGTGCCAGCGGACCTGCTTGCCGTACCCGCCGAGGCGGTCGCCGAGGACGTAGGCGTCCTCGAGTTCGTCGTCCGGATCTTGGCCGAAATCGGTGCCCTCAGCGCCGTAGATGTCGTCGTAGTGCTCGCCTCGGGTGTGGGAGCGGCGGGCCTCCGCCTCGGACGCCTCGGCCCTGGCCTGTGCGGCGGCAAGAAGGCGTTCGACGGCGGTCGGCTCGTGGACCGTAGCCGCCTGTACGAAGGCCTCGTCGAAGACCACGGAGGCGAACTCTTCGTCCGACACCCCGTGGTCGTGGTCGTCGTCGGGCTCCCAGCCGTCAGGGAACGGCGTGCCCCCCACGTCCTCCGGCACGCATCCAGAGTAGACCTGGGGGGTCAATTTGGGCAGACGGTATGGAAATTCGTCTGGCTGGTGAGACGTCTTCCGGCCGCACGGCCCGGGGCAGGGCCGTGCCCCGGGCGAGCCGCACGACCTGCGGCCGGACGGGTGAACCTCAGGGGCGCACGTGGCCGTCACCGGTGACGATGTACTTGGTGCTGGTCAGCTCCGGCAGGCCCATGGGGCCGCGGGCGTGCAGCTTCTGGGTGGAGATGCCGATCTCGGCCCCGAAGCCGAACTGGCCGCCGTCGGTGAAGCGGGTGGAGGCGTTGACGGCGACGGTGGTGGAGTCGACCAGCTGGGTGAAGCGGCGGGCGGCCTGCTGGGAGGTGGTGACGATCGCCTCGGTGTGACCGGAGGTCCACAGCCGGATGTGCTCGACGGCCTTGTCCAGCGAGTCCACCACCGCGGCGGCGATGTCGTGGGAGAGGTACTCGGTCTCCCAGTCCTCGGCGACGGCCTCGACTACGGTCGCCTTGGAGTCCTTCGCGTAGGCCAGGACGCGCTCGTCGGCGTGCACGGTGACGCCGGCCTCCGCGAGGGCGTCGAGGGCACGGGGCAGGAACCGAGGGGCGATGTCCTGGTGGACCAGGAGGGTCTCGGCGGCGTTGCAGACGCTGACCCGCTGGGCCTTGGAGTTGATCAGGATGGCGACGGCCATGTCGATGTCGGCCGCGGCGTCGACATAGACGTGGCAGTTTCCGGTGCCGGTCTCGATGACCGGGACGGTCGACTCGTTCACGACCGTCTGGATCAGGGAGGCACCGCCGCGCGGGATGAGGACGTCGACCAGGCCGCGGGCGCGCATCAGCTCGCGGACGGACTCACGGCTCTCGCCGGGCACCAGCTGGACGGCGTCGGCGGGCAGCCCGGCGCCGCCGACGGCGTCCCGGATGACGCGGACGAGGGCGGTGTTGGACTCGTAGGCGGAGGCGGAGCCGCGCAGCAGGACGGCGTTGCCGGACTTCAGGCACAACGCCGCCGCGTCGACCGTCACGTTCGGACGGGCCTCGTAGATGATGCCGACGACACCGAGCGGCACGCGGACCTGACGCAGGTCGATGCCGTTGGGGAGGGTGGAGCCACGGACGATCTCGCCGACCGGGTCGGGCAGCTTCGCCACGTCACGGACATCGGAGGCGATGGCGCGGACCCGCTCGGGGGTGAGGGTGAGCCGGTCGACGATGGCCTCGCTGGTGCCGTTCTCCCGGGCCTTGGCCACGTCGCGGGCGTTGGCCTCGACGATCTCGGCGGTACGGACCTCCAGGGCGTCGGCGATGGCGAGCAGCGCGTCGTCCTTCTCGGCGCGCGGGAGCGGCGCGAGGTCGGCGGCTGCGGCCCTGGCCCGGTAGGCGGCCTGGGTGACCGGGGACATGGAGTCGTACGGGGAGAGCGTGGTCATGAGGGAAGGGTAGTGCGCGCCAGGCGCCGGTCACCGCTCATCCCGAACCGCGAGACAAGGTCTCAGGGGGGATCAAAACGGATGGACCCCGACCGGAGTCGCGGGCGGCGGGCCGTAGCCTTCGGCGAGGCGCTGGTGGTAGGTCTCGCGGTCGATGACCTCCAGGCCGACGATCTCCCACGGGGGCAGTCCGGCGCTCTGACGGTGCTCGCCCCACAGGCGCAGGGCGACGGCGGCGGCGTCGTGCAGGTCGCGGGCCTCTTCCCAGTACCTGATCTCCGCGTGGTCGCTCGCGTATCTGCTGGTCAGCAGGAAGGGATGGTCGTGGGCCAGCTGTTCCAGGGCGCGCCGCAGCTCGGTGAGCGGGACCGCTGGACCGGCGACGCTGAGGGTGACGTGCCACAGCCTGGGCAGGTCCTTGGGTTCCTCGTAGGTGTCCCCGGCCGCGACGCTCGTCAGGGCACCGCGGGTTGCCGCCCCAGGGCGCACTCGTCTCACGACGGCCTCCTTCACCCAGCGCTCGGGAACGTGGTCCTGAGACAAAGTTGAGCAGCCCGTGAGCATCCGCGGGGCGGTTTTACGGAAGCTCCCCCACCGGGGGCCGTCGTTGCGCCGGCGTTTACGCGTGCAGGAGCACCAGGTCGTCCCTGTGTACGACCTCGCGTTCGTAGGCCGGGCCGAGTTCCCGGGCCAGTTCGCGTGTCGAACGCCCGATCAGTCGGGGGATCTCCTTGGCGTCGAAGTTGACGAGTCCGCGGGCCACCGCGCGCCCCGAGGTGTCACGCAGTTCGACGGGGTCGCCGGCGTTGAACTCGCCCTCCACGGCGGCGATTCCGGCGGGCAGCAGCGACTTGCGCCGCGTCACGACGGCGTCCACCGCGCCGTCGTCCAGGGTCAGCGCGCCCCGCGGGGTGGAGGCGTGCTGGAGCCACAGGAGCCGGTCGGCGGAGCGCTTGCCGGTGGGGTGGAAGTAGGTGCCGGTGTCGCCACCGCTCAGGGCCTCCGCCGCGTGCACGGCGCTGGTGAGCACCACGGGGATACCGGCGGCGGCCGCGATCCGGGCGGCCTCGACCTTGGTGACCATCCCGCCGGTGCCGACGCCGGCCTTGCCCGCACTGCCGATCTCGACGCCCGCGAGGTCCTGCGGACCCTTCACTTCCGCTATCCGGGAGGTGCCGGGCCTGCTGGGGTCCCCGTCGTACACGCCGTCCACGTCCGACAGCAGCACCAGCAGGTCGGCACGGACGAGGTGGGCGACGAGGGCGGCGAGGCGGTCGTTGTCGCCGAAGCGGATCTCGTCGGTGGCGACGGTGTCGTTCTCGTTGACGATCGGGAAGGCGCCCATCGCCAGGAGCTTGTCGAGGGTGCGGGAGGCGTTGCGGTGGTGGGCGCGGCGGCTCATGTCGTCGCTGGTGAGCAGGACCTGGCCGACGCGGACGCCATAACGCGCGAAGGAGGCGGTGTAGCGGGCGACGAGCAGGCCCTGACCGACGCTCGCGGCGGCCTGCTGGCGAGCGAGGTCCTTCGGGCGGCGGCGCAGGCCGAGCGGCGCGAGACCGGCGGCGATGGCACCGGAGGAGACCAGCACGATCTCCCGCTCCCCGCTGCCCGTCCGTCTCCCGCCACTGCCCTCGACCGGGGCCCTTCGGGCCGTCCCTTCGTTCCGGATCTTGGCGAGCACGTCGACCAGGGCGTCGACGCGGTCGGCGTCCAGACCGCCGGCCGCGGTGGTGAGCGACGAGGAGCCCACCTTGACGACGATCCTGCGGGCCTCGCCCACGGCCTGCCTTGCCCTTGTCACCTTGCCCTCTGTTCCCTCTCGTACCCGCGCGCAGTTCCGGCTGCCTGAGCGGCAATCTACGCGAAGCGGATCCTCCCGTGCGCAGCGGTCCAGCGTCCGGACAAGCGGTCCGTAGCGGCGCGTTCACCATTTGCGTGCGGCAAAAAGGTTGCACTGGCTGCGTACGCAAATCAAAGCTCGCGTCAACATAAGTTGAAGATCGTGAAGCGCATTCTGCTGAGATCGGGCAGGAGCCCGTACGGCGTCCTGACCTTCGAGGAGGCCTTGCACCGGGACGTCATCGCCACCAACTCAGGCAATCTGATCTTCAGCGACGCGACGCACAAGATCCTTCAGACACCGGGCACCGAGGTCGTCTCCAACGGCGTCGGCACGGACCTGAGCGCGGCCGCGCGGATCAACGAGGAGTACGACGCGTTCGTCGTCCCTCTGGCCAACGCCTTCCGCCCGTTCTTCGAGGCACGGCTGAAGCGGCTGACCCGGCTGATCTCCAGGCTCCGGATCCCGGTCGTGGTGCCGGGCGTCGGCGCGCAGACCGGGCTGAGCCACAACCCGGCCCGGCTGAAGCCGACGGGGCGGTCGGGGCGTGAGTTCTGCGCGGCGGTACTGGAGCGCAGCTCGTCGATCGGGGTGCGGGGCGAGTTCACGGAGAAGTATCTGCGCGACATGGGCTTCCGTGACGTGGAGGTCATCGGCTGTCCATCGATGTTCCTGTACGGCGCCGCACCGGACGTCCGCAAGCAGTGCCGGCGCTGACCGCCGAGTCGCGGATCTCCGTGAACGGTTCGCACAGCGCGGTGCAGAAGCAGGACCTGGACCGGATCACCGGCCGTACCCACGCGCGCTACCCGAACCTGCGGTTCGTCGGCCAGACCCCAGCGACGCACGGCAGTTGCACTGGCGGGACCTGTCGGACCCGAACTCCCCGGTGACGGCGATGCCGACGCACCCGGACCACCCGATGTACCGGGAGGACAAGGTGCGGGTCTGCATCGACCCGGTCACCTGGGTCGACGACCTGCGCGGCTTCGACTTCTCCTTCGGCTCGCGCATCCACGGCAACATCGCGGCCCTGCTGGCGGGGACACCGGCGACCGTGCTGTGCGGCGACTCGCGCACGCTGGAGCTGTGCCGGTACTTCGAGATCCCGCACCGACGGCGGGACGAGGCCGCCAAGGATCCGCAGGCGGCGGATCCGGCGCGGCTGTACGAGGAGGCGGACCTCGGCGGACTGGTGGGCGACCACCGGAAGCGGTTCGACCTGTTCCCCGGCTTCCTGGACAAGAACGGGCTGCGGAACACCTTCACGCACGGCGACCGCGGTGCCGCGTTCGAGGAGCGGATGCGGTCGCTGTCCTTCCCGCCGGGCATCCGGCCGTGGAACGACACCGGTCCCGCCTCGCTCAGCAGCCGGTTCGGCTGGCTGCACACCCAGGTCAGCGAACTGACCCAGGACAACGCGAAGTTGCGCAAGGAGCTGGCCCGGGTCCCGCAACGAGCAGGGCGCGCTTCCCGCACCGGCGGCCTCCGTCTACCGCCGCGCCCGCCGCGCGGTGGGGCCGCCCCCTGCGCCGGGCGCTGCAGTCGGGCAGGCGGTAGCCCGCCGGGCCTGCTCGGCCCGGCTGCTCAGCGGCAGCGGACCCGCACGTCACCCACCGGACGCGCGGCCCGTCCGACCCGCCGCAGCGAGCCGGACGGCTCAGACACCGGCCCAGAAGCCGCCCGGCGGGCGGGAAGCCACCGCAGGGGCGCCGCTCAGGCCGCCGCCTTGAACGACCTCGCCGACAGAGTGCGCCGTATCCTGCGCAGGGCCCGGCGCGGGAAGGAGTTGGCGGCAGCCTCGCGGTAGCCCTCGACGGCACGGGCCTCGCGGGGCGCGGCGAGGTACATCTCGTCCGGGATGCCCGCCTCCTTGGACCGGAAGTGCGGGTAGGCGAAGTAGACGCGGGTGCCGCGCTTCTCCAGGACCGCGTCGGGCTGGCTGTTCGCCTTGACGGACTTGATGACGTCCAGCAGCAGATCGGTGCGCTGCCGGGCGACCAGGTGCATCCGCAGCCGCTCGTGGACCTTCAGCCGCCGGGCCACTCCGGGCGTCCAGCAGGCTTTCATCAGCGGCTCGGCCAGCTCCAGCTTGTGCCGGCGGACCTCCTCGCTGTCCCTGAGGAACCGCGGGCCGAACTGCGGCACCAGGGTGATGACGAAGGGCCGGACCATGAGCAGGTCGCGCTTGTCGCCGGCCGGGACCATGTCGGCGATCAGCTTCATCAGCGCACGCGCGGAGTCGAAGCGCAGGGTGTAGCTGCCGCTCTTGGTGACGTGCTTGCCGTCGTCGCGGCCGACCAGGTAGTAGCAGGGGTAGTCGGCGAGCACGGAGACGCCGTTCGCGCGCAGGTACGCCTCCATGGTGAACAGGGCGTCCTCACCGGTGAACAGCGACTCGTCGAACCGCATGCCGTGCCGGTCCAGCATGTCGCGGCGGAACAGCTTCTGCGCGCTCAGTGTGAACTTGATGTTGGAGGAGAAGACGTCGGTACGGCCGAGGGTCTTGCCCCACATGGACTTCGGCGGGATGCGGTTGATGCCCTCGACCTTGCCGAGGACGACGTCGGTTGCGTTCTCGTCGGCCATGGCGACCATGCGCCCGAGGGCCTCGGGGCCGAGCCGGTCGTCGGCGTCGAGGAAGAAGACGTACCGTCCCGTCGCCTTGGCGAGGCCGACGTTGCGGGGGCCGCTGGGGCCGCCGGAGTTCTCCTGGTGGATGACGGTGAAGGGCATGGGGGCGCGGGCGGCGAACTCCTCCAGGTACTCCCCGGTGCCGTCCGTCGAACCGTCGTCGACCGCGATGACCTCCAGGCGCGCCGGGTCGATGGTCTGGGCCTCGACCGACGCCAGGCACTCGACCAGGTACGGCATCGCTTCGTACGCCCCGATGATCACGCTGACATCAGGCTGCGTCGCGACGGTCACACTTGCCCCTTACTTACCAACAGAACACTTCCCTCGTCCGCCACAACGGCAACCGGTCAGACCGACTTCCACCGGATGGGGTTGCCCTCTGTGATCAGTGGCGCATGCCACATGGGGGTCAGGGGGTCCACCCGACCGTACGCAGAGTCGGTAAGAGTTGCTCACCCCCGGCCCACCGCCCGGGTAAGAGGGACCGGTGGGAAACCTGTACAACGGGCTCTGCGAGCGGGAGGGGCCGGCCCCGGGATCGCTCCCGGTGTCGGCCCCTGTCCGACGGCCGCGGCCGGGTGATCAGCCCGCGTTCACACCGTCCTGGTCACCCGCGGACGCGGTCCGCTGGCTCGGCACCGCGTTGGACAGCTCGGCGCTCTCGGCGGGGTCCGCGTTGACGGCGCCCACCCGGGACTGCTGGCCGACGTTGCGGGCCTCGGCCTTGAGGGCCAGGTCCGCCACCGCGTTGTTGAACTGGTCGATGGACGTCGGCTCGTCCGGACCCAACAGATAGCGCTTGAGCTCCTTGCGGGCGTCCGCCAGCGGGTCGGCGGCCGGGTCGCGCACGGCGTCCAGCAGGCCGCGCAGCTCACGCGCGTCGTTGGACAGGATCACCGCGGCGCGCACGGCCGTGTTCTGCCGCTTGAACTCCTCGTGACCGACACCGCCGGAGTCGGTGACCGCGTACGGCTTGCCGCTCGCGATGAAGTCGGAGACCACGGAGGAGATGTCGGAGACCATCGCGTCGGAGACGTTGAAGCAGTCGTACAGGCGTGGCTCGGGGCCCGTGATGACACGGTGCTCGTACGACGGGAAGGAACGCCAGTAGGCGTCGTTCCACTCGGCGCGCAGCCGGGCGATCTCCTGGTGCCGGGCCACGTCGACGACGCCGTCGCGGGTGGCCTCGGCCTCGTCGCCCTTGTCCCCCCCGGTGCCGGTCAGCTCGGCCAGCCGCGCCTCGATCCGGGCCAGCTCGGCCTTGGCCCGGGCCATCGCCTTGGCGTCGGCGGTGAAGCGGGAGTCGGCGGCGCGCTCGGCGGCGGCCTTCTCGAGCAGGGCGGTGATCCTCCGATGCGCGGCGTCAGCCTTCTTGCTGACGGTGCCGGTGAACGGGTGCGGCTTGTACAGGACGCGGACCGGCGGATCGGCCTTGACCAGCTTCTTCACGATGTTCTCGCCGGCGAGCACGATCGAGGTGTTGCCGGGGTTGCCGTCCCAGCCCTCCCAGGTCGGCGCGTAGAGAACCGTGGGGCAGCGCCCCTCGGCGGCTCCGCCGCGGGCACCGTCGGGCACGCCCTGCCAGGCCCGGATGGGCGCGAGCTGCGGGCGGCCGACCTCGACGATGTCCTCGTCGCGAACGCCGACGTCGGCGATGGCGTAGCGGTCGCGGCCGGCCCGGCCTGCGGTCCACACCTCGTCGTAGACCTTGCTGTACGGGTTGACGCTGGCGAGCTTGTCGCTGTCGCCGTGGCCGATGAAGACGTGCTTCATGGTGGGCACGCGCAGCATGTGGATGTTCTTGCCGACGTTCGCGGCGTACAGGGCCACACGCACGGTCGACAGGTCCAGGTTCATCAGGTGCACCCCTCCGGGCACGCAGATGACGGGGACCGTGGTCGGCGCGAGGTTGTTCAGGATGACCCGCTCGCGCAGGATGATCAGCGGCCGGCTGTCCAGTTGCTCCATCGTCTCCAGCCACATGTTGACCTGGTACGCGGAGTCCTTGGAGCCCGAGAAGTACAGCACCGTCTCCGGACGGTAGGAGGCCAGCCAGTCGTCGACGGCGGCGAGGACGACCTCGGCCTTCGGCGGGAGCTTCCGGCCGCGCACGTACGGTACGAGCACCAGCACGTACAGGACGCCGAGGCCGACGGTGAGGCCGATGCCGGTGAAGCCCGGGGTGGCGGGCGAGTCCTGCCCGGCGGAGAACAGGATGCCGGTCATCGCGAACAGGTCGAGGTGCAGCATCTTCTCCGCACTGCGGTGCAGCAGGCCGCGTGGTGGGGCGTCCGGGATGCGGATCCGGGACTTGAGGTCGATGTTGCGGGTGGCGACCGGCATCCGGCGGCGGCTGCGGATGAGGGTGACCAGTGCGCCGTGCGGGGCCTGCAGGCCGTAGAAGGCGATGAAGCAGGCGACGGCGCCGTAGAAGATCAGGTCGTCCGCGTGCGACAGGCGGGCCAGCAGCAGGATCAGCAGCAGCTGCCGGATCAGGAAGCGGATCGACAGACCCGCCCGGATCTTGCTGAGGCGGTTGATCAGATAGCTGTCCTTGCGGTGCAGATAGTGGTCCGCCAGGTACGTCACGGCGGCCAGGACCGCGAAGAGGGGAACGCTCGGGACGAGCGCGGCCAGCATGAGCGCCGGGAAGCCCAGGATCATGAGGGCCGCCGCGGTCAGCTCGGCCGCGCTGCCCACCCGGGCGACGCGAATAGCGGTGGATATCACGGAGAAACCTGCTCTGGGAGGGGAGTGCCGGTTTTTGTTGTTTATGCCGGAGAGGTGCCGGTAATTCAGAAGATGTACGGATTCAGGCCTCTGCTAACGCCCGGTGAACGAACGACGGCAGAGGCCTGAAATTCTTAATAGCTATTGAACGAATTATTACATACCGTCCTGGCGGTCCAGAACAGTGGCCAGCGCCTGCTCGAAGCCGGACGCGTTGGCCGCACCCGCCGTCGGGTCCTGCTGACGGACGTCGATGACATGCCCCGTCAGCTCCGACAGCAGCACGTCGAGGGACGTACGGGCCACGGCCTCGGAGGACAGCAGCGTGCCCGCGGGCTCCTGCCCGAAGGCCTTGGTGCGCATCGGGGTGGCGGTGCGCTCGGGGTTGATGCAGTTGACGCGGATGCCGTCGCCGGCCCACTCGTCCGACAGCGCCTGAGTGAGGTTCACCATGGCCGCTTTGGTGGAGGAGTACAGGGAGTACTCGGCGCGGCCGCGGGTGTAGCTGCTGGACGTGTAGAGAAGCAGCTGCCCCTTGGTCTCGGCGAGGTACTTGTAGCTGGAGCGCGCGATCTGCACCGGGGCAAGGTAGTTGACCTTCAGCGCCTCCTCGATGGTGGCGTTGTCGGTCTCGGCGAGCTTGCCGATGCGCAGCACGCCCGCGGTGTTGACGACGCAGTCGATCCGGCCGGTCTCCGCGTACGCCTTGGACAGCGCGTCGTCGACCTCCTCCGGGTTCTCCACGTGGGTGCCGGTGGTGGAGCGGCCGAGCGCGTAGACGTTCGCGCCGTAGGACTCGGCGAGTTCGGCGATGTCCTTGCCGATGCCGTAGGAGCCGCCGAAGATGACGAGCGTCTTGCCCGTCAGGAGCTCGCGGTAGGCGTCCTCGCCGTTCTGCTCGGGGGCGGCGGTGGAGGCGAGCTGGAAGAGCTTGTCGGCGATGAAGACGTCGACCGGTTGGGTCACCTTCATGTTGTACTCGTCACCCGCGACGACGTGGATCGGCACGTCCGGGAGGTACTTGAGCACGACGGAACAGTCGTCCGTTGCCTGGAAGTTGGGGTCACCGGCGGCGACCTCGTAGGCGCGGCGGACCGTGGACAGCTTGAAGGCCTGCGGGGTCTGGCCGCGGCGCAGCCGGGAGCGGTCCGGGATCTCGGTGATGAACTCGCCGTCCTGGCCGTGCGTGCGCGTGACGATGATGGTGTCCGCGGACGGGATGGCGACGTCCACGGCCTGGTAACGCTCCAGCGCGGCCACGCAGTCGTCGATGACGCGCTGCGAGAGCAGGGGGCGTACGGCGTCGTGGAAGAGGACGTTGAGGTCCTCGCCCTCGGCAAGTCCCTCGCCCAGCGCCGAGATGGCGCGCTCGGTGGTCTCGTTCCGCGTGGAGCCGCCCTCGATGATCCTCTTCACCTTGGTGAAGCCGGCCTTGGCGACGATCTTCTCGATGTCCGGGACGTAGCCCGGCGCCATCAGCACGATGACGTCGTCGATGGAGTCGGCCTTCTCGAAGGTGGTCAGTGTGTGCTCGATGACTGCCTTGCCGGCGATCTTCAGCAGCTGCTTGGGGATCGACAGACCCACCCGCTGACCGGTGCCACCGGCCAGGATCACTGCGGTGGTTCGGGGCTTGGCTATGTGCTGGGACACAGATGACCTACCTTGGGGCGTCAGGGAACCGTGAAATGTTCCCACTTTAGGTAAGCGCAGTGCAAGGTGAGCGACATCCCATGCATATGTGAGCGCAACCTGTCATTCACCTTGCACCCGGGGTGATTGGACCCGGGCTCCGCCAACACCCTGTGAATTCGCTGTGAGTAAGTGCACAGGCCCGGCACGGGCCTGCTCGCAGAACTGTTCGCGGAGCCGTTCGGCACCGCCCGCGCCGCTTCGCGCAGCGGCACGCGAGCATGCGCAGGTCGGCGCGCTGATCCGCCCCGCCGACCCGGCACCGGTCCCCCCGCTCCGCGCCGGAAACGCGATCTTCACGTCCCCGAACGCGGCAGGACACGGGTGCTTCATAGAGGGCGCCACGCCGCCCCGGACAAAACGGCAATACGGCTCGCCGGAGTGCCCATTGCCGTCGAATTCGATATTAAGATTCCGCAGCATTTCGGTCTCGGTGGGGGTAAGAGGCCGGTTAGCGGGAGCGAAGAACGCGGTGCTGATCCGTGCGCGCAACGGCGGATCGTCACCGGCCGGGCCGGAGCGGGAAAAGCCTCGCCGAGGCCCGCACCGGAGACGGTCGTGCCGAGTGTGCCCGCGGTCACCGGACAGGAGCCCTGTGCGGTCGTACGGCCCGGGCCGAGCGCCACACGCCGGCTCCGGGAGTCGTGCAGCCAGGAGAATGCGGCGCGGCAAGGCTCAAGTACCTCTCCGCGCGCCACAGTTGACTCACCGAGGTGGTGCGGGTTCGCCCCGGAACACGCCTGGTGTTCGGCCGGCGTTCATGCCGGGGCCGCCGCCCCCGAGTCCCGGCGGGGCGGCCGCGCACCGAGCCGCCGGACGGCCACGGCGGCGGACCACGCCTACTCGAACGGGTCGAACTCGCCGTACGCCCGCAGCACCTCGTCCCGCTCGGCCTGCTTGTCCCGGCGGCGCTGGGCCGCGGGCCTCGGCGCGTCGAACCGGTGGTCCTCGCCGCGGCGGCCCAGCATCTCCGCGCCGGCCATGACCGTCGGCTCCCAGTCGAAGACGACCGCGTTGTCCTCGGGGCCGATGGCGACGCCGTCCCCGGCCCGGGCGCCCGCCCTCATCAACTCCTCCTCCACACCGAGGCGGCCAAGACGGTCGGCGAGGTAGCCCACGGCCTCGTCGTTGTTGAAGTCGGTCTGCCGCACCCAGCGCTCCGGCTTCTCGCCGCGCACCCGGAACAGCGGCTCGCCGCCGACCTCCTCGCGGGTGACGGTGAAGCCCGCGTCGTCCACGGCCTTGGGCCGGATGACGATCCGCGTCGCCTCCTCCTTCGGCTTCGCGGCGCGCGCCTCGGCGACCAGCTCACCGAGCGCGAAGGAGAGCTCCCTGAGGCCGATGTGGGCGACGGCCGACACCTCGAACACGCGGTAGCCGCGGGCCTCCAGGTCGGGGCGGACCATCTCGGCGAGGTCCTTGCCGTCGGGCACGTCGACCTTGTTCAGGACCACGATCCGGGGCCGGTTGTCCAGGCCGCCGTACTGCCGCAGCTCCTCCTCGATGACGTCGAGGTCGGAGACCGGGTCACGCTCGGACTCCAGGGTGGCGGTGTCGAGCACGTGCACCAGCACGCTGCACCGCTCCACGTGCCGCAAAAACTCCAGACCCAGGCCCTTGCCCTGGCTGGCGCCCGGGATCAGACCCGGCACGTCGGCGATGGTGTAGACGGTCGAACCGGCGGTGACGACACCGAGGTTCGGCACGAGCGTGGTGAACGGGTAGTCGGCGATCTTCGGCTTGGCCGCGCTGAGCACCGAGATCAGCGAGGACTTGCCGGCGCTCGGATAGCCGACCAGGGCCACGTCGGCCACGGTCTTCAGCTCCAGCACGACGTCCTGGACGTCGCCGGGCTCGCCGAGCAGCGCGAAGCCGGGCGCCTTGCGGCGGGCGGAGGCCAGCGCCGCGTTGCCCAGGCCGCCCCGGCCGCCCTGCGCGGCGATGTACGAGGTGCCGTGGCCGACGAGGTCGGCGAGCACGTTGCCCGCCTTGTCCAGCACGACCGTGCCGTCCGGCACCGGCAGGACCAGGTCCTGGCCGTCCTTGCCGGAGCGGTTACCGCCCTCGCCGGGCTTGCCGTTGGTGGCCTTGCGGTGCGGGGAGTGGTGGTAGTCGAGCAGCGTGGTGACCGACTGGTCCACGGTCAGGATCACGTCACCGCCGCGCCCGCCGTTGCCGCCGTCCGGGCCGCCGAGCGGCTTGAACTTCTCGCGGTGTACGGAGGCACAGCCGTGACCTCCGTTACCCGCGGCGACATGCAGCTCGACGCGGTCCACGAAGGTGGTCATGGTTCGGTGCCTCCAGGGAAGTACGGATATGTCTACTGCGTAACACGCGAAAGGCGGACCCGCCTTCCCGACCGGGAAGTGAGGTCCGCCTCGCGAAAGCGTTCGGTGCTGAATCAGCCGATCGGATGATCAGGTGGTTCAGGCGACCGGAACGATGTTCACGACCTTGCGGCCGCGGTGGGTACCGAACTCCACCGCACCGGCCTGCAGGGCGAACAGCGTGTCGTCGCCGCCACGGCCGACACCGGCGCCGGGGTGGAAGTGGGTGCCGCGCTGGCGGACCAGGATCTCACCCGCGCTCACGACCTGACCGCCGAAGCGCTTCACGCCGAGCCGCTGGGCGTTGGAGTCGCGACCGTTCCGGGTGGACGATGCGCCCTTCTTGTGTGCCATTTCTCCTCAGTCCCTTACTTCGCAGCCGTGGGGATCGACGTGACCTTGATCGCCGTGTACTGCTGGCGGTGGCCCTGCCGACGGCGGTAGCCGGTCTTGTTCTTGTAGCGCAGAATGTCGATCTTCTGGCCCTTGTGGTGGTCCACGACCTCGGCCTGGACCTTGATGCCGGCCAGCACCCACGGGTCGCTGGTCACGGAGTCGCCGTCGACAACGAGCAGGGTCGAGAGCTCGACCGTGTCGCCAACCTTGGCGGTGGAAATCTTGTCAACCTCAACGATGTCGCCGACAGCAACCTTGTGCTGGCGACCACCGCTGCGCACGATGGCGTACACGCGGATCTCTCTTTCGCTCGAAGAAACGGCACCCCCGCAGGCCAGCCGCCCACAAAGACCACGGGCGACCTCTCCCGGCCCACGTCGTGCCCGGGAGGAAGAGGTTTACGGGGATGTGGCGTGCTCAGTGGACACGCCGACGGTCAAGGTTACGGGGCCATGACCTGGAGGGTCAAACCGGCCCCGCCGGGTGTGGGGCCGGTCACCCGGACCGGCCCCACATCACGGGTGTCAGCCCTCGTCGGAGGGGTCCGGGGCGGCGGAGACCGTGGTGGTCTTCTTGGCCGTGGCCGTCTTGGCCGCCTTCTTGGCCGTGGTCTTCTTGGCCGTGGCCTTGGCCGCGGTCTTCTTCGCCGCGGTCTTCTTGGCGGCGGCCTTCTTCGCCGTGGCCTTCTTGGCGGTCTTGCGGGCCGCCTTCTTGGCCGGAGCCGTCGCCTCGGCCACCTCCTCGGCCGTCACCTCGCCGGCGGGCGCCTCGGCCGCCTCCGCGGCGACCGGGACCTCCTCCGCCGCGGCCGACGGGACGACCACGACGGCCGCCTCCTCGGACGCGGTCGGCGCGGTGGCCTTGCGCACGGCGCGGCGGCGCGGGCGGGCCGGGGCGGCGCCCTCGGCGGGGGCGGGTGCCTCGGCGGGCGCCTCCTCGGCGGCCGGCGCCTGCGCTGCGGGCGCCTCGGCCGGGACCTCGGGAGCGACCGTCACCACGGCCGCCTCGGCCCCCACCGGGGAACCGGCCGGCGCGGACGCCTTCCGGGTCGCACGTCGGCGCGTACGCCCCTTGGGCGCGGCTTCCTCAGCAGGCTCCGCCTCGGGCGCCCGGACCACCTGGTCCTCCGCGGCCGTCGGCTCGGCGAGGGCCTCGGCGGCGGACTCCGGACGCACCGGGCCGGCTGCCGCCTCCTCGGCGGTGACCTCCTGAGCGGTCGGTGCGGCGGCGGCCACGGCGGCCTCGGGCTTCGGGGCCCGCTCGGCCTTTTCCCGCCGGGCTTCCGTCTTCGGCGCTCCCGCCGGAGCCTGGGCCCGGCGGCTCGCCCGGCGGCGCGTACGGCCACGGGTGGCCGCCGCCTCCGCCTCGGCGACGCTGCTGTACAGCTCCTCGTCCGGCGCGAAGTCGGGAGCCGGGAGGGCCACCGGCTCGGCGGCCTCGGCGGCCACCTCGGCGGCGGTCTCCACCTCGGGTTCGACGGCCTCGCCGGTCTCCACGGCCACGGCGGCGGTCTCGTGCACGTGCTCGGTCGCGTCGGCGCCACGCCCGCGCTTCTTGCGCTTGCCGCCACCGCCGGCGACGGCCGTCGGCTGCTCCATGTGCACGATGACACCGCGGCCGTTGCAGTGGACGCAGGTCTCGGAGAAGGACTCCAGCAGGCCCTGGCCGAC
This sequence comes from Streptomyces sp. NTD91, assembly GCF_059510455.1. Taxonomy (NCBI): domain Bacteria; kingdom Bacillati; phylum Actinomycetota; class Actinomycetes; order Kitasatosporales; family Streptomycetaceae; genus Streptomyces; species Streptomyces sp. NTD91. The sequence goes on from NZ_JCAJZW010000019.1 coordinate 93,429, forward strand.
CCGCTTGCGGGTCATCTGGACCAGGCCCAGCGAGGTCACCTCGGCCACCTGGTGCTTCGTACGGTCGCGGCCCAGGCACTCCAGCAGGCGGCGCAGCACCAGGTCGCGGTTCGACTCCAGGACCATGTCGATGAAGTCGATCACGATGATGCCGCCGAGGTCGCGCAGCCTGAGCTGGCGCACGATCTCCTCGGCCGCCTCCAGGTTGTTCCTGGTGACCGTCTCCTCCAGGTTGCCGCCCTGACCGGTGAACTTGCCGGTGTTGACGTCGATGACGACCATCGCCTCGGTCCGGTCGATCACCAGCGAACCGCCGCTGGGCAGCCAGACCTTGCGGTCCAGGGCCTTGGCGAGCTGCTCGTCGATCCGGTGGGTGGCGAAGGCGTCGACCTCGGAGGTCCACTTCTGCAGCCGGCCGGCGAGGTCCGGGGCCACGTGCGAGACGTATCCGTGGATGGTCTCCCAGGCCTCGTCACCGCTGACGATGACCTTGGAGAAGTCCTCGTTGAAGATGTCGCGCACGACCCGGACGGTCATGTCCGGCTCGCCGTACAGCAGCGTCGGGGCGTTGCCGTTCTTCGACTTCTTCTGGATGTCCTCCCACTGCGCCTGCAGCCGCTCGACGTCCCGGCGCAGCTCCTCCTCGCTCGCGCCCTCGGCGGCGGTGCGCACGATCACGCCCGCGTCCTCGGGAACGATCTTCTTGAGGATGGTCTTCAGCCGGGCCCGCTCGGTGTCGGGCAGCTTGCGGCTGATGCCGGTCATCGAGCCCTCGGGCACGTACACGAGGTAGCGGCCGGGCAGGGAGACCTGGCTGGTCAGACGGGCACCCTTGTGCCCGATCGGGTCCTTCGTCACCTGGACGAGCACCGACTGGCCGGACTTGAGGGCGGACTCGATGCGGCGCGGGCCGCCCGACATGCCCAGCGCCTCGAAGTTGACCTCACCGGCGTACAGGACCGCGTTGCGGCCCTTGCCGATGTCGATGAAGGCGGCCTCCATCGACGGCAGCACGTTCTGGACCTTGCCCAGGTAGACGTTGCCGACGTACGACGTCGACTGCTCCTTGTTGACGTAGTGCTCGACGAGCACGCCGTCCTCCAGGACGCCGATCTGGGTGCGCTCGCCGTGCTGGCGCACGACCATCACGCGCTCGACGGCCTCGCGGCGGGCCAGGAACTCGGCCTCGGTGATGATCGGAACGCGGCGGCGCCCCTGCTCACGGCCTTCCCGGCGGCGCTGCTTCTTGGCCTCCAGACGGGTCGAGCCCTTGATGGACTGCACCTCGTCGGACGGCTCGGTCTTCGGGCGGGGCTCGCGGACCTTGACGACGGTGCGCTCGGGGTCGCCCTCGCCGGTCTCGGTGTCGGCGGAGGTGTCACCGGCGCGGCGGCGACGGCGACGGCGACGACGGCTGCCGGCGGTCGAGGAAGCGGCCTCCTCCCGGGCCTCCTCGGTGTCCTCTTCCTCCTGCTCGGCGGTGTCCTCGGCGTCCTGCTCGGCCTGCTCGGCGGCCAGGTCCTCGGCCTCCGCACCCTCGCCCTCGGCGGCGTCCCCGCGACGGCGACGCCGACCGCCACGACGGCGACGGCGCCGCGAACCGGACTCCTCGAAGCCCTCGGCACCCTCCGTCTCCTCGGCCTCTTCGGCCTCCTCGCCCTCGGCGGACTCCTCCGGCTCCTCCTCGACGGCGGCCTCGGCGGCCCGGGTCTCCTCGGCGGGCGCGCCCCGGCGGCGACGGCGGCGGCGCGTGCCGGGCTCGGCGCGCTCCTCCGCGTACTCCTCCTCGGGCTCCTCCGTCTCGGTGGCCTCGGCGGCGGCCTCCGCGGCGGCACGCTCCGGCGTCTGGAACTTGGGCTCGGTGAAGACCGGCGGCTGGAAGACGGCGACCGCAGGACGGGCGGGCCGGCGCCGGGCCTCGGGTTCGGCGGCCTCGCTCTCGGCGGCCGGCGCGGGCTGTGCCGGCTCGGAGAAGCCGAACGTGGGGCGTACGACCCGCCGGCGGCCACGGCGCGGGGCGGTCCCCTCGTCGGCGCCCTGCGGAGCCTGGGCGGCGGGGGCGGGCTCGGTGGTGTGCGTGGTGACGGGGGCCTCCGTGGTCTGGGTGCCGGCGCCGGTCTCCTCGGACTCGGCGGGCTCGGCGATGTCGGCGGCGGGAGCACCGCCGGGCGCGGTCGCCCGGCGGGTGGCCCGGCGGCGGGTGCGGCGCGCGGCCGTGTCCTCGGCGGTCGGCGCCTGGGCGGCTTCCGCCGTCTCCTCCGTTTCCTGGACAGCCACAGCGGCGGCGGGCGCCTCCTCGGCGGGCGTCGGCGCACCGGCGGGCGCGGACGCACGGCGGGTCGCCCGGCGCCGCGGACTACCGGCAGCGGTCTCCTCGGCGGCACCGCTCACCTCGGCGGCAGCGGCGGCGGCAGCGGGCTCGGCGACGGCCGGGACCTCTGGGACCGCGGGTTCGGCGGCCGTCGGCGCACCGGCGGGCGCGGACGCACGGCGAGTCGCCCGGCGCCGCGGACGTACGGCGGACGCGGCCTCCTCCGTGGCGGCGGCCTGCTCCGGCGCGTTCTCGGCCCCGGCGGCCGTGTCCGACGCGGCGGTGGCCGGGACCACGGTCTCGGCGGCCTCGGCGGAGGCCGGCGCACCGGCGGGCGCGGACGCACGGCGAGTCGCCCGGCGCCGCGGACGTACGGCGGACGCGGCCTCCTCCACAGCGGGCGCCTCCTCCCGGGCCTCCTCCGCCTCACCGGACGCCACCGCGGACTCACCGGTCTCGGCGGACGCGGGTGCCGCGGCACGGCGCGCGACCCGTCGGCGCGGGCGAGCGGCGGGCGCGGCTTCTTCTGCTGCGACGGTGGCAGGGGCCTCGGCGGCCTCGCCGGTCGCCGGGGCCTCGGCGGCACCGGAGCCCACGCCGGTCGGCGTGGAGACGCTGCGGGTGGCCCGGCGGCGGGTACGGCGCGGCGCGGCCTCCTCGCCGACGACGACCTCACCACCCGCGGGGACGGCAGCGGGCTTCTCGGTCTCGGCGACGGCGGGCGTGACCGGGACCACGCTCTCGGCGGCCTCGGCGGCCGTCGGCGCAGCGGCGGGCGCGGACGCACGGCGGGTCGCCCGGCGCCGCGGACGACCGGCGGAAGCGGCCTCCTCCACGGCGGGCGCCCGGACGGCGGCTTCCGTCCCGGCGGTCTCGTCGGCCGCGGCGGCCCCGATGGTCTCTTCGACCGCGGCGACCTCTTCGGTCTCTTCGGCGGTGTCCGTCTCGACGGCACCGACGGCGGCCGGGACCTCCTCCGGCTCCGCCGCCGGTATGGCCGGCACGGTCACCTCGGCGGGTGCCCCTGCCGTGGCCGGCGGGCCCGCCGGACGGGACGCGGCACGGCGACGCCTGCGCGGGGGCAGGGTGTCGCTGGGGGTGTTCAGTTCGGAACCCTCGTTGGGTTCGGTCGGCTCGAGCATGCGGGCGTTTCTCCCGTCAGGCTCCCGGGCGCCGCGCCTGGTCCGGCGTCGGTCTCGATGGACCGTACGCCGGTGACGTCCACGGCCCGCGTGATCCGCGATGGCCGCCGTCCGGGGCGCGGGCGCCGCACGGGAGCACTCTGTGTCCTGTCTCGCCGGTTCCGTACGCCTTGTCGGTACGGCCTGGCGAAAGTCTTCTGGTCGGTGCGCTGCCCGACCCAGGTGGCTCCCGAGTACAAGGGCGGCGCTACGACGTCCGTCCCTACGCGGGACCTTCCGGCGCCGACGCCGGCGCGGCGGCGGCCGGTTGGGCCGTCAGGGCCTCGGCTGCCTCGCGGTCGGGCGCGAGCGGGTCGGTCACCGTGCCGGTCTCTTCATCGAACAGCCCCTGCGCCAGCCTGGTCACCGCTGCGGGGACCGGCGGCGCCAGGTCGGCCACGGCGCGGAGACCGGACAGGACGTCGTCGGGTCGTACGGCAGGCGTCACGTGCCGAACAACCAGCCGCAGTATCGCACAGGGCTGGTCGCCAGGCCTATCAGCCGGTGAACCGTGCGTTTCCAGGCTCACCACGGCCGGGCGGGCGTCGAAGGTGCGGACGCCGTTCTTGGTCATCCGCTGGACCTCGACGGTCCCGGCCCGGTTGAAGGCGTCGACCGCGCGCTCGGCGTCGGTGGGGTCGACGCCGTCCAGCCGCAGCTCCCAGACGGAGGCCGTCAGCCGGTCGGCGAGGCCGGAGGTCCGTGCCTCGACCGCCTCGACGATGTCGAGCCCGGCGGGCATCGAGTCGTCGAGGAGGACGCGCAGAATCTCCGGGTCGCGCGGTGCGGTGAGCGCGATCTCCAGATACTCCGCCTCACTGCCCGTGCCGGTGGGTGCGGCATTGGCGTACGACACCTTGGGGTGCGGCGTGAACCCGGCCGAGTACGCCATGGGCACCTCGGCGCGGCGCAGCGCACGCTCGAAGGCGCGCTGGAAGTCTCGGTGGCTGGTGAACCTCAGGCGGCCGCGCTTGGTGTAGCGCAGTCGGATGCGCTGCACCGCGGGTGCGGGCGGCGGGCCTTCGGGCTGTCGCTTGCCCAGTGTCCTAGTCCTTCGTGAGAGCGGTCGTACTGCTACCAAGAGTACGTGCCGCGGGCCCCTGAGGTTCCCGCCGGTCCTCAGCGGCCGGCTGCCCCGGCTCGCCGAACAGCATCCGCCGGACGGCCGCACGTCTGCCGTACTGTCCTGCGGACAGCGGCCCGCACCTCGCGCACGGCCCGGCCCGCCAGGGGCGCGCCCTCGGCGGCGGGCCGCAGGAGGGCGTCCCTGACGAGGTGGCCGACCGGGGTGAGGACCTTCCGGTGCACCCGGCGCAGCGGCTCCGCGAAGATCCACCGGAAGAGGGTCCCGAGAGCACGTCCGAGCCGCGAGATCGTCCGGCGATCCGCCAGGCGTGCCCGAGGGCGTCGCCCGCCTCGCGCGCGACGACGGCGAGGACGCGGCCCACGGGCGCGGGGACCCGGTGCCACAGCGCGACGGCGGGCAGGACGAGGAGGACACGCAGCGTCCGGTACAGGGCCACCCCGCTGCCCGCGCCGATCAGAGCCGACAGCCGGCCCGGCCCCACGGGCGACCGACGCACGGCAAGGTGCCGCCGGCCGGCGTCACGGCAGGTCCTGCTCGGTCCAGATCGTCTTGCCCCCGGGGGTGTACCGCGTGCCCCAGCGGTGGGTCATCTGGGCGATGATGAACAGGCCCCGCCCACCCTCGTCCTCGCTCGCGGCGTACCGCAGATTGGGCGAGGTGTGGCCGGTGTCGGACACCTCGCAGATCAGGGCCCGGTCGCGGATCAGGCGTACCCGGATCGGACCGCCGACGTACCGGATGGCGTTGGTGACCAGCTCGCTGACGACGAGCTCACTGGTGAACGCCAGCTCGTCCAGTTCCCAGTCGCTGAGCTGCTTGCCGACGGCGGTACGGACGGTGGCCACCGCAGCCGGGTCCGGGGACACGGACCACTCGGCGAACTGGGTCCGGTCGAGCAGGCGGGTGCGGACCAGGAGCAGCGTCGCGTCCACGTCGACCGGCCCGGGCAGCAGGTCGGCCACCACCCTGTCGCACAGCGCTCCCAGGGTCGCCCGGGCGCCGGTGAGGACGCGCGCCAGTTGGGTGAGCCCGGCCTCCCGGTCCACGGCCGCCTGCAGGAGGCCGTCCGTGAAGAGAGCGACGAGAGTGCCCGGCGCGAGGTCCAGTTCCGTGCTCTGGTAGGGCAGTCCGCCGATGCCCAGCGGCGGTCCGGGCGGCACCCGCGGCCGGTGGACGAGGCCCGTGCGCGGGTCGACCACCGCCGGCACCAGGTCCCCGGCCCGCGCCAGGCTGCACTGTCCCGAGACGGGGTCGTAGACCGCGTACAGGCAGGTCACGCCGAGCGCCTCGTCGGTGTGCGGTCGCGTCCAGCCCCGGCCGCGGCGGGGCCCACCCTCGCGCGCGCTCTCCTCGACCAGATCGGCGAGACGGGACAGGAGTTCGTCCGGGCTCAGGTCGAGCCGGGCCAGGACACGTACACCCGTGCGCAGGCGTCCCATGGTGGCCGCGGCCCGCAGCCCGTGACCGAGTACGTCCCCGACGACCAGACCGACCCGGGTGCCCGACAGCGGGATGACGTCGTACCAGTCGCCACCCACCCCGGACCCGCTGTCGGCGGGCAGGTAGCGGCTCGCCGCGTCGACGGCGGCGTGCCGCGGCAGCCGGCGCGGAAGCAGGCTCCGCTGGAGTTTGAGGGCCACGGTGTGCCCACGGGTGACCACCGGCATCAGCAGGACACCGACCAGCAGGGCACCCAGCCCCAGCACGGTGACCCCGCCCGTCCGGCCGATCAGCGGCACGTCGACGGCGGTCGCGCCGTAACCGGGGTCGGCGTAGACCACGAAGGCGGCATACACGAACAGCAGGGCCATGATCAGCCCGCCGAGGCCCGGCAGCACCCCCTTGAGGACCAGGTTTCCGGCGTTGTCGGTGAGGACCTTCCGGTGGTACCAGACACAGGCGAAACCGGTCACCGCGTACTGGAAGGCGATCGCGAGACCGACCGAGTCGATCGTGTCGGCCAGTACGTTCCGGCTGATCGCCGTCATCAGCACGTAGAGGGCGAGCGAGGCCGCTCCCATGCCCACGGTCCCCCAGGTCGGGGTGAGGAACCTGCGGTGGACCCGGGCGAACTTGGCGGGGACGGCCTTGTGGACCGCCATGGCGAAGACGGTCCTGGCCAGGGGCAGGATGGTGGTCCCGGCAGAGGCCAGCGCCGAGGTCAGCACCATGAGGATCAGCAGTCGCGCCAGCAGCAGCCCGGCGCCCTGGTTCCCGAACACGGCCTCACCCAGCACGGAGAGCACATCGTCCGAGTTGCGCGCGTTGCCGAGCCCGATGCCGGTGGTGCCGACTCCCGCGAACGCCTGCGAAGAGGTGGACACCAGCCCGTACATGACCAGCAGCAGCACCGTGGCCAGGATCGCGGCGCGCCCGGGGATGCGGCCGCTGTCGACGGTCTCCTCGTTCACCGCGAACGCGGTGTCCCAGCCCCAGTAGATGAAGACCCCCGCGAGAACACCCGAGGTCAGGGCCCGTGCCGAGGACACCTCGAACGGGTCGAACCAGGACGCCGACACATGGATCGCCGTGGCCGGAGGGTCGGTGTAGACCCTGACCAGCGCGGCGACGGCGAAGAGCAGCAGCACCGCCACTTCCAGACACACCAGCCAGCGCTGTACGGCCGCCGAGAACTCGATGCCGACGTAGCAGACACCGGTCAGTACGACGATCCAGCCCATGCCCACCGCGGTGGTCCACAGCCGGCTCTCCGCCAGCTGGTCGAGGCCCACCAGCCGGAAGCCGTAGGCGGCGGCGACCTCGGCGAGGCTCGCCATGACGATGATGTTGGCGACGATGAGACCCCAGCCCCCCATCCACCCGATGCGCGGCCCGAAGGCGCGGGTGGCCCAGGTGAAGGTGGTTCCGCAGTCGGCGTTGCTCGTGTTGAGCTCCCGGAAGGCGTACGCGACCAGCAGCATGGGGATGAACGCCAGCATGATGACGATCGGGGCCTGCAGTCCGACCCCGGCCACGATGACGCCCAGCGTGGCGGCCAGGCTGTACGCCGGGGCGGTGGAGGCGAGGCCCACGGCCACCGAGGAGAACATGCCCAGGGCGTCGTTCTTGAGCCCCTTGCGACCCGCCCCTGTACCGGGCGCGGGGCGGCCCGCGGACACGTGGTTGCCCAAGACCCTCACACTTGATTGCAACCCCGCCCACCACCCTCCGCAACAGCGGTGATCCGGCCCGTCCGCGGCACGGGTACGCGAGCCCTCCGGACCGGTACACAGGTCACGCACACAGGTCACGAGTCCGCTCGGGTGGGGAACAGATCAGCCCGGCCGGGTCACGACGGCATCTCCGTTCCGGCCTGCTCTACCGAGTGTCAGAAGTCATCAGAAACCTCAGGGTGGTCCGGACTCCTCCGTCACGGACCACCGACTCGGATGCTCCAGTCTGTCACTCGCCCTACAGCACCGCACCCGGGCACGGATCCCCGCGAACCGGACCGGACCCGAGGAACCCGGTCACGCCGGTCCGGGCCCTCGTCAACGCGTCATGGCGCAGAGCCCGGACATGAGCCAACGCGTCCGCGTCATGGCGCAGTCACGAGCCCCGACGTGAGCCAGAGACGAACAGTCGGGGCTGCGCCTGGCTTGTCCGGCGTGTCGTCCGTCGGTGTCCGAGGCAGGCGTGCATGACCGGCCGAGGTCGCCATACCGGCCCTCGCGTTCGAGGGGACTCGGGAGCATGGGGGTCGGCCTTGAGGGCTGTGAGGCTGGAGCCGTTGTCGCATTCCGGGCCACGGCGAGCCTCTCTTTCATGTGACGTGTGGGCCGGAGCCGGCTCTGTACAAGTGCCCTGCAGGCGCAGCCCGGTCGTCCACCGGCCTCCGGACAGGCGCCTTCTGCGACCAAGGCGACACCAGCGACTCGATAAGCACCCACGAGTCGTCGTCCACGATCCACGGCCGGTTCCCCACACTCCACGAACGGCGGAAGGGTCCGCACTGGTCACGGCCGGCCAGCACACATCCACAAGATCGTGTTACGAGCTCATAGGCTGGCAGGTTTCAGACCCACACCACCATGCGGCAACGGCGCGCGAGGCACCGCCTGCGTCGCTGGCGGGCGGGGACACACACCACCGACCGCAGCCACCACCTCCTCGTTCATCCCCGGCGGCGTCACCCGATCGAGTGCCTCGCTCGCGCCAATGGGCGTGGCCAGTCGGAGCAGGCTCCTGACCTGCGTTCTTGACCGCCAAACGGTCGCACGGCCGGCCAGGACGCAGGCGCCACTGTCCACGGTCCAGCCATGAGTTGCCGTGGGCGGTGCGGTGAAACGGGTGGTCAGGGCGATCGCTGGGACGTCGACGAGGCATGGGGAGGTTCGGGCCGTGTTGTGGTGCGGGAATGCGTGAGTGCCATGCCGACGACCAGTCCGATCGCGATAGCGGTGACGATCGTGATGAGCTTCTGCAGGTCCTGGAAGCCTTCGATGACATAGCCCCCGGCCAGGGTGGTCAGGCCGCGCAGGCCCAGCGAGCCGACGGTGAGGGTGAAGAAGCCAGGAAGGATCAGGATCAATCGAGGTGGGCAGGCGGGGTTGCGGTCCAGCAGATTGGCTGCGGCGGCCAGCACCACGGCAGCGACGAATGTGCCCCCGGTCTCCCGGATCAGCTTGGTGAACAGTGACTGCACCCCGACGGTGGCGTAAACCAGCACGAGGAGAGTCCCGAAGAAACGGTGGGGAATCGCGAAGGCCAGGACCGTGCCAGCGGTGAAGGCGATCCCGCCCAGGATCAGTGCCCACTTGGGTAGGTCGGCTCTGGCAGCGGTGTCGAAGAGGGCGTTGAGGGGGGTGCCGGTGACAAAAATGCCCATCAGGACGCCAAGGTAGAGCTGAACGAGCAGGAATACGGAGTAGACAAGCCGGATCGCGCCGGTGGTGATGAGGCCGACAGCGAGCTCGGTGGTCGATGCGCTCAGGAAGTCACCGGGGACGAAATAGAACAGCGCCGGGAGCATCAACAGGACCGGGCCGCCGTGTGCCGGATCGCCGGCAAACACTTCGATGGTGACGACGGAGACGACGGCCGAGACCACCAGGGGGAGAATTTTGGACAGTCGCGGCGCATGAACGGCGGCGACCACGAGTGCCGCGGCGATCGCACCCAGGACGGCTGTGGTGGTGGTCTCGTACCAGGTGGGCTGGACCAGCGGGGCGAAGCCCAGGGAGAACAGCAGAACGCCGAGGAACTTAAGCCAACAGGGGTACGGCGGCGGTGCGGCTTCGATGCGTGCCAGCCTGCGGTTGGCCTCGGCTACCCCGAGCTGGCCCGTCTTTACGTCGGCCAGGAAGGGCTTGAGTGCCGCGGCTTGATCGAGCCGGAACACCTCCGGGAAGCCGTGCACACAGACGGTGCGCATCCGGCCGTCGGCCGCGACGATCGAGAGCACGGCCGCTTCAGGCACGAGGACTACGGACGCCTGGCCTCCGAAGGCCTGAGCGCTGGTGTCCACAGCTCGCTCGATGGAGTAGGCGCCCTCACCGGAAGAACGCAGCAGCAAGGCGGTGAGGCGAGCCAGGAAGGCGGTCAGATCGTCCAGGTCGGCGGCCGCATGCCCCATGTCCGCCTCCTTCGCCAGCGCCGGGAAGACCAGGGCGCAGGGTGCGAAAGGCGCCGTAGTCCCTTACGGCTTCAATCGATAGTTTCTTCTTCGTCATCCAGAACGACTACTACACGTTCCGTGGGATACAGGTAGAAGCGCTCTTCGTTCATCCGCAGCCGACCCGCATGAACCTTTCGTGTTGCCTCTTACTGATCGCAACGAATACAAATCTGTACGAGTCAGGATTTTCGCGGGAGCACCGTAAGAACCCGGACAACGTGATCCCGGAATTCCTCCATGAAATCTCGGAGGAAACGTTCCGTATGCTCGTCGACGACTTCACCGTTGCTGGTGAAAACATCGGCCTTGAATCTGACATAGGCCTCCGGTGCATTCATTTGCGGCGAGTCGCAGAAGCTTAGGACACCGCGCAGACTCTGCTGGGCGAGGGCAGTGCCGAGGGCACCCGGCGACGCTCCGATCACAGCGGAGGGTTTGTGCGCGAATGAGTTGCTCCCCCAGGGGCGACTGGCCCAGTCGATGGCGTTTTTGAGTGCGCCCGGAATCGATCGGTTGTACTCAGGGGTCACAAATAGGAGGGCGTCTGCGGAGGCGATGGCATCCTTGAGGGCCTTACCCTCGGCAGGATAGTCGCTGTCGTAGTCGTAACTATAGAGGGGAAGATCCTTGATCGGAATCTCAAAGAATTCCAAATCAGCAGGGGCCAGCCGAATCAGAGCCTTTGAGAGCGTCCGATTGATGGAGTGAGTCGCCAGACTTCCCACCAAGTACCCGACCCGGTACGTCGTCATCTGTTCCTCGATTCAATGCGCGTATTACGTTCTTTCGTATCGCCCGCTCGGACGGGCAGGGAGTTGTGCAAGGAACGAAACCACGGTCGGGGGCGGAGCGCGTGCTGACAGGTCCGTCCAGGTGACTGCGTGCGTCCACCGTGGCCCGCCCGCACTCTTCGGCGCCGGCACAGTGGGCGTCGAGAACCACATCCGTGCAAGCCGCGCGGGCGCCGCGAGGCGGTCGATTGCTGCTGTGCTGGGGATCAGAGGCGAACCGGCCGGAAGCTCATCAGCTCGTGCGAGTCGGTTTCCCGAGGCGCGTGAGTGCGGCTGTGACCAGGGCCTGGACGCCAGTGTCCAGTGTGGGCTGCAGGACCGGCGCGAAGCGGGGGCTGTGGTTGACCGGGATCTCCTGGGCCACGGTGCCGCGTTGCAAAGCGGCCCGGTAGCAGTCCGGATCGACGCCGCCCAGGGCCCAGTAGGTATACGGGGTGCCGAAGGCATCCGGGATCCGGCTGAAGTCCTCGCTGGCGCTCTGCAGCTCGACAGTGACCGCGCGGTCTCCGAACAGCGCGGCGAAAGCGACTGAGACCTCACGGGTCACCACGCCGTCGTTGACGGTCGGCGGAAAGCGGGTGCCCTCCTCGATCTGCGGCGCACGAGTCGCCCCGGAGGCGTCACACTCGGCATGGACGATGCGCCGCACAGCTGCCAGCACGGCCCGCCGGGTCTCGTCGTCGTACGTGCGCACGTTCACCAGCAGTTCGGCCGACTCCGGAATCACGTTGCCGCTCGAGCCCGCCTGGACGGAACCCACCGTGACCACGACCGGCTGGGTGGCGGCCAGCTCGCGCGAGACGATCGTCTGGAGCCGGACGACGATCATCGAGGCGATCACCACCGGGTCGATGGCAGCCTGGGGTGCCGAGCCATGAGCGCCCCGGCCATGGACAGTGATCTTCACATTGTCCGCCGCGGAAAGAAAGGACCCGCCGCGCGTACCGACCTGCCCAGCCGGATAGGGAAGCACATGCTGGGCGAAGGCGACGTCCGGGCGAGGAACACGGTCGGTCAGCCCGTCGGCGAGCATCCGGTCAGCACCGTCCCCCGGCTCCTCGGCAGGCTGGAACAACGCCACCAGCGTGCCCTGCCACGCCCCCGGCGCGGCGGCCATGAGCCACGCAGCCCCCAACAGACAGGCGACGTGCATGTCGTGACCGCAGGCATGCGCCACGGGCACCCGGCGGCCGGAAGCGTCCATGGCTTCAGCCGTGCTGGCGTAGGTCAGACCGGTCTCCTCACGGACCGGCAGACCGTCCATGTCGGCCCGCAGCAAAACGGTCGGACCCTCTCCGTTGGACAGCACACCGACCACACCAGTGCCGCCGATCCCCTCGTGCACCTGGTAACCGCAGTTTCTCAGGCGTTCCGCCACCCGGGTCCCGGTGCGGTGCTCCTGGTGTCCCAACTCGGGGTGGGCGTGCAGGTCCTTGTAGACCTCTTCGAGCTCGGAGCGGATGTCACCGAGCCCGGCCAGGACAGCATCCGCGGTGTCCTTGAGCGTCATGGCTGTTACTCCTTCCTCCCTCTCGGTGGGTGATCGCAGCGCCCGTTCACCTCAGGGATCCCGGTCCTTGGCCGACCCCGGCCGCCAGTCGCGGCTGCCCGGCAGCTTCCAGCCCCAGTGGAACGCGGCCAGCCGCAGCGAGATGCCAACCGTGATTCCGGCCAGGACGCCTACGGTGAACGCGCCGAACCGGCTGCAGACCACCATCACCGCGCTCACCACGATCGCGACGGTCGCGTACAACGGCGTGCCGCCGAAGACGGAAGGGGTCCGCGCGAGCAGCAGGTCCCGGATCGCCCCGCCGCCCACCGCTGTGATGGTCCCCAGCAGCACGGCCGGCAGCCACCCCAGGCCGACAGCGAGCGTCTTCTGCGCCCCGGCGACCGCCCAGACGCTCAGCGCCGAGGCATCCAGGAGGGTGAAGGCCCAACCGGACGTGTGGCGACTCAGATCGGCTACGAAAGCCAGCAGCGTACCGGCAGTGGCGACCGTGAGATAGGTGTAGTCGGTCAAGGCCACGGGCGTGCCGTGCTGCAACAGGGTGTCGCGGAGGATCCCACCGCCCAGGCCGGAGACGATGCCGATGACCAGGAAGCCGAAAAGATCCAGACGACTGGCCCGGGCCAGCACCCCGCCGAGCGTGCCGTTGGCGAACACCCCGCTCAGGTCCAGCGCCCGGGTCAGCTCGGTCACGCTCTCAGGCGACAACGACCGGGCCACAGACACCAGCGTCTCCCTTCGCACTTCCGCCATAGAAGCAGCCAAAGGCGCTACGTGCCCGCCGGGCATGGCATGCGAGGCAGCTTCTCCAACCACTGGCCAGCCGGACTGCGACTGTGGCGTCCGCTCACAGGTCAGGTGCCGTATGGGTGAGGAGATCGACTGAGCAGGTCAACCCGAGCAGGGAGTGGTCGGTTTCAACGAGCGGCCATCATGTCCACACCAGGCACCCGGACGGCCCAACGGATCGAGTGGGATTCCAGCCGGCCCCTCAAACGAGCGCATCCGCACCAGCTACGGACTGACCGTGCACGCCGGCATGCGGGTCACGTTCGAGGGACCGCCCCGGTGTCATCGCCGACTGCGAGAATGACCGCCTGCGAATTCTCCACGACGGCGGCCGGTATCCGATCTTCTGCATGGCTCCTCAACCTTGCCGAGCTTGACCAGCTTCAGCAACCCGCCAACGAGACCTCCTACGCGCTGTTGCCGGGCAGCTCGGCGGAGGTTCGCGGAGCCACGCAGCCACGCACAAGCTGGTACGGACCTCGAACCCACTCCACCTCGGAGACGATCCGCGAGGCGCTCCTTGGGCTCGGCAGCGGAGCGCGGGAGGGCGCCAGCGGCGCCGACGGACGAGGGACCGAAGCGCCGGCCGCAGCCAGCGCAGCAGCCACCTCCTCACTCACCCCGACCGGCGCCTCCATCACCCGATGGAGTTCCCCGCCCACCTCAGTGCGCGTGACCGCTCGAAGCCGGCGTCGGACCCGCGTTCTTGACCGTCAGCGGCAGCAACTTCTCGCCGGTCGGGCCGATTTGTATGGCCGTATCCATCTGCGGGCAGACGCCGCAGTCGAAGCACGGAGTCCAGCGGCAGTCCTCGACCTCCGTCTCGTCGAGGGCGTCCTGCCAGTCCTCCCACAGCCAGTCCTTGTCGAGGCCGGAGTCGAGGTGGTCCCAGGGGAGGACCTCCTCGTAGGTGCGCTCGCGGGTGGTGTACCAGTCGAGGTCCACGCCGTAGGGGGCCAGGGCCTTGACGGCACAGGACATCCAGCGGTCGTAGGAGAAGTGCTCGCGCCAGCCGTCGAAGCGGCCGCCGTCGTCGTAGACCGCGCGGATGACGGCGCCGATACGGCGGTCGCCGCGGGAGAGAAGGCCCTCGACGATGCCCGGCTTGCCGTCGTGGTAGCGGAAGCCGATGGAGCGGCCGTACTTCTTGTCGCCGCGGATCTTGTCGCGGAGCTTCTCCAGGCGGGCGTCCGTCTCCTCCGCCGACAGCTGCGGGGCCCACTGGAAGGGGGTGTGCGGCTTGGGCACGAACCCGCCGATGGAGACCGTGCAGCGGATGTCGTTGGACCCCGAGACCTCGCGGCCCTTCTGGATGACGCGCGTCGCCATGTCGGCGATCTGGAGGACGTCCTCGTCCGTCTCGGTCGGCAGGCCGCACATGAAGTACAGCTTCACCTGGCGCCAGCCGTTGCCGTACGCCGTGGCGACCGTACGGATCAGGTCCTCCTCCGAGACCATCTTGTTGATGACCTTGCGGATGCGCTCCGAGCCGCCCTCGGGGGCGAAGGTCAGGCCCGAACGGCGGCCGTTGCGGGTCAGTTCGTTCGCCAGGTCGATGTTGAAGGCGTCGACCCGGGTGGAGGGGAGGGAGAGGCCGACCTTGTCGTCCTCGTAGCGGTCCGCCAGGCCCTTGGCGATGTCGCCGATCTCCGAGTGGTCCGCCGAGGACAGGGAGAGCAGGCCCACCTCCTCGAAGCCCGTCGCCTTCAGACCCTTGTCGACCATCTCGCCGATGCCCGTGATCGAGCGCTCGCGGACCGGGCGGGTGATCATGCCCGCCTGGCAGAAGCGGCAGCCCCGGGTGCAGCCCCGGAAGATCTCCACCGACATGCGCTCGTGGACCGTCTCGGCGAGGGGGACCAGCGGCTGCTTGGGGTACGGCCACTCGTCCAGATCCATGACCGTGTGCTTGCTGACCCGCCACGGGACGCCGGAGCGGTTCGGGACGACGCGGGCGATACGGCCGTCCGGCAGGTACTCGACGTCGTAGAACGCCGGAACGTACACCCCGCCGGTCTTCGCCAGGCGGAACAGGAGTTCCTGGCGGCCGCCGGGGCGGCCCTCGGCCTTCCACGCGCGGATGATCCGGGTCATGTCGAGGACGGCCTGCTCGCCGTCGCCGAGGATCGCCGCGTCGATGAAGTCGGCGATCGGCTCCGGGTTGAACGCCGCGTGGCCGCCGGCCAGCACGACCGGGTCGTCGTCGGTGCGGTCCCGGGACTCCAGGGGGATCCCGGCGAGGTCCAGGGCGGCGAGCATGTTCGTGTAGCCCAGCTCCGTGGAGAAGCTGAGGCCGAACACGTCGAAGGCCTTCACCGGGCGGTGGGTGTCGACCGTGAACTGCGGGACGCCGTGCTCGCGCATCAGCGCCTCCAGGTCCGGCCACACGCTGTACGTGCGCTCGGCGAGGACGCCCTCCTGCTCGTTGAGGACCTCGTAGAGGATCTGGACGCCCTGGTTGGGCAGGCCGACCTCGTACGCGTCCGGGTACATGAGCGCCCACCGGACATCGCACTCTTCCCAGTCCTTGACGGTGGAGTTGAGCTCTCCACCGACGTACTGGATCGGCTTCTGCACGTGGGGAAGCAGAGCTTCGAGCTGCGGGAAAACCGACTCGACAGGCATCTCGCGAACCTTCATGAGCTGACAGGGGTGACCATCAAGCCTAACCCGGCCGAGGCGCTCCCCCGACCGCTCAGAGGGCCGCCCCGGAGCCGGCCGCCTTCCACACTCCGGGCAGGTCCGCCTCCACCTGTGCCGCCCGTGCCTCCTCGCGGCCGTACAGCAGGCCGTAGGTGAACGTGCTCTCCCCCGCCGCGTGGGCCACCGCGGACAGCTCGCGCAGGGTCAGGCGGGTCATGACGCTGTCCTGGTGGTCGCCGAGCAGGGTGGTGAGCAACTTCATGGACTTGGTGAGGGAACGTGCCGGTCCTCCCAGGGCCGGGGTTGCCGCCTCGGCCGCGTACCGGGTGCGCTTGGCCTTCTTGCGGGCCTCGTGCACGGCGACGTCGCGCTCCTGGCCGGGCGGGGCGCCGAGCGCCTGCTCGATCAGTGCGGAGAGCCTGGCCAGGTCCTTGCGTACGGCCTTGGCCAGCACCTTCTCCGGTGGTTGCGCGGCCGCCTTCCGCAGCGGCGGGTCGGCGAGGAGGGTGTCCAGGGTGTCGAGAAGGGTGAGATGGCGGCGGGAGTCCAGGACGCCGGTGAGGTGGGCGTGCGCGCCGCTGTGCCGGGCCTCGGCCCACGACGCGAGGCGCTCGGGCAGTGGTCCGACGACCAGGTCGGGCGGGAGGGCGTCGAGGGCGGCCGTCAGGCGTTCGGCCATCACCTCGTGGTCGCGGTCGACCCCGAGCTCGGCCGCGAGCCACTTGAGCTCGGCCCCGAGGGGGTCGGTGACGGTACGGTCGAGGACGGAGCGGAAGGTGCGCAGGGTGCTGCGGGCGCGGCGGGTGGCGACTCGCATACGGTGCACGGAGTCGGGCACGCCCCGGCGGACGGCGGGGTCGAGCTCGACCAGCACGTCCCGCTGGGTCCGCAGATAGGCGAGGACGTGGTCACCGGCCGTCTGCGGCGGTGCCGGTGTGTCGTTCCCGGGGCGCCGGCCGCCGGTCTGCTCCAGGGCGCGGGCGAGCTTCGACGGCGACGCCGAGGGGCGTACGCCGGCTCTGCGCAGCCGTTTCTCCACCTGGTCGAGGAAGGCGGGGTCGCCGTCTTCGGCGAGTTCCACCTCGATCTCGGTCCACTGGGCGGCGCCGCCCTTGCCGCCGAGGCGCTCGGCGGTCACGGCGTCGACGCTGGCCTCGGCGAGCAGGGTGCCCTCGGCGTCGACGAGGTGGCGCACGTCGCGGGCTGAGCGCAGCCGGACCAGCGGGATCAGCTCGGCGTCGCGGACGCGGGAGCGCACGAGGGCGGCGATCTCCTCGGGCACGGTGTCGGAGAGCGGGGCGCGTATCTCGTCGCGCACGCCCGGTTCGACCGGGAACTTCAGATGCCAGCCGGCATCCGCGCCTCCGGTGCGGCGGCGCAGTGTGAGGGCGGCGGCGGCCAGGCGTTCGTCTGCGGTGTCGTAGTAGGTGGCGTCGAGTTCCACCATGCCCTTGTCCAGGACGGCCGCCACCCTGCCGACGCCGGTCAGGTCGGGCAGCCCACTGTCGTCGGACTCGTACTTGCGCTCGATCTCGCGTTTCTCATCCGCCATGAATTGAATCTAGTGGCCCGCGGGGCGGCGCGGCAGGGGCCGCTCTGGGTGAATGGCCGGGAAGTTCCCGCCGTCCGCCCGGTGGACGACCCCGGCCGGCCCCCACCGGAGACCTATGCCGACATGGGTCTTTGCACCTTGATCGACTGCAGTAGTCCCACGGCCACCCACACCGCGAACATCGACGAGCCGCCGTAGGACACGAACGGCAGCGGCAGGCCGGTGACCGGCATGATGCCGAGGGTCATGCCGATGTTCTCGAACGCCTGGAAGGCGAACCAGGCGACGATCCCGGCGGCCACGATCGTCCCGTACAGCTCGGTGGAGTCGCGGGCGATGCGGCAGGCCCGCCACAGCACCACGCCCAGCAGGAAGATGATGAAGCCGGCGCCGACGAAGCCCAGCTCCTCCCCCGCGACCGTGAAGACGAAGTCGGTCTGCTGCTCGGGCACGAACTGGCCGGTGGTCTGCGAGCCGTGGAAGAGGCCGGCCCCGGTGAGGCCGCCGGAGCCGATGGCGATGCGCGCCTGGTTGGTGTTGTAGCCGACGCCGGCCGGGTCCAGGTCCGGGTTGGCGAAGGCGGCGAAGCGGTTGATCTGGTACTGGTCCAGGATGTGCAGCTGCCAGATGGCGATGCAGCCGATCACTCCGGTGACGATCAGGCCGAAGATCCAGCGGTTGGAGGCGCCGGAGGCGAGCAGCACGCCCAGGATGATGGCCACCATGGCGAGCACGGAGCCGAGGTCCGGCATGAGCAGCAGGATCAGGCAGGGCACGGCCGCGAGGCCGAGGGACTGGGCCACGGTCCGGTGGTCGGGGTGCGGCTTGTCGCCCGCGTCCACCCGGGCCGCGAGCATCATCGCCATGCCCAGGATGATGCTCACCTTGAGGAATTCGGCGGGCTGCAGTGAGAAGCCGCCGATGACGAGCCAGTTGCGCTGGCCGTTGATGGTGGCGCCGAGCGGGGTGAGGACCGTCAGAGCCAGCAGGACGGACAGGCCGTAGAGGATCGGCACGGCGTTGCGCAGCGCGCGGTGGCCCAGCCAGAGCGTGGCGATCATCAGCGCGAACCCGATGCCGATGTTGATCAGGTCCCGCTCGAGGAAGAAGTACGGGTCGCCCTGGTTGATCTCGGTGCGGTTGCGGGTCGCCGAGAACACCAGCAGGGACCCGATGAAGGACAGCGCGACCGCGGCGAGCAGGATCGGCCAGTCGAGCCGGCGGGTCAGCGAGTCGCGGGCGAAGATCCTGGTCCAGCCGGCCCGCGCGGGGCCGTACCCGGAGACGGAGAAGCTGTTCGTGCCGGTCATGAGGGCATCCTCCGGCTTCCCCTCTTCCGGCGTGCGCCCGGCCGCCTTCGGGTGTTGCGGTTGCCCGTGGTGGGCGAGGGGCTCGTGGCGGGCTGCTGGTCGGTGCCGTTGCTGGGATTGTTCTGCTGGGAGGCCTCGGCGTCCTTCCCGGGGTCGCCGGTGATCTTCGGGGAGTCGATCGTGCCGTCCGGGCGGACCTTCGGCAGGCCCTTCTGCGGCTGGGGCAGGAGCGCCTTCTTCGTGTCGATGGAGCCGTCGCCCTGGACGCCGTAGAGCGCGCTGTAGATGTTGCGCACGGCTTCACCGGAGGCGCCGGAGCCCGTACCGGCCTGGGCGATCGTCATGATCACCGTGTAGTCCTTGGAGTAGGTGGCCAGCCAGGACGTGGTCTGCTTGCCGTAGACCTCCGCCGTACCGGTCTTGCCGTGCAGCGGGATCTTGTCCTGCGGCCAGCCGTTGAACTTCCACGCGGCCGTACCGCGGGTGATGACGCCCGCGAAGGCGTCGTTCATGCCCTTGAGGGTGGCCTGGCTGACCGGGAGCTTGGCGCGCACCTTCGGCTTGATCGGGGTGATGGTCTTGCCGTCGGGGCTGATGATCGCCTTGCCGATGATCGGGACGTACTCGGTGCCGCCGTTGGCGACGGCGCTGTAGATCATCGCCTCCTGGATCGGTGTGACGAGGGTGTCGCCCTGGCCGATGGAGTAGTTGATCTCGTCACCCTCGCGCATCTTGTTGCCTTCGAGGCAGTTCTCGTAATAGATCCTCTGGACGTAGGAGCCGTCCTTCTTGCCTGTCTTGCACCAGGCGTCCTTGTTGGCCTTCCAGTAGTCGAGCTTCCACTGGCGGTCGGGGATCCGGCCGGTGACCTCGTTGGGCAGGTCGACGCCGGTCGGCTTGCCGAGGCCGAACTGGTGGGCGGTCTTGAAGAACCAGTCCTTGGGCTGGCCCTTCTTCGGGTTGATGCCGCCGTCCTTCTTCCACTCCTTGTCGGCGAGGCCGTAGAAGACGGTGTCGCAGGAGACCTCCAGGGCGCGGCCCAGGGAGATGTCGCCGAAGTTCTCGCCCTCGAAGTTCTTGAAGACCTGGCCGCCGACCGAGTAGGAGCTGGTGCAGGGGTAGCCGCCGTCCCAGGGGTAGCCGGCGTTGACCGCGGCGGCCGTCGAGACCACCTTGAACGTCGAACCGGGGGCCGCCTGGCCCTGTATGGCCCTGTTGAGCAGGGGGTAGTCGGAGTCCTTGCCGGTGAGGGCCTTGTAGTCCTTGGCGGAGATGCCGCCCACCCACACGTTCGGGTCGTAGGTCGGGGCGGAGGCCATGGCGACGATCCGGCCGGTCTTGGCCTCCATGACGACGACGGCGCCGGAGTCGGCCTTGTAGTTCTCGTGGGTGATGTTGTCGTACTGCTGGCGGGCGGCCTTCATCGCCTTGTCCAGTTCGTACTCGGCGACGCGCTGGACCCGGGAGTCGATGCTGGTGACCAGGTTCGAGCCGGGTTCGGCGGCGTCCGACTTGGCCTTGCCGATGACCCGGCCGAGGTTGTCCACCTCGTAGCGGGTGACGCCGGCCTTTCCGCGCAGCTCCTTGTCGTACTCCCGTTCCAGGCCGGAGCGGCCGACCATGTCGGAGCGCAGGTAGGGCGAGTCGGTGTTCTTGGCCTTCTCGATCTCGGCGTCGGTGACGGGCGAGAGATAGCCGAGGACCTGCGCGGTGTTGGAGCCGCCGGGGCCGGGGTAGCGGCGCACGGCCTCGGGCTCGGCGGTGATGCCGGGGAAGTCCTCGGCGCGCTCACGGATCTGCAGGGCCTGCTTGGGCGTGGCCTTGTCGGTGATCGGGATCGGCTGGTACGGCGAGCCGTTCCAGCACGGCTTGGGGGTCTTGGCGTCGCACAGCCGGACCTTCTGGATGACCTCCTCGGGCTTCATGCCGAGGACGCCGGCCAGCTTGGTGAGGACCGCCTTGCCGTCGTCCCTCTGCTTGAGCAGGTCGGTGCGGGAGGCGGAGACGACCAGGCGGGTCTCGTTGTCCGCGAGGGGGACGCCGCGGGCGTCGAGGATGTCTCCGCGCACGGCGGGGTCGACGACCTGCTGGACGTGGTTGCCGGACGCCTCCTTCTGGTACTGGGCGCCCTCGCGGATCTGCAGGTACCAGAGTCGGCCGCCGAGCGTGCCGAGGAGGGAGAGGACGAGGATCTGGATCACGACGAGCCGGATCTGGACCCGTGGGGTCCGGCCGGTCTCGGGGATGTTGGTCACTGCGGTGTCTCCCCCTCTCAGTGCGTGAGCGTGTGCGCGTGCGGCGCCGGTGTGCGACGGGCGTGTGCGCGTACGCATGATGAACGACCAGCCTGTGAACCCGTGTTCCGGGAGGGCCGACCCGTTCGGGTGAACCCTTCGGAGGGGGGGACTGCTTGACCGTGGTTCACAGCCGCTTGACCCCCTTGATGCGGCCGACGCGCGCGGAGCGGGTGCGGGCCTTGGCCTTCAGCACGCCGAAGCCGCCGCGTTGGCTGCCGATGCGCAGGCCGGTGCCGGAGGAGAGCCAGCCGGTGGAGATGTCACCGGCCTTGGCGGCGGGCCCGGTCTCGGTCAGCGGGTCGTTGTCCGCGCGGCGGGCCAGCCACATGATCCCGGGGACCACGAACGGGGCGAGCAGCAGGTCGTACAGGGCCGCCGAGAACAGCAGCCCGGGCAGACCGACATGGCGGGCGGCGGTGTCTCCGACCAGCGCGCCGACGCCCGCGTACAGCAGCGTGGAGCCGATCGCGGCGGCGACCACGACGGCCATCGGGCCGGTCGCCGACTTCAGGCGGCCGTTCTCCGGCTTGATGAGCCCGGCGAAGTAGCCGGTGACGCACAGCACGAGGGCGTAGCGGCCGGCGGCGTGGTCGGCGGGTGGCGCGAGGTCGGCGAGCAGTCCGGCGCCGAAACCGACGAGGGCGCCGCCGACATGGCCGTACACCATGGCGAGGCCGAGGACGGTGAGCAGCAGCAGGTCGGGGACGGCGCCCGGCAGATGCAGGCGGGCGAGGACGCTCACCTGGATCACCAGGGCGACGACGACCAGTGCGCTGGAGAGCAGGATCCGGTTGAGGCGCATGGAAAAGTCAGCTCCTACTGCTGCTGGCCGGTCGTGTCGTTCGCGTTGGCCGAGGGGGTCACCGTGACGGTCACCGTCGGTGTCGGGACCGGCTTGGGCTTGGCCGGCAGGACCTCGTCGCGCGGGTCCTTCTTGGGGGCCTGGACGACCACGCCGACGATGTCGAGCTTGGTGAAGCCGACGTACGGGGTGACGTAGACCGTGCGGGTGAGGCCACCGTTGGAGGGTTCGACGCGGGAGACCACGCCGACCGGCACGCCCGGCACGAACGGCTTGTCGGCCTCGGAGCCGAAGGTGACGAGGCGGTCGCCCTTCTTCACCTCCGCCTTGGCGTTGAGCAGCTCGACGCGCAGCGGGCGGTCACCCTGCCCGGAGGCGAAGCCGAGTTCGTCGCTGCCCTCCATGCGGGTGCCGACCGTGAAGTCGGGGTCGTTGGCGAGGAGCACGGTGGAGGTGTCGGGACCGACCGTGGTGACCCGGCCGACCAGTCCGTCGCCGTTGAGGACGGTCATGTCGCGCCTGATGCCGTCGTTGGCGCCGGCGTCGATGGTGATAGTCCAGGAGAAGCCCTGCGCCGCGCCTATGGCGATGACCTGGGCGCCCTTGATGCCGTACTGGCCCTCGCCGGCGAGCTTCAGCATCTTGTCGAGCTGGTTCAGCCGGCTGCGGTTGCGGTCGTCGCTGCCGAGCTTCGCCTTGAGAGCCGCGTTCTCCGTCTCCAGCCGCGCGAGCCGGTCGTGCCGGCCGCCGGAGTCCCGGATCGCGGAGACGGCGTTGCCGACCGGATCGACCGCCGAGGACAGTCCGCTCTCGACCGGGCCGAACACCGCGGCCGCGGCCTGCCGGGCACCGTCGACCGGGGAGTTCCGGCCCCCGCGGATATCCACCGTGATCAGCGCGAACGCGATGGCGACCAGCAGGACCAGGAGCAACCGGCTCTCTTTCGTGTCCCTCACGTGCGGCGGCCGTGCCCTTCCTCGATAGGAATTCGGGGGCCCCGGTGCAGCGCCTGCGGAAAACGCAAACACAAGGGGCCCATTTGCGGGAGCTTATGCCTCTATATCAACGATCCGCCGCACGAGAGGAGAACGTCTCGTACGGCGGAATCGTAGAGTTCGTCATCTGCGCGGCTGGGCGTCCAGGACCTGCTGCAGTGCCTCGAACTCCTCGACGCACTTGCCGGAGCCGAGCGCGACGCTGTCCAGCGGGTCCTCGGCGATGTGGATCGGCATGCCGGTCTCCCGGCGCAGCCGCTCGTCGAGCCCGCGCAGCAGGGCGCCGCCGCCGGTCAGAACGATTCCTCGGTCCATGATGTCGCCGGACAGCTCCGGCGGGCACTTGTCGAGGGTCGTCTTGACGGCGTCCACGATCGCGTTGACCGGTTCCTCGATCGCCTTGCGGACCTCGGCGGCGGAGATGACCACGGTCTTCGGCAGGCCGGACACCAGGTCCCGGCCGCGGACTTCGGTGTGCTCGTCGGCGTCGAGATCGTACGCCGAACCGATCGTGATCTTGATCTGTTCGGCCGTGCGCTCACCCAGCAGAAGGCTGTACTCCTTCTTGATGTACTGGATGATCGCGTTGTCCAGTTCGTCGCCCGCGACGCGGATGGACTGCGCGGTGACGATGCCGCCGAGCGAGATGACCGCGACCTCCGTGGTGCCGCCGCCGATGTCCACCACCATGTTGCCCGTGGCCTCGTGGACCGGCAGGCCGGAGCCGATGGCGGCGGCCATCGGCTCCTCGATGATGTGCACCTGGCGCGCACCCGCCTGGGAGGACGCCTCAATCACGGCGCGGCGCTCGACGCCCGTGATGCCCGAGGGCACACAGACGACGACCCGCGGACGAGCCAGATACCGCCGCTTGTGGATCTTCAGGATGAAGTAGCGGAGCATGCGCTCGGTGATCTCGAAGTCGGCGATCACGCCGTCCTTCAGGGGGCGGACGGCCACGATGTTGCCCGGCGTCCGGCCGATCATCTTCTTCGCTTCGGCACCGACCGCGAGGATCCCACCCGTGTTGGTGTTGATTGCGACAACGGACGGCTCGTTGAGTACGATTCCGCGACCCCTGACGTACACCAGCGTGTTGGCGGTCCCGAGGTCGACAGCCATGTCACGGCCGATGAACGACATTGAGTTCCCCATCCGGATTCATCTGGCCTTCCTGCGCTTTTGAGGGCATATCAGGTCGGCGAGGCGGGTGCTGTGACGTGAAGGCTTCCATCGTAAACGCGCCTGCACGAACACTGCGCGAGGGTCTCCGCCATTGTCACCAGATGGCGGGCCGCCTCGCTTGTGGAGACGGTCCATCGGGGGCACGCGTTCCCCCGATCGGCGCGGCATATGCCAAGAGACGGCCGGAAATGTGCGGCCGTCCCTGGTCAGGTGCCATCGGTTCGAGCTGACGCCGCCTCAGAAAATTTAGCGAAAACTCTGCCTGCGGCGTGCGCGTCGCTCAGGCGCGGCCCGGGAAGAAGATCTTCACCTCGCGCTCGGCGGACTCCTCGGAGTCGGAGGCGTGGATCAGGTTCTCCCGGACGATCACGCCGTAGTCGCCGCGGATGGAGCCCGGTGCGGCGGCGATCGGGTCGGTCGGGCCGGCGAGCGCACGGACGCCCTCGATGACCCGCTCGCCCTCGACGATCAGCACGACGACGGGACCGGAGGACATGAACTCCACCAGCGGCTCGTAGAACGGCTTGCCGACGTGCTCGGCGTAGTGCTGCTCCAGCGTGGCACGGTCCAGGGTGCGCAGCTCCAGCGCGGTGATCTGCCAGCCGGCCTTGCGCTCGACACGGCTGATGATCTCGCCGGTCAGGCCTCGACGGACGGCGTCGGGCTTGAGGATGACGAGGGTGCGCTGGCTCACGGGAGGCTCCTTACGCGACAGACATGTGCGGTGGGACGAGGTTACAGGGCGTGTCGGGCCGCCCATCACACAGCGTCAGCTGCGGAGGAGTCGGACTCCGTCCGGGCGGCGAACCTGGCCTTCGCCTCGTCCACCTTTCGGCCGAAGTGCACCGATGCCCACCACAGCCCCGCGAACACCGCGCCCATGAAGTACATGATCGGGACGAAGACGCCGGAGGCGATCAGGGCGATCTGCAGGGCCCAGCCGAGGGCCACACCGCCCGGCCTGGTCACCATGCCGCACAGCGCCACGCACAGCAGCATGGCGATACCGCTGACCAGCCACACCGTGGAGACCGACAGGCCCGGGTCCTTCATGGCGACGAGCCCGGCGAAGCCGATGACGAAGAACTCGCCGATCAGGGTGGAGGAGCACAGCGTACGCATGCGCGGATCAGCCCTTCCCCAGGAGCAGGCGGGCCTCGCCCACCGTGATGACGGAACCGGTGACCAGCACGCCGCCGCCCGCGAACTCGCCCTCCTCCTCGGCCAGCGTGATCGCGGCCTCCAGGGCGTCCGGCAGCCGCGGCTCGACCTGCACCCGCTCCTCACCGAACACCTCGACGGCGATCGCGGCCAGTTCGTCCGCGTCCATGGCACGGTGGCTGGAGTTCTGCGTGACGACGACCTCGGCGAGGATCGGCTCGAAGGCCTCCAGCAGGCCCCGCACGTTCTTGTCGCCGCTCGCGCCGACCACGCCGATCAGCCGGCTGAAGTCGAACGCCTCCTGCACCGCCTCGGCGGTCACCCGCGCACCCGCCGGGTTGTGCGCGGCGTCCAGCACGATGGTCGGAGAGCGCCGAACGACCTCCAGGCGGCCCGGCGAGGACACGGCCGCGAATGCCTTGCGGACGGTGTCGATGTCCAGCGGCTCGGCGCGCTGCGCGCCGACGCCGAAGAAGGCCTCGACGGCCGCGAGGGCGACGGCCGCGTTGTGCGCCTGGTGGGCGCCGTGCAGCGGGAGGTACATCTCGGGGTACTCGCCGCCGAGACCGCGCAGCGTGAGCAGCTGCCCGCCGACCGCGACCTGCCGGGCGACGACGCCGAACTCCAGGCCCTCGCGGGCCACGGTGGCGTCCACCTCCACGGCCCTCTTCAGCAGCACCTGCGCCGCGTCCACCGGCTGCTGGGCCATGATCACGGTGGCGTCCTGCTTGATGATCCCGCCCTTTTCACCGGCGATCTGCGCGGTCGTCTCGCCGAGGCGGTCGGTGTGGTCGAGGTCGATCGGGGTGATCACCGCGACATCGGCGTCGATCACGTTGGTGGCGTCCCAGGAGCCGCCCATGCCGACCTCGACGACGGCGACGTCGACCGGCGCGTCCGCGAAGGCCGCGTATGCCATGCCGGTGAGCACCTCGAAGAAGGAGAGCCGGTACTCCTGCCGGCCGTCCACCATCTCGACGTACGGCTTGATGTCGTTGTACGTCTCGACGAAGCGCTCGGCGGAGATCGGGGCACCGTCGAGACTGATCCGCTCGGTGATCGACTGCACGTGGGGGCTGGTGTAGCGGCCGGTGCGCAGCTCGAAGGCGCCGAGCAGGGCCTCGATCATGCGCGCGGTGGAGGTCTTGCCGTTGGTGCCCGTGATGTGGATCGAGGGGTACGAGCGCTGGGGCTCGCCCAGGACGTCCATCAGCGCGGAGATGCGGCTGACCGACGGCTCCAGCTTCGTCTCGCCCCAGCGGGTGGCCAGCTCGGCCTCGACCTCGCGCAGGGCCTTGTCGACCTCGGGGTCCTCGGGCCGGGTGGGTACGTCGGCCTGCGGCGGGCCGCCCTGGGTGCGCAGGGTGCGGCTGCCGGCCTCGATCACCGCGAGGTCGGGATCGCGCGTGGTCTCCTCGGCGATGATCTCGTCGAAGCTGTCGAGGGGGTCGGGCTGGTCGGTGCCGTTCGGGTCGCTCACGGGGCCCAGTCTACGGAGCGGGCGGGGGCTTCGCGGCGCTGGTACGGAGTGGCTTGTCCGGTAGGCCGGTCGCGCGGTTCCCCGCGCCCCCGGGGAGCTGCGGTGCCGTCCGCCGTCGAAGCCGTGGCCCGCGGGCGGCACCCCCCGGCGAGCGGCGCCCGTCCCCGGGTGCGCGAAGGCCCCCGGGGCCTGAACAGGACCGGGGGACCTTCAGCGGCGTACGGCCCTACGCCTGCGGCAGCTTCTCCAGCTGCGCCGTGATACGGGTGATGTCCTCCTCGGCCTTGGCGAGGCGCGTGCGGATCTTGTCCACCACGTTCTCCGGGGCCTTGGCGAGGAAGGCTTCGTTGCCGAGCTTGGCCGTGGCCTGGTCCTTCTCCTTCTCGGCGGCGGCGAGGTCCTTGGCGAGGCGCTTGCGCTCGGCGGCCACGTCGATGGTGCCGGACAGGTCGAGCGCGACCTCGGCGCCGGCGACCGGGAGGGTGGCCGTGGCGGTGAAGTTCTCGCCCTCCGGCTGGAGGCGCAGCAGCTGGCGGATGGCGGCCTCGTGCGGGGCGAGGGCCGTACCGTCGAGCGTCAGGCGGGCCGGCACGCGCTGGCCGGGCTGGAGGCCCTGGTCGGCGCGGAAGCGGCGGACCTCGGTGATGACCGACTGGAGCGTGGAGATCTCCTGCTCGGCCGCCGGGTCACGGAAGCCGTTGTCCTTCGGCCACTCGGCGATGACGACGGACTCGCCGCCCGTCAGCGTCGTCCAGAGGGTCTCCGTGACGAACGGGACCACCGGGTGGAGCAGTTTGAGGGTGACGTCCAGGACCTCGCCCAGGACGCGCTTGCTGACCTCGGCCGGCTCGCCGCCCGCCTGGAAGACGGTCTTGGACAGCTCGACGTACCAGTCGAAGACCTCGTCCCACGCGAAGTGGAAGAGGGTGTCCGACAGCTTGGCGAACTGGAAGTCGTCGTAGTAGGCGTCGACTTCGGCCACGACGGAGTTCAGGCGGGAGAGGATCCAGCGGTCCGTCGCCGACATCTTCGCCGGGTCCGGCAGTCCGCCCTCCACCGTGGCGCCGTTCATCAGGGCGAAGCGGGTGGCGTTCCAGATCTTGTTGGCGAAGTTGCGGGAGCCCTGGACCCAGTCCTCGCCGATCGGGACGTCGACGCCGGGGTTGGCGCCGCGCGCGAGGGTGAAGCGGAGCGCGTCGCTGCCGTACTTGTCCATCCAGTCCAGCGGGTTGACCGCGTTGCCGAAGGACTTCGACATCTTCTTGCCGAACTGGTCGCGGACCATGCCGTGCAGCGCGATGGTGTGGAACGGCGGAGTGCCGTCCATCGCGTACAGGCCGAACATCATCATCCGGGCGACCCAGAAGAAGAGGATGTCGTAGCCGGTGACCAGGACGGAGTTCGGGTAGAACTTCGTGAGCGAGGCGGTCCGTTCGGGCCAGCCGAGGGTGGAGAACGGCCACAGGCCGGAGGAGAACCAGGTGTCGAGGACGTCGGTGTCCTGGCGCCAGCCCTCGCCGGTGGGGGGCTCCTCGTCGGGGCCGACGCAGACGACCTCGCCGTCCGGGCCGTACCAGACCGGAATCCGGTGACCCCACCACAACTGCCGCGAGATGCACCAGTCGTGGAGGTTGTCGACCCAATCGAAGTACCGCTTCTCCATCTCCTGCGGGTGGATCCTGACACGGCCGTCGCGGACGGCGTCGCCGGCGGCCTTGGCCAGCGGACCGACCCTGACCCACCACTGCATGGACAGGCGCGGCTCGATGGTGGTCTTGCAGCGCGAGCAGTGGCCGACGGAGTGGACGTACGGCCGCTTCTCGGCGACGATCCGGCCCTCGGCGCGCAGCGCGGCGACGATGGCGGAGCGGGCTTCCAGGCGGTCCAGGCCCTGGAAGGGGCCGTGCGCGGTGATGACGGCGTGCTCATCCATGATCGTGATGGACGGCAGGTCGTGCCGCCGGCCGATCTCGAAGTCGTTCGGGTCGTGGGCGGGGGTGACCTTGACGGCGCCGGTGCCGAACTCGGGGTCGACGTGGGTGTCGGCGACGACCGGGATGGAGCGGTCGGTCAGCGGGAGCCTGATGAGCTTGCCCACGAGGTGCCGGTAGCGCTCGTCGTCGGGGTGGACGGCGACGGCGGTGTCGCCGAGCATCGTCTCGGCGCGGGTGGTGGCGACGACGATGGAGTCCTCCCCGTCGCCGTAGCGCATGGAGACCAGCTCGCCGTCGTCGTCCTGGTACTCGACCTCGATGTCCGAGATGGCCGTCAGGCAGCGCGGGCACCAGTTGATGATGCGCTCGGCGCGGTAGATCAGCTCGTCGTCGTAGAGGCGCTTGAAGATGGTCTGGACGGCCTGGGACAGACCCTCGTCCATGGTGAAGCGCTCACGGGACCAGGCGACGCCGTCACCCAGGCGGCGCATCTGGCCGCTGATCTGGCCGCCGGACTCGGTCTTCCACTGCCAGACGCGCTCGACGAACGCCTCACGGCCGAGGTCGTGCCGGGACTTGCCCTCCTTGCCGAGCTCCCGCTCGACGACGTTCTGCGTGGCGATGCCGGCGTGATCCATGCCGGGCTGCCACAGCGTCTCGTAGCCCTGCATGCGCTTGCGGCGGGTCAGGGCGTCGATGAGGGTGTGCTCGAAGGCGTGCCCGAGGTGCAGGCTGCCGGTGACGTTCGGCGGCGGGATGACGATCGTGTACGGCGGCTTGTCGCTCTTCTCGTCCGCCTCGAAGTAGCCCCGCTCCACCCAGCGCTCGTACAGCGGCCCCTCTACATCGGCCGGCGCGTACTGGGTCGGCAGTTCGGAGTCGGGCGCGGGTGGCTGCTGCTGAGCGTTCTCGGTCACGGGGGTCAGTTTAGAGGTGTCACGGGCCGGTCCCGAAACGCGTTTGTTGTGTAACGGTGCGGCCCCCGGTGCCGTGCGTTTCCTGTGTCTGGTCCAGGATGTCAGGAACACATAAGCATCTGGAGGGGAACCCAGGGATGAGCAACAACCAGCCGGGCCCGTACGGCGGGCAGCCCCAGCAGCCGGGTCCCTACGGCCAGCAGGGGCAGCCCGGTCCGTACGGCCAGCCGGGGCCCTACGGCCAGCCGGGCCCGTACGGCCAGCAGCCGCAGGCCCCGCAGCCCGGCTACGGCTATCCGCAGCACGCGCCTCCGGCCGCCCCGCCGCAGCCGGGGTACGGCTACCCGCAGCAGGGTGTGCCGCAGCAGCCGAACCCGTACGGCCAGCAGCCGGGCCCCTACGGCCAGCAGCAGCCCTACGGCATGCCGGAGGCACCGCAGGCCGGCGGCGGCAAGAAGAAGACGGGGCTGATCATCGGCGCGGTGGCCGTGGTGGCGGCCGTGGCGGTGGGTGCGTACCTCGTGATCGGCGGCGGCAGCGGCGGCAGCGGAAGCGTGGCGGACGACGGTCCGCACAAGCTCGTCGCTCCGGCGACAGTGATCAACGGGACGTACAAGAAGTCGGCCGACTCGAGCGACTCCTCGGTCAGCGAGGACGACATGAACGACTTCAAGAACGCCGGCGTCCAGAACGCGCAGGGCGTCCAGGCCGGCTACAAGGCCGGTACCGGGTTCGCCACCAAGAGCCTGGTCTTCGAGGGCACCTACGGCACCATCAAGGATCCCGAGGCGGCCGTCGACGCGATGTTCGCCGAGGCGAAGACCAAGTCCGAGAAGCAGAACAGCGACGCGAGCAGCGGCGACAAGACGAAGGGCAAGCTCGTCGGCTCACCGCAGGAGTTCAAGCCGTCCGGCTTCGGCAACGGCATCATGAAGTGCCAGGAGAGCCAGGTCACGAGCAACAGCGCGGAAGCCGGCATGCCGAAGTCCATGTCGGTCCCGATCTGCATCTGGGGCGATCACAGCACCATGGCCATCATCACCTCGTTCGACTTCGCCGGCCTGGCCAGCGGCAAGGGGTCGAGCATGCAGGACGTGGCGGACATCGCCGCGAAGCTGCGCAACGACGTGCGCGTGAAGGCCTGACGCCGTAGACCCTCACGCGAAGGGGCCCCGATCGACCGGGGCCCCTTCGGTATGTCTGCGACGCTCACGCGGACTTCTGCTCGCCGGACCCCCGTCCCCGGGCGTCGCGGGGGATCAGGGTCGGGTTGACGTTGGAGAGGACCACGTCGGCCGTGATGACGACGCGGGCCACGTCCTTGCGGGACGGGACCTCGTACATGACCCCCTGGAGGACTTCCTCCATGATGGCGCGCAGGCCGCGGGCGCCGGTCTGGCGGAGGATGGCCTGGTCGGCGATGGCCTCCAGGGCCTCGCGCTCGAAGTCCAGCTCCACGCCGTCGAGTTCGAAGAGTCGCTGGTACTGCTTGACGAGGGCGTTGCGGGGCTCGACCAGGATCTTGAGCAGGGCCTCGCGGTCCAGGTTGTGGACCGAGGTGATCACCGGGAGACGGCCGATGAACTCGGGGATCATGCCGAACTTGACCAGGTCCTCCGGCATGACGTCCTCGAAGACGTCCTTGGCCTCCAGCTCGCGCTTGGAGAGGATCGTCGCGCCGAAGCCGATGCCCTTGGCGCCCGCACGGGCCTCGATGATCTTCTCCAGGCCGGCGAAGGCACCGCCCACGATGAACAGAACGTTCGTCGTGTCGATCTGGATGAACTCCTGGTGGGGGTGCTTGCGGCCGCCCTGCGGCGGGACGGAGGCCGTGGTGCCCTCCAGGATCTTGAGGAGCGCCTGCTGCACGCCCTCGCCGCTGACGTCCCTCGTGATCGACGGGTTCTCGCTCTTGCGGGCGACCTTGTCGATCTCGTCGATGTAGATGATCCCGGTCTCGGCCTTCTTGACGTCGTAGTCCGCCGCCTGGATCAGTTTCAGCAGGATGTTCTCGACGTCCTCGCCGACATAGCCGGCCTCCGTCAGCGCCGTCGCGTCGGCGATCGCGAAGGGGACGTTCAGCATGCGCGCCAGGGTCTGCGCGAGGAGAGTCTTGCCGGAGCCCGTGGGGCCCAGCAGGAGGATGTTGGACTTCGCCAGCTCGATGGCGTCGTCGCGGCCGCCGGGACCGCCGTTCTCGCCCGCCTGGACCCGCTTGTAGTGGTTGTACACCGCGACCGAGAGGGCCTTCTTCGCCGCTTCCTGGCCGACCACGTAACCCTCGAGGAACTCGTAGATCTCGCGGGGCTTCGGGAGTTCCTCCCAGCGCACCTCGCTCGTCTCGGCGAGCTCCTCCTCGATGATCTCGTTGCAGAGATCGATGCACTCGTCGCAGATGTACACACCGGGCCCTGCGATGAGCTTCTTGACCTGCTTCTGGCTCTTGCCGCAGAACGAGCACTTGAGCAGATCGCCGCCGTCACCGATGCGTGCCACGGTGTGCTTCCCCTTCGCCTGGGAGACGCCCGGACGCTTTCGAGTCCGGCGGCTCCTGGTGCTGCCTTATGTCGACGGTACCTTGCCGGGCCCCGTGTTCGGGCCCCCCTTGGCAGGGTTCACTTTGAGGTAGGCCCTGCCAAGGGGGCCCGGGGTGCGCCGCTCCGCGTCAGCGGACCGCGGCGTTGTTCAGCTTGCGGGTGGAGATGATCTGGTCGACGAGGCCGTACTCCAGCGCCTCCTCGGCCGTGAGGATCTTGTCGCGCTCGATGTCCTCGCGGACCTGCTCGATCGGCCGGTTCGAGTGCTTGGCCAGCATCTCCTCCAGCTGCGTGCGCATCCGGGTGAACTCGTTCGCGATGATCTCCAGGTCGGAGAGCTGACCGCGGCCGGTGGAGCCCGCCGGCTGGTGGATCAGCACGCGGGAGTTCGGCAGCGCCATGCGCTTGCCCGGCGTGCCCGCGGCGAGCAGGATGGCCGCGGCGGAGGCCGCCTGGCCCATGCAGACCGTCTGGATGTCGGGCTTCACGAACTGCATCGTGTCGTAGATCGCCGTGAGGGCGGTCATGTCGCCACCGGGGCTGTTGATGTAGATCGAGATGTCCCGGTCGGGGTCCATCGACTCCAGGCACAGCAGCTGCGCCATGACGTCGTTGGCGGAGGCGTCGTCGATCTGGACGCCCAGGAAGATCACGCGCTCCTCGAAGAGCTTCGCGTACGGGTCGTACTCGCGGATGCCCTGGGAGGTGCGCTCGACGAAGCGCGGGATGACATAGCGGCTGTCGGGGCGGGGCCCTTCGTACATGCCGCTGGCGGCGCCGGGAAAGTTGCTCATGGGGTTCACCGTCCTGGTGGCGTTCGGGGGCTGGTGTCGTCGCGGTGCGTGGCGAGGCCGGGCCGGTCAGGCACCGGTGCCGCCGCCTCCCGGAACACCCGAGGCGTGCGTGATGATCTCGTCAATGAGACCGTACTCCTTGGCCTCCTCCGGAGTGAACCAGCGGTCGCGGTCGCCGTCGCGGATGATCGTCTCGACGGTCTGGCCGGAGTGCAGCGCGGTCAGCTCCGACATGCGCTTCTTGGTGCGCATCAGGTACTCGGCCTGGATCTTGATGTCCGAGACCGTACCGCCGAGGCCGGCGGAGCCCTGGTGCATCATGATGTCCGCGTGCGGCAGGGCGAAGCGCTTGCCCGCGGTGCCGCCGGTGAGCAGGAACTGGCCCATCGAGGCCGCCATGCCCATGGCGATCGTCACCACGTCGTTCGGGATGTACTGCATGGTGTCGTAGATCGCCATGCCGGCCGTCACCGAGCCGCCGGGGCTGTTGATGTACAGGTAGATGTCCTTGGCCGGATCGGCGGCAAGGAGCAGCAGCTGTGCGGTGATCTTGTTGGCGATGTCGTCGTCAACCTGCTGGCCGAGGAAGATGATCCGCTCGTTGAGCAGCCGGTTGTAGACCTGGTCGCCGAGGCCACCACCGATGGAAGGCTCGCCGGCGGCGGAGGGCATCAGATTCGTCACGTATCCACCTGCTCGTCTTACGACGGCGCCGGGCCGTCTCATTGTTCTGCCTTTCATGGACCCTAACGCGATGGTCCCTTCGGGGAATCCCGGGAATGCGGGTGTTCGCCGGGGGCGTAGCGCTCCGCAGGGGAGGCCGGGAGCCTACTCACCGTGAGGGGTGCGGCACGTCGGCGTGTGCGGCTCCGGTCGCGGCCGGGCGCCCACGCGGCGGAGCAGCATGCCCGTGCGGCCCCGCGGTCCCCTCGGGGCGGCCGGCATCCCCGGAACGACGAACGGGCCCCGGGGAAGGTTCCCGGGGCCCGTTGTACGTGCCGTGCAGGCGCCGTCGGACCCGGATCAGGCCTCCGGCTTCTCCTCGGCCGACTCGGCGGCCTCGGCGTCGGTGGACTCGGCCTCGGCGGCCTCCTCGTCCTCCTCGTCGTCCAGGTCGACGATCTCGCCGTTGGTGTCCTTCACCGTGGCAGCCTCGACCACGACGGCCAGGGCCTTGCCGCGGGCGACCTCGCCGACCAGGAGCGGCACCTGGCCGCCCTCGACGACGGCCTGGGCGAACTGGTCGGGGGACATGCCGGAGGAGGCGGCGCGCCGCATGAGGTGCTCGGTGAGCTCCTCCTGGTTGACGTTGAGCTGCTCCTTCTTGACCAGCTCGTCCAGGACGAACTGGGTCTTGATGCCCTTGACCGCGGCCTCGCGGGTCTCGGCGTCGAACTCCTCGGCGGTCTTGCCCTGGATCTCCAGGTACTTGTCGAGGGTGAGGCCCATCTGGGCGAGCTGGTGGTGCTCCAGGTTGTGCTTGCGGGTGTTGATCTCGTCCTCGAGCAACTTCTCGGGGACCGGGACCTCGACCAGCTCGAGCAGCTTCTCCAGGACGCGCTCCTGCGCCTGGGTGGCCTGGTCGAACTGCTTCATGTTCGCGAGGCGCTTGCGGCTGTCGGCCCTCAGCTCCTCCAGGGTGTCGAACTCGGAGGCGAGCTGCGCGAACTCGTCGTCCAGCTCGGGCAGTTCGCGCTTGGCGACCTGGGTGACCTTGACGGTGACCTCGGCCTCCTTGCCCGCGGCGGAGCCGCCCTTCAGCTCGGAGGTGAAGGTGGCCTCCTCGTCGGCGGACAGACCCTTGACGGCGTCGTCGATGCCGTCGAGCAGCTCGCCGGAGCCGATGGTGTAGGAGACACCGTTGGCGATGCCGTCCTCGAGGACCTCGCCGTCGACCTTGGCCTGCAGGTCGATGGTGACGACGTCGCCGTCCTCGGCGGCCCGCTCGACGGGGGTGGTCGACGCGAAGCGCTCACGCAGCTGCTCCACGGACTTCTCGACGTCCTCGTCCGTCACCTCGACGGCGTCGACCTCGACCTCGATGCCGGAGTAGTCCGGGATCTCCAGGGCCGGACGGACGTCGACCTCGGCGGTGAAGTTCAGCGTCTCGCCGTCCTTCAGTTCGGTGATGTCGACCTCGGGCTGGCCGAGCGGGTTCAGCTCCGCCTCGTTGACCGCCTCGGTGTAGAACTTCGGAAGCGCGTCGTTGACGGCCTCCTCGAGCACGGCGCCACGACCGAACCGCTGGTCGATGACACGGGCCGGGATCTTGCCCTTGCGGAAGCCCTTCACCGTGACCTGCTGGTTGATCTTCTTGTACGCCGCGTCGAGGCTGTCCTTGAGCTCCTCGAAGGGCACCTCGACAGTGAGCCGAACCCGGGTCGGGTTCAGGGTCTCCACGGCGCTCTTCACGGTTCGGTCTCCTTGTGGCTGACTTCTTGGGTTCTGCCGGAGCCAGACAGGTCCGGCGGATTTCGCCGCCCGGAGGAGTTCGTAGGCCGTCGAGGCCGGGACACACGGGCGCGCAGCTTGCATAGTAACCGCAGCCGGTCAGCGCCCCAAAAGGCGATCATCAACGTGCCGTCGGGCCGAGTGGTCGGGGTGGCGGGATTTGAACCCACGGCCTTCCGCTCCCAAAGCGGACGCGCTACCAAGCTGCGCCACACCCCGTCTGGTGCGACACGTAGGGTACATGCCCCGGGCGGCGGCGTCGGCCGTATTCTGCGGGCCGCGCCCGGAGGCGGACCTGCGTGGGCCGCGCCCGGAGGCGGACCTGCGGCGGCGCTCCGGACAACTCGTTGGCCTCGGCGGCGGCCGACCCGCTACGATGCCTCCAGTGCCGCGGTCACCGACCTGCGGCGCACTGTTGCGGGCGTAGCTCAATGGTAGAGCCCTAGTCTTCCAAACTAGCTACGCGGGTTCGATTCCCGTCGCCCGCTCCGGCCGGTCGGCACGACCGACCCCAAAGGCCCGGTTCCGCTTCGGCGGGGCCGGGCCTGCGGTGTGTCCGGCGACCTGCGGCAGGTGCCGCCGGTCGGGCGAGCGGGGTCAGGCCGGTGTCGCCGGTCACCGTCCGAGGGGAGCGCCCGGCGTCCGGGGCGGTCCGACGCATGCGTCCGGGTTCACGCCTCCCGTCGCCGGCGCCGTACGTCCCCGGTCGCCGCGATGTCGTTCCGCGCGTCCCCGGCCCCCGGCCCCGCGCCGCCGGCACCCCCCGGGCCTCCGCACACGTCGGCGAGCGCCCGGACCTCGCGCCCGTCGGCGACCCCGGACCCGGGTCCGTCAGAACTTGATCGAGCTGATCGAGTCCGCTATCGAGTTCAGGAATCGGTCGATGGACGGGGCCATGCCGGTCGAGGCGAGGAAGAAGCCGAAGAGGACCGCGACGATCGCGGGACCCGCCTTGATGCTGCCTCCTCTCAGGAGCACTACAAGGATGATCGCCAACAGCAGCACCACAGACAGTGAAATGGCCACAACTGATCACACCCTCGGTCGGTCCGCTCTCCCGGCCCGGAGGTACGGCCCGCGCACCCCCGCCAGAACCATCGTGCCACCAACCCGGCCCACCCATGCGACCCGTGACACAACGTCGGACACCGGAACCGGTGCGGGCGATCTGCCGCACGGCAATTCGACCGCGTCGGCCGCGTGTGACTCGCCTGGTAATTACGCCACTTCGTTTCCGGGTCCACACATCCCGTGCGCAGGTAATTCGAATTGATGACACAGAGACGCTGTATGCCCTGCTTGGTGCGGATGAATCGGGACATCGAGGGGTGATCCGGAACCTCCTGTGTGCCCACCATCACGTAGACGGGGATGGCAAGTTCTGTAAATCAGGGGGTATCCGGAGACATTAACCAGGAATGACTGCGGGGTTTTACGAAATCCCACAGACGACGCTAGGGTGCCTGAGATGTTTGACGCCGCCTCGTCCCCCGGCCAGAACCGCGGGCCGCTCCCCCCGGCACAGTCGCCGGCGGCCGGAGTGCCCGGCCCGCGTACCCCGATGAGTGCACGGGAGGGTCCGGCGAAGACGGACGGACCCGGTGAAGAACCCGGCAGCCGGCAGTCGGGCGGCAAACAGCGCGACGCGTTCTTCGACAACGCCAAGTACCTGGCGATCGTGCTCGTCGCGATGGGGCACTCCTGGGAGCCCCTGAAGGGCGACAGCCGGATCCTGGAGGCGCTCTACACCGTCGTGTACTGCTTCCACATGCCGGCGTTCATCATCATCTCCGGCTTCTTCTCACGCAGTTTCGACATGCGCCCGGACCGGCTGAAGCGGCTGATCACCGGTGTCGCGGTGCCGTATGTTTTGTTCGAGACGGCGTACCCGACGTTCAAGAACCTCATCACGGGCTCGCACCAGGAGATCAGCCTCCTCGATCCCTGGTACCTGACCTGGTTCCTGGTCGCCCTGTTCGTCTGGCGGCTGACGACGCCGATCTGGAAGCTGGTGCGCGCGCCGTTCGCGGTCGCCCTCGTCATCGCCATGCTGGCGTCCGTCACCCCGAACATCGGTGACGACCTGGACCTGCAGCGTGTCCTGCAGTTCCTGCCGTACTTCGTGCTCGGCCTGTGCATGAAGCCCGAGCACTTCCAGCGGGTGCGCCGCCGCTCTGTGCGGATCGCCTCGGTGCCGGTGTTCGCCGCCGCGCTGGCGGTCGGCTGGTGGGCGGTGCCGCGGATGAACACCGCGTGGTTCTACCACCGTGACGCCGCTCAGGAACTGGGCGCGCCCTGGTGGTGCGGCCCCGTGACGACACTGGCGCTGATGGGCTGTTCACTGGTGCTGACGGCCTGCTTCTACTCCTGGGTGCCGCGCCGCAGGACCTGGTTCACGGCCCTGGGCGCCGGCACCCTGTACGGCTATCTGCTGCACGGCTTCCTGGTGAAGTTCGCCGACTTCCGCGGCCTGTTCGACCACCCCTGGCTGCACCGGCCGCTCGGCGAGATCCTGGTGACCCTCCTCGCGGGGGCCGCCGTCACCCTGCTGTGCACCGGGCCCGTCCGGCGTGTCTTCCGGTTCGCGATGGAGCCGCGGATGGAGTGGGCGTTCAAACAGGACGCGGCCGAACTGGCCCGTGAGCGCGAGCGGAAGGAACGAGAGCGCGAGAAGGTCAGCGCCTGAGGCCCGGCTCCGGCAGACCGAGAAGCGTGCGCAGCCGGGCGTACTTCTCGGTCAGTCGCCTCCGGGTCGGTTCGTCCAGGACGGCGAGCCGCTCGGGGTCGGCGTTGTGGGCGAGGTCGGCCTCCTTCACCAGCCGCGCGCCGTCCGTGGCGAGGATCCGCCGGGCGTACGCCTCCGGCTCCTCCCCCGGGCGTCTGGTGAGGGCGTCCACGATGGCCTTCGTCCGCGCGGTCAGCGCCGCCTGTGCGAGCCACTGGCGGCTGAGCACGTCGTCCTCCACGGAGTCGTGGAGCCAGGCCGCCGCGATCTGCTCCGCGTCCCCTCCCCGGGCGCGCACACCGGCGGCGACGGCGGCGAGATGCCCGGCGTACGGCCGTCCCGCCTTGTCGGTCCGGCCTTCGTGGGCGGTGCGGGCGACGGCCTCGACCTCGGCGAGCGTGAGTGGTGTCATCGCCCCAGTGTGGCCCGGTGCGCCGCTCAGCGGGGCGTCGCCGTCGCCTGGCGGCAGATCAACAGCAGGGCCCGGTCGTCGTTGACGTCCTTCGCGACGGCCTCGATGAGGTGCCAGGCGGCGCCGTGGAAGCCGCCCGCGACATAGCGGTCGGCCTCGCCGGTGAGGCGGTCGATGCCCTCGACGATGTCGCGGTCGGAGGTCTCCACCAGACCGTCCGTGAACAGCATCAGCACGTCTCCCGGCCGGAGCGAGCCCTTCACGGGGTCGAACTGCGCGCCGTCGTACACACCGAGCAGCGGCCCCTCGGCGGCTTTCTCCTCCCAGCGCCCGCTGCCCGCGCTCAGCTGCAGTCCCGGCGGATGGCCGGCGGAGTACAGCTCGTAGTCCCCGGAGTCGAGGTCCAGGACCAGATGGATGGAGGTGGCGAAACCCTCGTCCCAGTCCTGGCGGAGCAGATAGCCGTTCGCGGCCGGGAGGAAGGCGTGCGGGGGAAGCGAGCCCAGCAGACCGCCGAAGGCGCCCGACAGCAGCAGGGCGCGCGATCCCGCGTCCATGCCCTTGCCGGACACGTCCGTGAGGACGACCTCCAGGGTGCGACCGCCGTTCGTCCGGGAGGCGACGACGAAGTCGCCGGAGAAGGACTGCCCGCCGGCCGGCCGCAGCGCCATCTCGTGGTGCCAGCCCTGCGGCAGTTTCGGCAGCTTGCTCTGCACCCGGATCCGCTCGCGCAGGTCGAACAGCATGGTGCCGCCACGCCGCCAGGGCACGCCGACCCGGCTGCGGAACTGGGCCGTGAGCAGCCCGAAGAAACCGCAGGCGGCCACCACCAGCACCACGCCCGGGGTGACACGTGACGGCCCCTCGGTATAGGGGCCGAGCCGCACCGACTCCACGATCAGCGCGGTCGCCCCGGCCGCGTACAGGCCGAGCAGGCTCGCCGGGCGCAGCAGCAGCCCGCCCGCGACGATCGGCAGCACCAGAGTGGCCGGGGAGCACCACACCGAGTCGACCAGGGTCACGGCCATGAGGAGAGGGATGGTGAGAAGCAGTCCGGCGAACGCGATCCAGTCGGAGCCGTCGCCGCGGAAGTAGTCCACGGCGCTTCTGCGCAGGCCGGTGCGGGCCCGGTGCCACTGCATCTTCCACCGGGCCGTGAGCGTCTCGGCCTTCGATCGCCGCTCTCGTCCTGCTGCCATTAGTTCGCGACCCTATCCATCGGACCGGTTGCTTGGCACGGGAGGCCCCACTTGTCCCCCGCGCGGGACTCGACCTCGCGGTACGTCTCACAGTGAACGGCACGCGGCGCCGTCGTGCCGCCGCCTGCGGGAAATTCGCTGGCCCGGCCCGCGGCGCGCTGGTAGGCATGGCTCATGGGGTCTGACGGGGCAATCGAGTTGAAGGTGCTGCGCGAGTCCGACTGGGACCGGTGGCACGGCGTCCTGTACCGCGCCTTCGGCGCCCCGGCGGCCCCGCCCGAGGAGCGCGAGCTGGACAGGTCGCTCACCGAGTTCGACCGTTCCCTGGCCGCCTGGGACGGGGACGAGATCGTCGGTACGGCGGGCGCGTTCAGCTTCCGGACGACCGTGCCGGGCGGGGCGGCGGTCCCGGCGGCCGGGGTGACCATGGTGGGCGTGGCGGGCACGCACCGGCGGCGCGGGGTGCTGACCTCGATGATGCGCCGGCAACTGGACGACGTACGGGCGCTGGGCCGCGAGCCGCTGGCGGTGCTGACCGCGTCCGAGCCCGCGATCTACGGCCGCTTCGGGTACGGGGCGGCGACCTTCCGTACGACCGCCGAGATCGACACGAGCCGGGTGACGCTGTCCCTGCCGCCCGGCGTGGACGACGTACGCCTGCGGTACGCCTCGCCCGCCGAGGTCCTCCCCGCCTGTGAGGCGGTGTACGCGGCGCTGGTGCCGCGGCGCCCGGGGATGCTGGTCCGGCAGCCCGGCTGGGAGCGGGCCGGTCTCCTCGACCCCGAGAGCGAGCGGGACGGGGCGTCCGCGCTGCAGTGCGCGGTCGCCGAGCGGGACGGCCGGATCACCGGCTACGTGCGTTACAGCACCAAGCTCGGCTGGGGGGAGGGCGGGCACGACGGCACGGTGCGGCTGAGGGACCTGGCCGCGCTCGATCCCGTCACCGAGGCGGCGCTGTGGCGGTTCCTGTTCGGCATCGACCTGATGACGACGCTGTCGGTGGGGTCGAGGCCGGTCGACGACGCCTGGCGGTACCTGGTCTCGGACACCCGCCGCTGCCGGCCGCGCCTGCGGGACGACGCGTACGTCCGTCTCGTCGACGTCGGTACGGCGCTGTCGGCCCGCACCTATCAGATGCCCGTGGACGTGGTGCTGGAGGTGGAGGACGCCTTCTGCCCATGGAACGCGGGGCGTTGGCGGCTGACGGGCGACACCAAGGGCGCGTCCTGCGAGCGCACCTCCGACACCCCCGACCTCTCCCTCTCTGTGCGGGAGCTGGGCGGGGCCTATCTCGGCGGGGTGACGCTGCTGTCGCTCGCGGCGGCCGGCCGGGTGCGGGAGCTGCGGCCGGGGTCCCTGACGGAGGCGTCCGTCGCGTTCGGCTCACCGGTGGCACCCTGGCTGCCGCACGGGTTCTAGGGCGTGTTTCGAAAGTGGCGTCGTCCGCCCGGAGGGCGGGGTCCGCGGCGTCCGGTGCGGTGCATCGCAAGGCGGAGGGTCGTCCTCGTACCGGGCGTACGTGGACGATGCCGACAACGCGGCGAGGTGCCGTGCCAGGCGTCGCGGACCAGACGGGACTTTCGAAACACGCCCCAGTGCCGGGGCACCAGCCGCCCCTTGTTCCCGGCCTCGACGGCCGGCAGCACGGTGAAGGGGTCCTTCACCGTGCTGCGGTCGCGGAGGAAGGAGGGTCAGCCGACGGAGACCTTGTCGGACGGGGCCTCGATCGCCGGGGCGGGGCGGTTCGCCGTGACCTTCTCCTTCACCACGGCGATCAGAACGACGAGCGCCGCGACACCCACCGACAGCAGCACGGTCGTACGGCCGCTGCTCTCGCCCTTGGTGTCGGTCAGCATGTAGCCGAGGACGCCGATGATGAAGGCGGCCGTCACCCAGGTCAGATACGGGTAGAGCCACATCTTCACGACGAGCTTCTCCGGCGCCTCCCGCTGGATGATCCGGCGCATCCGCAGCTGGGAGATGCAGATCGCCAGCCAGACGAACAGGGCCACGGCGCCGCTGGAGTTGAGCAGGAAGAGGAAGATCGTGTCCGGGAACTCGTAGTTGAAGAAGACCGCCACGAAGCCGAACACGACCGAGGCCAGGATCGCCGCCATCGGCACGCCGCGCGAGGTCGTGCGGGCGAACGACTTCGGCGCGTCACCGCGCTGGCCGAGCGAGAAGGCCATCCGTGAGGCCGTGTAGAGGCCGGAGTTGAGGCAGGACAGCACCGCCGTCAGGATGACGACGTTCATGATCTGGCCGGCGTTGGGGATGCCGAGCGAGTTCAGCGCGGCGACGTAGGAGCCCTGCTCCTCGATGGACGGGTCGTTCCACGGCAGCAGCGAGACCACGACGAGGATCGAGCCCAGGTAGAAGACGCCGATACGCCAGATGATGCTGTTGGTGGCCTTGGTGACCGCGCGCTGCGGGTCCTCGGACTCGCCGGCCGCCAGGGTCGCGATCTCGCTGCCCATGAAGGAGAAGACGACCAGCAGCACACCGGTGAGGATGGAGCCGGGACCGTGCGGCAGGAAGCCGCCGTGGTTCGCCAGGTTGCCGAAGGACGCCTTGTCCGCGTGCACCCCCGGAAGCACGCCGAA
Organism: Streptomyces sp. NTD91; assembly: GCF_059510455.1. Lineage (NCBI taxonomy): Bacteria > Bacillati > Actinomycetota > Actinomycetes > Kitasatosporales > Streptomycetaceae > Streptomyces > Streptomyces sp. NTD91. The sequence goes on from NZ_JCAJZW010000019.1 coordinate 135,712, forward strand.
GACGGCCAGCAGACCGATGACGATGAACACGCCGATCGCCACGACCTTGATGCCGGCGAACCAGAACTCGAACTCGCCGTAGGAGCCGACGGAGACCAGGTTGGTCGCGGTCAGCACGGTCATCACGATGAGCGCCCAGCCCCACTGCGGCACGGCCGGGACCCAGCCCGAGAGGATCTTGGCACCGGCGGTGGCCTCGACGGCCAGCACGACGACCCAGAAGAACCAGTAGAGCCAGCCGATGGAGAACCCGGCCCAGCGGCCGAGGGCACGGTCGGCGTGCTCGGAGAAGGAGCCGGAGGTGGGGTTGGCCGCGGACATCTCGCCGAGCATGCGCATCACGAGCACGACGAGGGTGCCGACGAGTGCGTAGGACAGGAGGATGCCCGGTCCAGCGGTGGCGATACCGGTGCTGGAGCCGACGAAGAGGCCGGCTCCGATCACGCCGCCGATCGCGATCATCGTCAGGTGGCGGTTCTTGAGTCCTGCTTGGAGGCCCGAACCAGGGGTCATTGGACGGAATTCCTTTGCGCCAGGGGAGCATCTCGGACAAGCGGTGTACGAGTCGGTCCAGTGAATCCGAGGTGAATGGATTCGGGAACCTCTGAATCCGTATTGTTATTTGAGGTTTCCTTGAGGTTCTATGGCCTCGCTCACATTTCCCCTGGCCAAGCAAGTACCGACGGGGTTCCGGCGGAGTGCGCCGGCGGGTGCCGCCACCCGAGGCTGCTGCCCGATGGTGCGCGTGTCACACTCATGGCATGCGCGTGTATCTCGGCTCCGACCATGCTGGCTACGAACTCAAGAACCACCTCGTCGAGTGGCTGAAGGCGGCGGGGCACGAGCCCGTCGACTGCGGTCCGCACATCTACGACGCCCAGGACGACTACCCGCCCTTCTGCCTGCGCGCCGCGGAGCGTACGGCCGCGGACGACGCCGCCCTCGGCATCGTGATCGGCGGCTCCGGCAACGGGGAGCAGATCGCCGCGAACAAGGTGAAGGGCGTGCGGGCGGCGCTGGCCTGGAGCGAGGAGACGGCGGCGCTCGGCCGGCAGCACAACGATGCCAACGTGGTCGCGGTGGGTGCGCGCATGCACAGCACTGAGGAGGCGACGAAGTTCGTCGAGGTCTTCCTCAACACGCCGTTCTCCGGTGACGAGCGTCACGTCCGGCGGATCGACATGCTGTCGGCGTACGAGACGACGGGTGAGCTGCCGCCGATCCCGGCCCACCACCCGCAGGGCTAGGGAGCCCGCCCCCGGACCCCCGTCCCGCCCGCCTGTCCCGGACAGCCGGCCTCCGGGGCTCCGCCCGCCGTGGTCGCTCGGCCCGCGCCCCGGCGAGACGGCGGGCGGGCGGGAAAGCACGCAGACCCGACCACGCGGACCGGCCGGCCGGGCTCTCGGCCCAGCCCGCGTTCACCTCTCGGCCGAGCGAGACGGATGGGCGGGTGGGACAGTACGCAGGAAAGGACTCCCCGCCGTGCCGGAAGGGCACACCATTCACCGGCTGGCCCAGGACTACGCCGCCCGGTTCCTCGGCACGGCCCCGCAGGTGACAAGTCCGCAGGGCAAGTTCTCCGACGCCGCCGCCCTTCTGGACCGCGCCGAACTGACGGCCACCGAGGCCCACGGCAAGCACCTCTTCCTCCGCTTCCGGGACGCGGACTGGGTCCACATCCACCTCGGCCTCTTCGGCAAGGTCGGCTTCGGCGGCGCCCCGGCGCCCCCGCCGGCCGGCACCGTCCGCCTCCGGCTCGCGAACGACACCGTGTACGTGGACCTGCGCGGCCCCACGACCTGCGCACTGATCACCGCCGCCGAGAAGCGGGCCGTGCACGACCGCCTCGGCCCCGACCCGCTCCGCGACGACGCCGACCCGAGTGAGGCGTACCGCAGGATCTCCCGCAGCCGCACCACGATCGCCGCGCTGCTCATGGACCAGAAGATCGTCGCCGGGGTCGGCAACGTCTACCGCGCCGAGGTCCTGTTCCGGAACGGCGTCGACCCGTACCGCGCGGGCAGGGACATCACCCCGGCCGAATGGGACGCCCTGTGGGCCGACCTCGTCGAGCTGATGCACGAGGGGGTGCGGAACAACCGGATCGACACCGTACGGCCCGAGCACACCCCGGAGGCCATGGGGCGCCCGCCCCGCGTGGACGATCACGGCGGCGAGGTGTACGTCTACCGCCGCGCCACCCTGCCCTGCCACGTCTGCGGCGACGAGATCCGCACCGCCGGTCTCGCCGCCCGCAACCTCTTCTGGTGCCCCACCTGCCAGAAGGCGAAAACCTGACAGGGCCTGTCAGGTCATGCGGCCATGCCGCACGGCATGACCCTCGTGGACGACCACCCCGACCTGACCCTCCTCTGCCCCGGCGACACCGGCGACGAACTGGCCGGTTTCCGGCTGGGTTTCCGCCGGCGGCCCACCGCGGTCGCGCCCGCCCGCTCGGTGGCGGACGTGGTGGCCGCCGTGCGGTACGCGGCGGCCGATGGCCTGCCCGTCGGCGTGCAGACGACAGGGCACGGACTGGCCGGCGGCCACGAGGGCGGAGTGCTGGTCACGGCCGAGCCGCTGAACGGCAGCACCCCGATCCGGGGGCCCGTACCGTCCGGGTGCAGGTGCAAGTGCTGCTGGGGGCAGGTGGTGCGGCGGGCGAGCCGTACGGGCCGGCGCCGCCGAGCGGGCCGGCGCCGGGCGTGGGCACGGTGTCGTAGGGCCGCCGGCCTGTACGACCGAGACGCGGAAGAGGCTCGCCCGGGTCGAGGAGACCTGTGACCCGGCGAACCTCTTCCGCAGGAACCACGGCGTCCAGTAGGACTCCGTTAGGTTCTGTCTGCCTGCAGTGTTCCGGGGCATGAGGACTGTGTGGACGCACATGAAGTCAATCGTGTTCGGGCGGCGTTGGCGTTATTCGTGGCGGATGTGTTTGCCTCGGTGCCGCGCAAGGACCAGCGTGCCAAGGGCGACTGCTATCTGCGGGGACTGATGATGGACGGTCGCCGCACGTCCTTCCAGGCCATGGCCTCGCGGCTGCCGGACGGCAACGAGCAGAACCTGCAGCAGTTCGTGAACCAGTCCACGTGGGATCCGGTTCCGGTGCGCCGGCGGATCGCCAAGCGGATGGTGCCGCACGGATACACCGCCGCCCTGTTCGGACGATCGACCGCGTTCCCGAACCGATGCGCGAGGCAATCACCCGACAGGGCGTCGGAGTTGGACGGAACCAGAGCCGTCACGCAGGACTGGGACAACAGGGCCTCCTCGGTGCTCGCGATGGTGTCGCAACCCCGAGCTACCAAGAGGTCCTGTTCTCATGCCTTGACCCGGCCAAGATCACCCGACCAAGGCCGGTGTTCGACCAGAACCGTCCTCATGATCGATAGGACAACGGCTTCTCACCCCAGCTGCCCCTGTCCTACACCGCGAACCTGAAGCTGGCCAAGCCGCACAATGCCAAGGCATTCGTGGACTCCCCGTCCGTACAGGCCGTCCAGGCGAACGTCCGCGCCTGGCAGGACTTCGCCCAGGACAACGCCGACGGCCTGCGCACCGTGCACGACGCCGTCACGGTCGGCAGCTGGCTCCTGGTCAGCCTCGCCCTCGCCGGGGCGAGCGCCCTGGTCGCAGGCCGCGTAGCCGAACAGACCCGCAGGGTCGGGCTGTTCAAAGCGGTCGGCGCCACCCCGGGCCTGGTAGCCGCGGCGCTGCTGACCGAGTACCTGGCCCTGGCCTTGGCCGCGGGCGCGGCCGGCCTGGCCCTGGGATGCCTGCTCGCGCCCGCGCTCAGCGACCCCGGCGGCGGGCTGCTCGACATGGCATTCGCCGCCCCCTCGGCAGGCACCGTAGTGGCCGTCGGCGTCACCGCGCTCGCGATCTCCGCCGGCGCGGCGATCGGTCCCGCCTGGCGGGCCGCCCGCACCACCACCGCCCACGCACTCGCCGATCCAGCCCGCGCACCTGGTCAGTACTCCGCGCTCGCCCGTGACGCCGCTTGGCTGCCCATCCCGCTCATGGTCGGACTGCGCCTCGCCGCCCGGCGCCCGCGCCGTGCACTCCTCACCGCGGCCGACACCTTCACCGTCACCACCGGGCTCTCCGCGGCACTGACCTTCCAGGCCCAGCCGCCGTTCCGGCTCGACCTGGGCGCATCCACCCTGCCCGACCCGAACGAGGTACTGACCAACCACATCGTCCAGGGCGTCATCGTCGCCGTGATCGTGCTGGCCGTGGTCAAACGCCGCCGCCACCGCCTGGAACGCCGCCCTCGACGCACGACGCCCCCTGGCCGTCGCCCGCACGCTCGGCGCCACTCCAGGACAGGTCACCACCGGACTGATCGCGGCCCAGTTGCTGCCGGCCCTGCCCGCGGCCGCGATCGGCGTTCCGGCCGGCACGGGACTGTACGCGCTCCTGCAGGTCGGCCCCAACGCTGTGCTCCTGCCCTCCGGCCCGTAGACCGTCGGCATGGTCACCGCGACGCTGCTCGCTCTCGCAGCGCTGACCGCGGCCCCCGCCCGCCTCGGCGCCCGCCAACCCGTCCACAAGGCACCGCACAGCGAGCAGAACTGACGCCCACCCACCGTCCATCCGCCGACTGGCTTTATTCACGCGTATTGAAGTCAGTTGTTCACGGGTCTGGGAGGCACCCAGCTCTACGGCCTGGTTATGTTCACGAGTTTTGACGTCACTGGGGCACTTGCGCGGGCAGCAGCGGGGTACTCCTGCTGAAAGGGCCCTGGCCAACGCCGAGATACACGTATCAGGTGGTCGAGGCAATTGCTCGGGTGACGGCCGTGATCGCCGGGGTGGGACGGCCGGGGAGTCGCGCCACGAGAACCCGGCGGATCTCGGGAGGTGCGCCTTCGACGTGCAGCAGGCTCACCCCGGGCGGCAGCACCGGCGAGAGCCGCAAGGGCACCGTTGTCACCCCGAAGCCACCGGCGACCAGCTGAAGCTTCGTCAGCCAGTCGCGCGCGCAGTGGACGATGTCCGGCCGTCCGGGCAGGCCGGGCCAGACGCCGAGCAGTGGCTCGGCGTTCGACGCCGGGGCGGCGATCCATGGGGCGTCGACCAGTTCGTCGACGTGCACCGCGGCGCGGCCGGCGAACTCTCCGGTCGAAGGCACCGCCACGACCAGTTCGGTGTCCGCAACGGTCTCGACGTGCAGGCGCGGCGACTCGCCGTCCAAAGGCCGGTGGGGCGGGCGGGACGTCAGCACGGCGAGGTCGATCGACCCCGCGCGCAGTGCCCGGATCAGGGAGGGCGTGGTGCCCTCGGTAGTCGTGACCGTGATCTGCGGGTCGGTCGCCGCGAGGCGGGTGAGTGAGAGAGGCAGGATGGCCGCGCCCGCGCTCAGGAACAGCCCGAGCCGCACCAGTTCGGTACGCGAGACGGTGCCGGTGAGGTCACGCTCGGCCGCCGTCAGACAGTCCAGGATCGTGCGAGCGTGGCGCAACAGAGTCAGACCCGCGGGGGTGAGCCGCACTCCGTCGGGGCGGCGTTCGAACAGGGCGGTGCCCGCGCTTCGTTCGAGGGAGGCGGCCTGGCGTGAGACCGCCGACTGGGTGTAGCCGAGCCGGGTGGCTGCTGCGGTGAAGCTGCCGGACTCGGCGATCTGCCGCAGGACCCGTAGGCCTGTGCTGGAGATGTCCATGCGGGATACGCATACCACAGATGCTTGATCGTCGCTTCCCGCATGCCCGCTGGGTTCCTAGTGTCGATCCCGACGAACACGGACGAACACGGAGGTCATCACGTGCGAGCAGCAGTTCTGACGCAGTTCGGTGCCCCGCTCACAGTGCGGGAGGTTCCCGACCCCGAGGTCGGCGGCGGCGAGGTGGTGGTCGAGGTCCTCGCCGCCGGCGTGGCGCCCTACGCGGCCGAGGTCTTCAGCGGCGAGCGGAACTACCCCCTGGTCCCTCCTGTCGTGCCCGGGATCGGCGGCGTGGGACGGGTCGTCCACGTGGGCCCGGACGCCACCCGACTGCGCCCCGGCGACCTGGTGTGGTGCGACTCGACGGTGCGCTCGCGGGACGACGCCCTGACGCCCGATATCACGCTCCAGGGCTGGAGCTCCCGCGGCGAGGGTGGCGCGCGCCTCGCCCGGTACCTGCACGACGGATCGTTCGCCGAGCTCATGCGGGTCCCGACAGAGAACGCTTTCCCGCTCCCCGCAGCGGCGGGGGACGACCCGGCCCGCTGGGCCGCGCTCGGCGTGCACGTCATCCCTTACGGCGGGCTGCTGGCCGGCGGGCTCGCAGCCGGTGAGACGCTGCTCGTCAACGGGGCCACCGGCAACCTCGGCAGCAGTGCGGTCGCGGTCGCGCTCGCCATGGGGGCGGGCCGCGTGGTCGCCCCAGGCCGCAACCAGACCGCGCTCGACCTCCTCGCCGACCGGTTCGGTCCGCTCGTGCGCCCGGTCCCGCTCACCGGGGACGAGGCCGCCGACCGCGCGGCGATGTCCGCGGCGGCCGACGGCCCGATCGACATGGTGATCGACCTGCTACCGCCGAGCGCACCCAGCTCGGCAGCGCGCACGGCAGCCATGACCGTGCGCGAATACGGCCGCGTCGTGCTTATGGGTGGCGTCGGCATGCTCGGTGGCGACGACCTCGCACTGCCGTACCCATGGATCATGCGCAACTCGATCACCGTGCGCGGCCAGTGGATGTACCCGCGTGCAGCGAACGTCGGCATCATCCGGCTCCTCGCCTCGGGCACCCTGGACCTCGCCCCCGAACGGGTCCGGTCGTTCGGCCTCAACGCCGTCAACGACGCCGTCACGTACGCCGCCGCACACGGCGGCCCGTTCGACCGCACCACCCTCACCCCACCGGCTCGCTGACAAGACCGACTGGTCCCCAAATGTCAGCGCCACACCCCCGCCCTCACGAGCGCAGGCCGCCGTACTGCTGCTGCTATTTCTCGTGAACAACCATGAGCCTCAAGATCACCAACTGCTGCCCGAACGGAAGAACAGTCGCTGCTATTTGAAATGAGAAGCCGTTGTCCTTCCGGATGCGATCGTTAAGTTTCCGCTGTTCAGGCATGGTTTCGGTGTTGTTGAGGGAGGGGCTGGGGCGATCAGTTCGTTCTCGGCGATGTGGATCGCGGGTGTCTTGTGAGTGGCGTAGTTGTCGCAGATCAGGTGGACGTCGAGGTGGTCGGGGACCTCCTTGTCCAGCTTGGCCAGGAACTTCTTGAACTCCACCGCACGGTGCCGGCGGTGGAGCGAGCTGATGACCTCGCCGGTGGCCGCGTTCAGGGCGGCGAACAGGGTCGTCACGCCGCCGCGCAGGTAGTCGTGGGTGCGGCGTTCGGGCAGGCCGGGCATCATCGGCAGCACCGGCGCCGACCGGTCCAGTGCCTGGGTGAGTCGGCGGCGGGAGTTTCACCCGCCGCCGCCGCTCTCAGAACCGTGCGTAAACCTCTCGGCCTACACGGCTCCCATCGTCCAGTCGTGCACGGTCACGGCTTGACGAACTTCCAGTGTGCGAAGAGTCCGGGGAACCGCCTGGCGTGGCGGTTCAGGGCTTCTCGCGCTCTGGCTCGTTTCCGTTTGAACCGCTTGTACTTGCGGACGAGCCACCGCACCAGATAGTCGTTGATGCGGTTGAGGCTGGAGTTCAACGCGGACGGGTGGAACCGCCCGAAGTAGTTGATCCAGCCTCGCACGACCGGGTTGATCTCCCGGGCGAGCTGCTCCAGGGTCGTCTCGCTGCGCAAGTGCAGCCGCCAGCGGCGGATCTGCACCCGGATCTGCTTGGCGGCCTCGTCGCTGACGGCCGGATTGAAGCCGAAGAAGAAGTCCCCGTACTTCGTCCGGAGTTTCCGCAGGCGAAATCCGTACCCCAGGAACGTGAACGAGGTGTGCTCGGCCGAGCCACGCCTGTTCCTGTCCCGGCAGTACACGATGCGGGTCTTCTGGGGATGCAGTTGCAGCCCCCCGCAGTCGGCCAGTCGCCCGGCGATGGCCTCACGCATCTGGTGCGCTTGGGCTTCGTTGCGGCAGTGGACCACCACGTCATCGCAGTAGCGCTCGAACTGGACGCCGGGATGCTCCCGGGCCATCCAGGCATCGAACGCGTAGTGCATGAACAGGTTGGACAACACGGGTGAGACCGCCGAGCCCTGCGGGCTCCCGCGGTCCCGGGCTTGCAGGCTGCCGTCCGGCCGCTGGAGCGGGGCCTTGAGCCACCGCTCCACATACAGCAGGACCCACCGCTGGTCGGTGTGGTGCGCGACCGCCTTGAGGACGAGATCATGATCGAGGTTGTCGAAGAAGCCCCGGATGTCCAGATCGATCACCCAGTCCGTCTTCCAGCACCTCTCCCGGCACGCCGCGACCGCATCCAGCGCACTACGGCGGGGCCGGTAGCCGTAGGAGTCCGGGTGGAACACAGGCTCCACCAGCGGCTCCAGCACCATGGCCACTACCGTCTGCGCGATTCTGTCCGCGACCGTGGGCACGCCGAGGACCCTGACCCCGCGTCCTCCCGGCTTGTCGATCTCCACCATCCGCACCGGCGGCGGGAAGTAGCAGCCCGACGACATGCGATTCCACACCTTGTAGAGGTTGCCCCGCAGGTCAGCCTCGAACTGCTCGATCGACTCGCCGTCGACGCCCGCCGCGCCCTTGTTGGCCTTGACCCTCAAGTACGCCTCGAACACCAAGTGTTTCGAGATCTCAAACGACTTCGGTCCGCTCGTCCGGCTCATCCCGGGAACTCCGGTTGACCGCCAAACAGACCCGGACGACCCGTCCCCTTCGCTCCACCCGCATTACCGGGCTTCACCACTACTACGAGACGGTCCGCCCCCGTGCCCCGCATCGGTACTCGGTCCCTCGCGGTTTTGTCCGCTTGGGACACTCCCTCTCGCCACCACCCCAACCGGGCGCCGACAGTATCGGGGCGACAGGTTCCCACGTTCCATGCAGGAGCCCGGACCAGGCTCGCGCCGCCTCCATGCCGGACGCCGTCCGGGCAGTCGGCAGGCTCCCCCCGGACTTGTCCCGGAGCCCAAATCATGCCCCGGTTTCGACGCCATTGAAGAAAGTTACGACACGTCATCAGCGGTTCGCTCGCGCTCGCCTTCCTGACCCACACCTGACGCGATCACTGCCATGCCTTTTGCCGCAGCGCTCACCACGACCGGCACTTAACCGACGCAGCCTGCGGTGGTTTGGAGCCTCCCCCTGCAGGGCGACTCCGGAGGACCTACCTCCATCTCCTGCACAGCACCGCTTCCAGAAGCTGTTACATCAACGCCTCCTTCAGCGTTCGTGGCACACGATCTGCGACTTCTCGTCCACGCACA
>NZ_JCAJZW010000020.1:0-140138 GCF_059510455.1 Streptomyces sp. NTD91
AATACTTCCAAAAAGGTCGGATCCTGAACTTCGGTTCGGGGCCCGACCTTTTTACCGTTTGCTTAACGTGTCGTTCATGTTGCGCCCTCAGCATCCAGCACATGGGAACTGCCGCAATGCTCAGGGCCGCCGGCGTCGGAGTCGGTGACGAGGTCGTCGTACCTGCCTTCGGAAACGTCGAAGTCGCCGAGGCCGTGGCCCTGGCCGGCGCGCTCCCGGTCTTCGCCGACATAGATCCCGTGACCTACTGCATCGACCCCGGGGCCGTAGAGACGGCCGTAACTCCGCGGACCGCCGCGGTCGTTGTCGTGCACCGCTTCGGACGGCAGGCCGACGTACCGCGGTTGCACGCGCTCGGGCAGCGGCACGGCCTGCTGGTTCTGGAGCAGGGCGAGTCCGAGGCGCCGTACGACGAGATAGCCCAGCGCAGGGAGCGCGCCGCCTACCTCGACGCCAAGCTCAAGGGTGTACGCACGCCGGACGGCGGCGACGGGCACACCTACCAGCAGTACGTCGTGCGGGTGCCGGGTAACGGCCGCCCGGACCGCGACGCCTTCGCACTGGCCTTGCGGTCCAAGGGAGTCGAGTGCCGGGTGCCGGTCAAGACGCCCGTGCACCGGCTGCCGGAGTTCCGCCGGTGTGTGTCCCTGCCGGAGACCGAGCTGGCCGCCGACGAGGCCCTGACGCTCCCCGTGGACGCCACGCTCACCAAGCGGGAGATGCAGCGGATCGTGTCCGCGTGCAACGCGCTCGGCGGCCTGCTGCAGCCCGCCTTCTGAACGGGTCCGAACGAATTTGGGAAGTCGGGCCTGCTCGGGGTACAGTTTCCTCGTCGCCGCGGGGGAAACCCCGAAATCGACAAGCCCCTATAGCTCAGTCGGCAGAGCGTCTCCATGGTAAGGAGAAGGTCAACGGTTCGATTCCGTTTGGGGGCTCGGAAATCAAGCCCCACCCGAAAGGGTGGGGCTTTTTTCATGCCCGCTCCGGCCTCACGCCTCCGGGTGGATTCCCGGGACCCGCATCGCCAGGATCGCCATGTCGTCCGACGGAGCGTCCGACGCGAAGCGTTCCACCGCACGCATGATGCGCGCCGCGACCGCGCCCGCCGTCAGGCCCGTGCAGGTCGTGAGGACATCGGCGAGACCGTCGTCGCCCAGCATGCGCGTGCCCTCGCGGCGCTCGGTGACGCCGTCCGTGACGCACAGCAGGACGTCACCGGGGTCGAGGGTGACGGTCTCCTCGTGCAACTCCAGGTCCTCGATCACGCCCAACAGTGGCTGCGGTTCGGCGGCCGCCGTCACCGTGCCGTCCTGGCGCAGGCGCAGCGGGAGCGGATGGCCGGCGCACACCACCTTCAGCTCGGCGCTGCCGTCCTCCTGCGGGCGCAACTCGCCGTAGAGGAGCGTCAGGAAGCGGCTGCGGTCGCCCTCGTCGAGGATTGCGGAGTTCAGGCGCTCCAGTACCGCCGGGCCGCTCAGGCCCTCTCGGGCCAGCAGCCGCAGGGCGTGCCGGGCGAGACCGGTGACCGCTGCCGCGTTCGGGCCCGTACCGCAGACGTCTCCGATGGCGAAGCCGTAGGCGCCGTTGCCGATCGGGAAGAGGTCGTAGAAGTCGCCGCCGACCTCGTTGCCCTCGCCGGCCGCGCGGTAGATGACCTCCACCTCGACGCCGTCGATCTGCGGCAGGCCCGGCGGAAGCAGGCTGCGCTGGAGGGACTGGCTGATGGCCGTGCGCTCCGAGTACAGGCGGGCGTTGTCCAGGGCGAGTGCCGCCCGGCGGGAGAGGTCCTCGGCCAGTTCCAGGATTTCCTGGCGGAAGTGTTCGTCCGTGGGCTTGCCGAGGGTCAGCATCCCGATGACGCGGTTGCGGGCGACCAGCGGCAGGACGACCGTCTCCCCGCCGACCGCGGAGGCCGTGGCGAGGGTCGGGCCGATGCCCGAGGAGATCTGCCGCGTCGGCCCGCCGGACAGGCCGAGGCTGCGCATGGAGCTGCGCAGGGCCGCCTGGTGCGCGACCTCGCCGGGTGCCGTCCAGACCCGGGCGCCGGGCGTCGGTACCGGGTCCGGCGGAGGCACCTTCGAGAGCAACGACTTGATGCCGTCGATGAGGTCCTCGTCCTCGTGCAGGACGTACGACAGGTACGGCTCGGAGGCCTGGTCGGCGATCGTGTAGACGGCGCACCAGGTGGCCAGCGTGGGGACGGTCATCTGGGCCATCAGGGCCAGCGTCTGGTCCCGGTCCAGGGTGCCGGCCAGCAGGTCGGAGGCCTCGACCAGGAAGCTCAGGGAGCCGCGGCGCAGCCGCTCCAGCTCGCCCAGGCGGGCCGACTCGACGGCCAGGGCGATGCGGTCGGCGGCGAACTGCAGGCGCAGCGCCTCCTCGTTCGAGTAGCGGCCCGGTGCCTCGGCCGCGACGCCGAGGGAGCCGGTGAGGCGGCCTTCGACCTTCAGCGGGACGGTGACGACCGAGCGCATGCCGGTGCCGGAGAGCAGCGGTACCGCCCCGGGGACGGACGTGAGGTCGTCGTGGACGGCCGGCATGCGCGCGGAGCCGTAGCGGCCGGGGCCGGCCTCGACGGGTACGCGCGCGAAGCGCTGGCGTGCGGAGGGCAGGCCGGTGGAGGCGCGGACCTCGAGCTCGGTCTCGTCGTCGGTCGCGAGCAGCAGGAATGCGGAGTCGCCGTCGAGCATGTCGCGGGCGCGCTCCACCGTGCGCTGCAGGAGGCCGTCGAGATCGTCCGGGGCGGGGGAGCCGATGAAGACCTCGAAGGGGTCGGTGCTCTGGCCGTCGGAGGACTGGGCCTGGTCGCCGGCCGGCACGCGCGAGGGTGTCTGCAGGACGGCGCGCTCGGGTTCGCGAACCAGGAGGCAGACGGTGGAGGGCTCGCCGCCGGTGTCGCGGACCCGGAGGTGGGAGGCGTAGACCGGGACGACCCGGCCGTCGGCGCCGCGGAAGCCGTAGCTGCCCTCCCAGCGGGAGAGCTGGAGGGCCTCGGCCACGCCGGTGCCGGTCCCGGGGGTGTGCGGCCAGGCCGCCAGCTCGGTGAGGGGCCTGCCGACGACCTCGGCGGCCGGATAGCCGAACAGTTCCTCGGCGTCCTCGTTCCAGGAGGTGAGCGCGCCCTTGCGGTCGACCTGGAGGACGGCGACGCGGACGCGGCCGTCGGCCAGCGGGAGCAGGTCGGCGGGGAGGGAGGGGCCGGCGGTCCGGGTGCCGACCGGGCGTTCGGGGAGGTTGAGCTGGAACCAGACGTTCTTGTGGGTGGGCGTGTAGTCGACGCCCCAGCGGGTGGCGAGGGCCGCGCACAGCTGCAGCCCGCGGCCGCCCTCGCGGTCGAGGCTGCCCATCGGGACGGCGGTGGTCTGGAGGGGGACCTCGCGCTCGGGATAGCGGTCGGAGACCTCGATGCGCACACCCTCCTCGGTGCGCAGGCACAGCACCTCCGCGTGCGTGCCCGCGTGGACGACCGCGTTGGTCACCAGTTCGCTGGTGAGGACCACGGCGTCGTCGACGATGTCGGCGAAGCCCCACCCCTGGAGGGTGTCGCGGACGAAGGACCTGGCGGTCGCCACCGACCGCCCGACGGGCTCGAAGGTGGCGGCCGCACGCGCGGTGATCACAGAACTCCTCGGCCGGTTGTCGACGGGCAGGGCTCGGCCGGGCGGCTCGCGCCGCTGCAGCGGCATCAGCTCACCCGTCCCCTGTGGCTCCGGGGGCTGTTCCCCAGGGATCACTCCGGTGGTCATGGTCTGCGGCCGCCCCTCCGATGCCCGCTCGTACTGGTGCCACCGCCCAGGCCGGTCGGACCGGTGCGGCTGGACAGCCGCATGCAAGGTTACTTACCTTCGCCGTCCGATCCGATGCCGGTCGCCGGTGTTCACCCCCCACGGTGTGCGGACGGTGTGCGAAGCTGCCGAACTGTTATGGCCTGGTTCGGCGAGGGTGAAACACTGGGCAAGCTTCTGATGAAGGTCGGGTCAGCCTGCGTGTGTTCCGTGTACGGCGGGCAGCAGCCACTGGTGTGGCCGGATCTCGTCTGGCAGAAATACGCAGCAGTAACCGGTACGCGGAAGTAACCGGTATGCCGAGGAGCGGCACGCCGGGCCGAAGCGGCCGAGCACAGCAGTAACGGTCTACCCCTCCGGGAGGGACACAGTGGAGTCTGGCGCGGCGACGCGTGGCACGAAGACGCGCGCGAAAGGCGGACCGTCCCTGGGCAAGCGCGGCGACACCATCACCGTGGACACGGCTGCCTTGAACCGGCTGCTGGCGGCACTCGTCTCGATGCGTGACGGGAACTTCCGCAAGCGGCTCACCGTCTCCGGGGACGGTGTGATGTCGGAGATCGCGGCCGTCTTCAACGAGGTGGCCGACCGGAATCTGCATCTCACCGGTGAGCTGTCCCGGGTACGGCGCATGGTGGGCCGTGAGGGCAAGCTCACGGAGCGGCTGGAGACGGGTGCCTGCGAGGGCTCCTGGGCGGCGGCGATCGACGCCTCCAACGCCCTCGTCGACGATCTGGTGTGGCCGGTGTCCGAGGTCGGCCGGGTGCTCACGGCGGTCGCCGAGGGCGATCTGTCGCCGCGGATGGAGCTGCGGACGCAGGCCCCGGACGGCGGCACGGGGCATCCCCTGCGGGGCGAGTTCCTGAAGGTCGGCCGTACCGTCAACAACCTGGTCGATCAGTTGTCGACGTTCACGGACGAGGTCACGCGCGTGGCCAGCGAGGTCGGCACCGAGGGCAAGCTCGGCGGCCAGGCCCGGGTGCGCGGTATGTCCGGTTCGTGGAAGGACCTGACCGAGTCCGTCAACACCATGGCGCGGCAGCTCACGGCCCAGGTGCGCGACATTGCGCTGGTGACGACGGCGGTCGCCCGGGGTGATCTGTCGCGCAAGGTCACCGTGCAGGTCGCCGGCGAGATGCTGGAGCTGAAGAACACCGTCAACACGATGGTGGAGCAGCTGTCGTCGTTCTCCGTCGAGGTGACCCGGGTGGCCCGTGAGGTGGGCACCGAGGGCATCCTGGGCGGCCAGGCGCAGGTGCCCGGTGTGGCCGGTGTGTGGAAGGAGCTGACCGACTCCGTCAACACGATGGCCGGCAACCTGACCGCTCAGGTGCGCGGCATCTCGCAGGTCACGACGGCGGTGGCCAACGGTGATCTGTCGCAGAAGGTGACGGTTCCGGCGCGCGGCGAGGTGGCGCAGCTCGCCGAGACGATCAACCAGATGACCGAGACACTGCGGATCTTCGCGGACGAGGTCACGCGCGTGGCGAACGAGGTCGGCGCGGAGGGCCGGCTGGGCGGTCAGGCTAACGTGCCCGGCGCCGCCGGTACCTGGAAGGACCTGACGGACTCCGTCAACACGGTCTTCCGGAACCTGACCACGCAGGTGCGGGACATCGCCACCGTGACGACGGCGGTGGCCAACGGTGATCTGTCGCAGAAGGTCACGGTCGACGTGGCCGGCGAGATGCTGGAGCTGAAGAACACCGTCAACGGGATGGTGGACCAGCTGTCGGCGTTCGGTGCCGAGGTGACGCGGGTCGCGCGGGAGATCGGTGTCGAGGGTGAGCTGGGCGGTCAGGCCCAGGTGCCGGGCGCGGCCGGCGCGTGGAAGGACCTGACCGACTCCGTCAACACCGCGTTCCGCAACCTCACCGGGCAGGTGCGCAACATCGCCCAGGTGACGACGGCGGTGGCCAACGGTGATCTGTCGCAGAAGGTCACGGTCGACGTCTCCGGCGAGATGCTCAAGCTGAAGAACACCGTGAACACGATGGTGGACCAGCTCTCGAGCTTCGCCGACCAGGTCACGCGGATGGCCCGGGACGTGGGTACGGAGGGCCGGCTGGGCGGTCAGGCCCGGGTGGACGGCGTGTCGGGAACCTGGAAGGAGTTGACGGACTCCGTCAACTTCATGGCCGGCAACCTGACGTCGCAGGTGCGGCAGATCGCCCAGGTGACGACGGCCGTGGCGCGCGGTGACCTGTCCCAGAAGATCGACGTGGACGCGCGCGGCGAGATCCTCGAGCTGAAGAACACGATCAACACGATGGTCGATCAGCTGTCCGCCTTCGCCGACCAGGTGACCCGGGTCGCCCGTGACGTGGGTACCGAGGGCCGGCTCGGCGGGCAGGCGCAGGTGCCCGGTGTCGCCGGTGTGTGGCGGGACCTGACCGACTCCGTGAACGGCATGGCCGGCAACCTGACGGCCCAGGTGCGCAACATCGCGCAGGTCGCCACCGCCGTGGCCCGCGGTGACCTCTCCCAGAAGATCACCGTGGACGCGCGCGGGGAGATCCTGGAGCTGAAGAACACCCTGAACACGATGGTGGACCAGCTGTCGTCGTTCGCCCAGGAGGTCACCCGTGTGGCCCGTGAGGTGGGTACGGAGGGCATCCTCGGCGGTCAGGCGGAGGTGCAGGGCGTCTCCGGCACGTGGAAGGACCTCACGCAGTCCGTCAACTTCATGGCGAACAACCTGACCATTCAGGTGCGCAACATCGCCGAGGTCACGACCGCGGTCGCCAAGGGCGACCTGTCGAAGAAGATCACTGTCGACGCCAAGGGCGAGATCCTCGAGCTCGTCACGACGGTCAACACCATGGTCGATCAGTTGTCCAGCTTCGCCGAGCAGGTGACGCGGGTGGCCCGTGAGGTGGGCACCGAGGGCATCCTGGGCGGTCAGGCGCACGTGCCGGGCGTCACCGGCATCTGGAAGGACCTCAGCAACAACGTCAATCTGATGGCGAACAACCTGACCATGCAGGTGCGGAACATCTCGCAGGTCGCCTCGGCCGTCGCCAACGGCGACCTGACGCGTCAGGTGACGATCGAGGCGCGCGGTGAGGTCGCGCAGCTCGCCGACACCATCAACATCATGGTGAAGACGCTGAGTTCGTTCGCCGACCAGGTCACCAAGGTGGCCCGTGAGGTGGGCACGGACGGCATCCTGGGCGGTCAGGCGCACGTACCCGGTGTGGCCGGCACCTGGAAGGACCTCACCGAGTCGGTGAACCAGATGGCGTCCAACCTGACCGGTCAGGTGCGCAACATCGCCATGGTCACCACGGCCATCGCCAAGGGTGACCTGACGAAGAAGATCGACATCGACGCGCGCGGCGAGATCCTCGAGCTGAAGACGACGATCAACACGATGGTCGATCAGCTGTCCAGCTTCGCCGAGGAGGTCACGCGCGTGGCCCGCGAGGTGGGCACCGAGGGGCAGCTCGGCGGGCAGGCACGCGTGCGTGACGTCGACGGCACCTGGCGGGATCTGACCGAGTCCGTGAACGAGATGGCGGGGAACCTGACCCGGCAGGTGCGCGCCATCGCGCGCGTGGCGACCGCGGTGACCCGCGGCGATTTGAACCTGAAGATCGACGTCGACGCGTCCGGCGAGATCCAGGAACTGCAGGACTACATCAACAAGATGATCGCCAACCTGCGCGACACGACGATCGCCAACAAGGAGCAGGACTGGCTCAAGGGCAACCTGGCCCGTATCTCCGGCCTCATGCAGGGCCGCCGGGACCTGGAGGACGTGGCCTCGCTGATCATGAGCGAGCTGACGCCGGTGGTGTCCGCGCAGCACGGCGCGTTCTTCCTGACGATGCCGCTCATGGAGGGCAAGGACGTCGGCGACGGCGAGGACAACTACGAGCTGCGGATGCTCGGCTCGTACGGCTATTCGATGGGCTCCATGCCGACGTCGTTCCGGCCCGGTGAGGGACTGATCGGCACCGCGGCCCAGGAGAAGCGCACGATCCTGGTGGACAAGGCGCCCAGCGGCTATCTGAAGATCTCCTCCGGTCTCGGCGAGGCCCCGCCGGCCCAGGTGATCGTGCTGCCGGTGCTGTTCGAGGGCAACGTGCTCGGCGTGATCGAGCTTGCCTCCTTCACACCGTTCACGCAGATCCAGAAGGACTTCCTCAACCAGATCGCCGAGATGATCGCGACCAGCGTCAACACCATCTCGGTCAACACCAAGACCGAGCAGTTGCTGAAGCAGTCGCAGGAGCTGACCGAGCAACTGAGGGAGCGGTCGGCCGAGTTGGAGAACCGGCAGAAGGCGCTGCAGGCCTCCAACGCCGAACTGGAGGAGAAGGCCGAGCTGCTGGCCCGGCAGAACCGCGACATCGAGGTGAAGAACACCGAGATCGAGGAGGCCCGGCAGGTCCTGGAGGAGCGCGCCGAGCAGCTCGCGGTGTCGATGCGCTACAAGAGCGAGTTCCTCGCCAACATGTCGCACGAGCTGCGTACGCCCCTCAACTCGCTGCTGATCCTGGCGAAGTTGCTCGCCGACAACGCCGAGGGCAACCTCTCGCCGAAGCAGGTGGAGTTCGCCGAGACCATCCACGGCGCCGGCTCCGACCTCCTTCAGCTGATCAACGACATCCTCGACCTGTCGAAGGTCGAGGCGGGCAAGATGGACGTCTCTCCGACGCGTATCGCGCTCGTGCAGCTCGTGGACTACGTGGAGGCCACCTTCCGGCCGCTGACCGCGGAGAAGGGCCTGGACCTGTCCGTACGGGTCTCCCCGGAGCTGCCCGCGACCCTGCACACCGACGAGCAGCGGCTGCTGCAGGTGCTGCGCAACCTGCTGTCGAACGCGGTGAAGTTCACCGACTCGGGGTCGGTGGAACTGGTGATCAGGCCGGCCGGCGCCGACGTGCCGGTGGGCATCCGGGAGCAGTTGCTGGAGACCGGCTCGCTGACCGATCCGGACGCGCCGCTGATCGCGTTCTCGGTGACCGACACCGGCATCGGCATCGCGGCCAGCAAGATGCGGGTGATCTTCGAGGCGTTCAAGCAGGCGGACGGCACGACCAGCCGCAAGTACGGCGGCACCGGCCTCGGCCTGTCCATCTCCCGGGAGATCGCGCAGCTGCTCGGCGGCGAGATCCACGCGCAGAGCGAGCCGGGCCGCGGCTCGACGTTCACGCTGTACCTGCCGCTGCACCCGAGCGAGCTGCCGCCGCAGGGCTACCAGCAGTCCGTGCCCCCGCTGGAGGCCGGCGAGCTGGTCGCCTCGACCACGCGGCAGTCCTCGGAGCTGTCCGCGGTGGAGATCGAGACCCCGGCCGAGGTGAAGTCGTACCGGGAGACGCAGAACGGTGCCGCGGCGCTCTTCCGGCGCCGGCGCCGTGGCCTGCCGCACGGCGAGCAGCGGCCCGAGCACTGGTTGTCGGTCGAGCAGGAGAGCACTCCGCAGTCCGCGCACGGGGTGCGGTTCGCCGGTGAGAAGGTGCTGATCGTCGACGACGACATCCGTAACGTGTTCGCGCTGACCAGCGTCCTGGAGCAGCACGGACTGTCGGTGCTGTACGCCGAGAACGGCCGTGAGGGCATCGAGGTGCTGGAGCAGCACGACGACGTGGCGGTCGTGCTGATGGACATCATGATGCCGGAGATGGACGGGTACGCGACGACCACGGCCATCCGCAGGATGCCGCAGTTCGCCGGGCTGCCGATCATCGCGCTGACCGCGAAGGCGATGAAGGGCGACCGGGAGAAGGCGATCGAGTCCGGCGCCTCCGACTACGTCACCAAGCCGGTCGACCCGGATCATCTGCTGGCGGTGATGCAGCAGTGGATGGGGCAGAAGTGACGAGATCGGCGTACCGGGATGTGAACGCGCGGGGAACCCTTGGCGTGGATCGGGAGTTGCCCACTTGAGGTGAGGGCGCCGGTACGACTTAAGGTGGCCTGCGAACGTACAGGAACGCGGGATTCCGGGAACCGTCCCGGACCCCGTCGCGTTTTTCCTATGTGCACAGTGACATCGCGGTGACAGGGTGTGGCGACAGGCGGGGTGCGGCTACGATGACCGGCACAAGGACGGGCGGCGAAAGGGAGTCGTCCCCTGGGGCGGCGCCCGGTGTACCGCCGGGGCGAGGAGGGCGGGCCATGGTGCAGAAGGCCAAGATCCTCCTGGTCGATGACCGGCCGGAGAATCTGCTGGCGCTGGAGGCGATCCTCTCTGCGCTCGATCAGACGCTGGTGCGGGCATCGTCCGGGGAGGAAGCGCTCAAGGCACTGCTCACGGACGATTTCGCGGTCATTCTGCTGGACGTCCAGATGCCGGGCATGGACGGATTCGAGACCGCCGCGCACATCAAGCGGCGTGAGCGCACCCGGGACATCCCGATCATCTTCCTCACGGCGATCAACCACGGCCCGCACCACACCTTCCGGGGCTATGCGGCGGGCGCGGTCGACTACATCTCCAAGCCCTTCGACCCGTGGGTGCTTCGTGCGAAGGTCTCGGTGTTCGTCGAGCTGTACATGAAGAACTGTCAGCTGCGTGAACAGGCCGCGCTGCTGCGGCTGCAGTTGGAGGGCGGCGGCAAGGGCGCGGTCGGCGGCAAGGAGTCCGCGGGGCTGCTGGCCGAGCTGTCCGCGCGGCTCGCGGCTGTCGAGGAGCAGGCCGAGGCGCTGTCCAAGCAGCTGGACGACGACTCGGCGGACGCGGCCGCGGTGGCCACGGCGGCCCACCTGGAGCGCAAGCTCACGGGGCTGCGGCGCGCGCTGGACGCCCTGGAGCCGGGCGCCGGCGCCGGCGCCGGCGGCTCGTCGATGCCGGCGCAGAACTGACGTACGTCCGGTCGGCGGTGCCCATGAGCGTGCGTCAGTTCCGGTCTCCCCCAGGGGCGACACGAACGGGTGAAGCTGTGGGCACACGTGTCCGCTGTCGTCTCCCCCGGTAATCTCACACCCATGGCCTCACGTCCCTCCGCAGCCAAGAAGCAGCCCGCCAGGAAGGCGGCCGCTCCCTCGAAGGCTCCGGCGAGGAAGGCCGCAGCGAAGAAGGCCCCGGCCAAGAAGGCACCCGCCAGGAAGGCCCCGGCCAAGAAGGCTGCTCCGCCGAAGCCGGCGCCCAGCCCCACCGGGGGCGTGTACCGGCTCGTGCGCGCCATCTGGCTGGGCCTCGCGCACGCCGTCGGCGCCGTCTTCCGCGGCATAGGGCAGGGCGCGAAGAACCTCGACCCCGCCCACCGCAAGGACGGCATCGCGCTGCTGCTGTTCGGCATCGCGCTGATCGTCGCCGCCGGCACCTGGGCGAACCTGAAGGGCCCCGTCGGCGACCTCGTGGAGATCCTGGTCACTGGTGCCTTCGGCAGGCTCGACCTGCTGGTGCCGATCCTGCTCGCGGTGATCGCCGTACGCCTCGTCCGGCACCCGGAGCGGCCGGAGGCCAACGGGCGGATCGTGATCGGCCTGTCCGCGCTCGTCATCGGCGTGCTCGGGCAGGTCCACATCGCCTGTGGCTCGCCCGCCCGCAGCGACGGCATGCAGGCCATAAGGGACGCCGGCGGCCTCATCGGCTGGGCGGCGGCCACTCCACTGGCGTACACGATGACCGACGTCCTCGCCGTGCCCCTGCTGGTGCTGCTGACGGTCTTCGGGCTGCTCGTGGTGACCGCCACCCCGGTCAACGCCGTCCCGCAGCGGCTGCGCACCCTCGCCGTACGCCTCGGTGTGCTGCACGACCACGAGGCGGAGGAGTACACCGAGGACGACGAGCACTACGACGACCAGTGGCGCGACGCACTGCCCGCGCGCCCCCGCAAGAGCTCGTCCGCCCCCCGGGCGTACGACCCCGAAAACGCGGAGGAGGAGGCGCTCTCGCAGCGCCGCGGCCGCCCCAGGCGCTCCGCGGTGCCCCAGCCGGATCCGCAGCGCCGGATGGACGCCGTGGACGTCGCGGCGGCCGCGGCCGCCGCGCTCGACGGGGCGGTGCTGCACGGCATGCCGCCCTCGCCGCTGGTCGCCGACCTCACCCAGGGCGTCAGTGTCGGTGACCGCGAGGAGACGACTCCGGTACCGACCCCCTCGCCCGAGCCGGTTCGCGAACCCTCGTCGGTCCCGGCCGCGCGTCCCAAGCAGGAGAAGCTTCCGGCCGGGACGGTCCCCGACCTCACCAAGAAGGCCCCCGACGAGCCACGCGACCTGCCCGCGCGCGCGGAGCAGCTCCAGCTCTCCGGGGACATCACCTACGCGCTCCCGTCGCTGGACCTCCTCACCCGCGGCGGCCCCGGCAAGGCGCGCAGCGCCGCGAACGACGCCGTCGTCGCCTCGCTCACCCAGGTCTTCACCGAGTTCAAGGTCGACGCGCGCGTCACCGGCTTCACCCGCGGCCCGACGGTCACCCGCTACGAGGTCGAACTCGGCCCCGCCGTGAAGGTCGAGCGGATCACCGCGCTGACCAAGAACATCGCGTACGCCGTCGCCAGCCCGGACGTACGGATCATCAGCCCGATCCCCGGAAAGTCCGCGGTCGGCATCGAGATCCCGAACACCGACCGCGAGATGGTCAACCTCGGCGACGTGCTGCGCCTCGCGGAGTCGGCCGAGGACGACGACCCGATGCTGGTCGCGTTCGGCAAGGACGTCGAGGGCGGGTACGTGATGCACTCGCTGGCGAAGATGCCGCACATGCTGGTCGCCGGCGCCACCGGCTCCGGCAAGTCGTCCTGCATCAACTGCCTGATCACCTCGGTCATGATGCGGGCGACCCCCGAGGACGTCCGGATGATCCTGGTCGACCCCAAGCGCGTCGAGCTGACCGCCTACGAGGGCATCCCGCACCTGATCACGCCGATCATCACCAACCCCAAGCGGGCCGCCGAGGCGCTGCAGTGGGTCGTACGCGAGATGGACCTGCGTTACGACGACCTCGCCGCCTACGGCTACCGGCACATCGACGACTTCAACCAGGCCGTCCGCGACGGCAAGGTCAAGGCGCCCGAGGGCAGCGAGCGGGAACTGCAGCCGTACCCGTATCTGCTGGTGATCGTGGACGAGCTGGCCGACCTGATGATGGTCGCCCCGCGCGACGTCGAGGACGCGATCGTGCGCATCACACAGCTGGCGCGCGCCGCCGGCATCCACCTGGTCCTCGCCACGCAGCGTCCGTCGGTCGACGTGGTCACCGGACTGATCAAGGCCAACGTGCCCTCCCGGCTGGCCTTCGCCACCTCCTCGCTCGCCGACTCCCGGGTCATCCTCGACCAGCCGGGCGCCGAGAAGCTGATCGGCAAGGGCGACGGCCTGTTCCTGCCGATGGGCGCGAACAAGCCGACCCGTATGCAGGGCGCGTTCGTCACCGAGGCCGAGATCGCGGCCGTCGTCCAGCACTGCAAGGAGCAGATGGCGCCGGTGTTCCGGGACGACGTCACGGTCGGCACCAAGCAGAAGAAGGAGATCGACGAGGACATCGGCGACGACCTCGACCTGCTGTGCCAGGCGGCCGAGCTGGTCGTCTCCACCCAGTTCGGGTCGACCTCGATGCTCCAGCGCAAGCTGCGCGTCGGTTTCGCCAAGGCCGGGCGGCTCATGGACCTGATGGAGTCCCGCAACATCGTGGGGCCGAGCGAGGGATCCAAGGCTCGTGACGTTCTTGTGAAGCCTGATGACCTGGACGGCGTGCTCGCCATGATTCGCGGGGAGTCTGAGGAGTAGGGCGAAGGGCTGTCCGGCGGATGCCGGTGGCGCCGGGTGGCGGCTCCGTCGTGATGCACCCGTTAGGGATCGGCGGGCAACCGTTTCCCTTCGTCGTACGTCCAGTTGAGCGAAAGGACAGTTGGGGGTCCCACCATGGGGTACCTACCTGTCCAATCATAGGAATGTCCGGCCGTTCCTATGGTGTACAAAGTCCCACCCGCCCGGTTGCCCCACCCTTTCGTACCCCCCCTAGACTGAGCTTCCAGCACAGGTGGCTACACGCTCGAAAGGCGCCCCCGTGTCCATCGGCAACTCCCCTGAAGACGAGCGTCCGTTCCACGACGAGTCCCAGGAAGCCCGTGTATCCGTGGGCCGTGCCCTGCAGCAGGCGCGGATCGCGGCCGGGCTCACCGTGGACGACGTCAGCAGTGCCACTCGTGTCCGTATCGCCGTCATCCACGCCATCGAGGCGGACGACTTCGCCCCGTGCGGCGGTGATGTGTACGCCCGTGGGCACATCCGCACGCTGGCCAAGGCCGTCCACCTCGACCCCGCGCCGCTGATCGCCCAGTACGACGCCGAGCACGGCGGGCGTCCGGCACCCACCCCGGCGGCACCCCTGTTCGAGGCAGAGCGGATCCGGCCGGAGCGGCGCGGACCGAACTGGACCGCCGCGATGGTCGCCGCGATCGTCGTGGTGATCGGCTTCGTCGGCTTCACCGCCGTCAAAGGCGGGGGTTCCGGGAGCGATGCGAAGTCGCAGGTCGCCCAGGGTGGCGGCACGTCCGCCGCGAGCAAGTCCCCCTCGCCGCGGCCGACGAAGGCCAAGCCCGCCACGCCGAGCCCCGCACCCTCCGACAGTGCCATCGCCGCCGCGCCCCAGGACAAGGTGACCGTCCAGGTCAGCGCGGCCAACGGGCGCAGCTGGATCTCGGCCAAGGACCACAACGGCCGGATGCTCTTCGACGGGCTGCTGAACAAGGGCGACTCCAAGACCTTCCAGGACAGCTCCAAGATCAACCTGATCCTGGGCGACGCCGGCGCGATCGAGCTGTATGTCAACGGCAAGAAGATCGACGACAACTTCCAGCCGGGCCAGGTCGAGCGCCTCACCTATACCAAGGGCGACCCGGTGGCGGGCTGAGCGGCCCTCGGGGGAGAGCGGATGTGACGGGGTCGTCCAACCCCGTCGACGTGGGGTGTCAGTGGGACGAAGTAGTCTTGAGCCCATGCCTGAACGCCGTACCGTCGCACTCGTCACACTCGGCTGCGCCCGTAACGAGGTGGACTCGGAGGAGCTCGCAGGCCGTTTGGAGGCGGACGGCTGGCAGCTCGTCGAGGACGCCGCGCACGCCGACGTCGCCGTGGTCAACACGTGTGGCTTCGTCGAGGCCGCGAAGAAGGACTCCGTCGACGCCCTCCTCGAGGCCAACGACCTCAAGAACCACGGGAGAACCCAGGCCGTCGTGGCGGTGGGCTGCATGGCCGAGCGGTACGGCAAGGAGCTGGCCGAGGCGCTGCCCGAGGCGGACGGAGTGCTCGGCTTCGACGACTACGCGGACATCTCCGACCGCCTGCAGACCATCCTGTCCGGCGGGATCCACGCCTCCCACACCCCCCGCGACCGCCGCAAGCTGCTCCCGATCAGCCCGGCCGAGCGCCAGCAGTCGGCCGCGGCGGTGGCCCTGCCGGGACACGGCCCGGCCGATCTCCCGGAGGGCGTCGCGCCCGCCTCGGGTCCCCGTGCGCCGCTGCGCCGGCGCCTGGACGGCTCCCCGGTCGCCTCGGTCAAGCTGGCCTCCGGATGCGACCGGCGCTGCTCCTTCTGCGCCATCCCGTCGTTCCGCGGCTCCTTCATCTCCCGCCGTCCCAGCGACGTCCTGAACGAGACGCGCTGGCTGGCCGAGCAGGGCGTGAAGGAGATCATGCTGGTCTCCGAGAACAACACCTCCTACGGCAAGGACCTGGGCGACATCCGCCTGCTGGAGTCCCTGTTGCCGGAGCTGGCCGAGGTCGACGGCATCGAGCGGGTGCGGGTCAGCTATCTGCAGCCCGCCGAGATGCGCCCGGGGCTCATCGACGTCCTGACCTCCACTCCCGGGATCGCCCCGTACTTCGACCTGTCCTTTCAGCACTCCGCGCCCGACGTGCTGCGCGCCATGCGCCGCTTCGGCGACACCGACCGCTTCCTTGAGCTGCTCGACACCATCCGCTCCAAGGCCCCCGAGGCCGGCGTGCGCTCCAACTTCATCGTCGGCTTCCCCGGCGAGAGCGAGGCGGACCTGGCCGAGCTCGAACGTTTCCTGAACGGCGCCGGCCTGGATGCCATCGGTGTCTTCGGCTACTCCGACGAGGAGGGCACGGAGGCGGCCACCTACGACAACAAGCTGGACGAGGACGTCGTCGCCGAGCGCCTGGCCCACATCTCCCGGCTGGCCGAGGAACTCGTCTCGCAGCGTGCCGAGGAGCGCGTCGGGGAGACGGTGCGCGTCCTGGTCGAGTCCGTCGACCAGGAGGAGGGCGTGTACGGCCGTGCCGCGCACCAGGCGCCCGAGACCGACGGCCAGGTTCTGCTCACGAGCGGCGAGGGCCTGAGCGTCGGACGTATGGTCGAGGCGAAGGTGGTCGGTACGGAAGGTGTCGACCTGGTGGCCGAGCCGCTGATCGGGTCGCTCGCGTGTGGTGAGGAGGCGGGCAGATGACCGGAGTCCCGGCATCCGCCGCAGGCGGCTCCTCCGGCGCGCACGGCGCCCGGGGGCCCGCCGCCCCTGCCGACGGCGTACGGTCCGAGGTCTCCGGTTCTGCTCCAGGTCCCGACAGCGGCGGCAAGCCCGCGCGCGGCGGGAAGATCACAGCCGCGGCCGTCAACCAGGCGAGCATCTGGAACGTCGCCAATCTGCTGACCATGCTCCGGCTGGTCCTGGTGCCCGGGTTCGTGGCCCTGATGCTGGCGAACGGGGGCTACGACCCGGCCTGGCGCTCGCTGGCCTGGGCCGCCTTCGCCGTCGCCATGATCACCGACCTGTTCGACGGGCACCTGGCGCGCACGTACAACCTGGTCACAGACTTCGGGAAGATCGCCGACCCCATCGCCGACAAGGCGATCATGGGGGCGGCGCTGATCTGTCTTTCGGCTCTGGGTGATCTGCCGTGGTGGGTGACGGCCGTGATCCTCGGCCGGGAGCTCGGCATCACCCTGCTGCGTTTTCTGGTCATCCGCTACGGCGTGATCCCGGCCAGTCGTGGGGGCAAGCTCAAGACCCTCACCCAGGGGGTGGCGGTCGGGATGTACGTGCTGGCGCTGACGGGATGGCTGGCCACTCTGAGGTTCTGGGTGATGGCTGTGGCGGTCGTCCTCACCGTCGTCACCGGTCTTGACTACGTGAGACAGGCCATTGTGCTGCGCAGGCGGGGAATCGCCGAGCGTGCCGCGGCGTTGGAGGAGAAGGAAGCGTGAGTTCGAAGGCCACCGAGGTGGTGCGACTACTGACAGTGAGGGGCGAGACCCTCGCCGTCGCCGAGTCGCTCACCGGTGGCCTGGTGGCCGCGGAGATCACATCGGTTCCCGGAGCGTCCAAGGTGTTCCGGGGTTCGGTCACCGCCTACGCCACCGATCTGAAGCATGAACTGCTGGGCGTCGATGCCACCCTGCTGGCGCAGCGAGGAGCGGTGGATCCGCAGGTCGCGAGCCAGATGGCCGCCGGTGTGCGGAAGGCTCTGGGCGCCGACTGGGGCATTGCGACCACCGGAGTCGCCGGCCCCGAACCGCAGGACGGCCGGCCCGTGGGGACGGTCTTCGTGGCCGTCGACGGGCTGCTCACCCACCACCCCGGTTCTGCCGGTGGCGGAAAAGTGGAGGCCCTGCGGTTGAACGGCAGCCGTGCGGAAATTCGTATGGAGAGTGTACGGAGCGTACTCGCAGTGCTCCTGGAGCAGCTTGCGGGCGAACAGACTGGGAATGAGCGGGCACAGGATACGGAACGGAACGGGGGGTTTTGATGTTTGCAGCCCTGAGTGAACACGACATCGCTCCCCGCACGGCCGCGGCGCGAGGCGGTACGGTGGGGCGAGAAGGATGCGGCTACGCGGTCCGAGGAGGGAGCCACCGATGATTCTGCTCCGTCGCCTGCTGGGTGACGTGCTGCGTCGGCAGCGCCAACGCCAGGGCCGTACTCTGCGCGAAGTCTCCTCGTCCGCCCGAGTCTCACTCGGCTATCTCTCCGAGGTGGAGCGGGGGCAGAAGGAGGCTTCCTCCGAGCTGCTCGCCGCCATCTGCGACGCGCTGGACGTACGGATGTCGGAACTCATGCGAGAAGTGAGCGACGAGCTGGCGCTCGCCGAACTGGCCCAGTCCGCCGCGGCCACCGAGTCCGTGGCGACGCCGGTCCGCCCGATGCTGGGGTCCGTGTCGGTGACCGGTGTGCCACCGGAACGGGTGACCATCAAGGCGCCCGCGGAGGCTGTGGACGTGGTCGCCGCGTGACGCACGCCTGCGCGGCCTAGCGAACCGAGACATGTCAGGCCCCGGTCGGCCTGTTCCAGGGACCCCTGGAACAGGCCGACCGGGGCCTTCGTCTGCCTGCCGCCCGTGTGATGTGTGTCGCTTTTGCGTCCGTTTGCCGGGCTTGGTTGGGGCGGTCATGGTGGAGGGACGTGACGGCGCCCGAACACCGGAGGAAGCGGATGTACGTCGTGAAGAGCCCGTTGGCCGAGGCGGACCTGAAGACCGTGGCCGAGGCGCTGCAGGGTGCCCTCGTCGACCTGGTGGACCTGTCCCTGGTCGCCAAGCAGATCCACTGGAACATCGTCGGGCCCCGTTTCCGCTCCGTCCACCTCCAGCTCGACGAGGTCGTCGACTCCGCCCGCACCCACTCCGACACGGTGGCCGAGCGGGCCTCGGCCCTGGGGGTGCCGCCCGACGGGCGCGCCGCCACGGTGGCCTCCAGCAGCGGTGTCGGCACCACACCGGCGGGCTGGATCAAGGACGGCGACGCGGTCCGGGTGATGGTGGACGCGCTCGGCGCGGTGATCACCCGGATGCGGGAGCGGGTGGCCGCGACGGGGGAGCCGGACCCGGTGTCCCAGGACATCTTCATCGGGATCACGGCGGATCTGGAGAAGCACCACTGGATGTTCCAGGCGGAGAACGCATAGTCCCTCCGCACTTGCGGGCTCCGGTGCACCGGTGAGCCCGCAGTGCGCCTCCCGCGCCGGGCGGGCGGCGGTCTAGCGTCCGGCAGGAGGTGGTGACGCGCATGGTGGGGCGCATAGCGCGCTGGACGCTCGGGCTGGGGCTCATGGCCGTGTGGTGGTGGGCCGGGCTACGGCTCGTGCTGGGACAGGGCTCGGGTGTGCTGGAAGGGGCTGTCGTGGTCGGCGGGTGGGGGCTGAGCGTGCTGCCGGTGCACTGCACGCCCAAGGCCCGGGCGGCCGGGGCGCTGCCCACGGGAGGCTGGGTGGCCGCCTGGCGGGTGCGGGACGCTACCAGGGCATCGCCACACCCCCGTTCGGGCGAAGTATCTGACCCGTCATGAACGCCGACGCGTCCGACGCCAGATACAGCACTGCGTGAGCGACGTCGTCCGGCTCGCCGACCCGGCCCAGCGGCGCCATCCGGGCCATGACGCCCTCGGTGTGCGCCTGCGCCGCACGGTCGTGGCGTTCGGTCATCGGGCTGCGGATCCAGCCCGGCGCGACCGCGTTCACGCGGATGCCCTGGCGGCCGACCTCGGCCGCCAGCGTTTTGGTCAGCTGGACCACGGCCGCCTTTGCTGCGCCGTAGCAGAGCAGCCCGGGCGCGCCGGTGTCGACCGCGCCGGACGCCATCGTGACGATGCTGCCCCGCGTGTCCCGGGCCAGCATCCGCCGCGTCGCCTCCTGGCAGGCGTACAGCACACCCTTGAAGTCCACGTTCAGCACCCGGTCGAGGTCCTCGTCGCGGGTCTCCAGTACGGGGCTGCTGTGCATGATCCCGGCGATCGCCGCCATCACGTCCAGACGCTCGCAGGCCCGCACGGCCTCGGCGACCGCTGCCCGGTCGGTGACGTCCAGCACATGGGTACGGGCCGTGCCGCCGCGCTCGTCGATCAGCTCCGCCGTGCCGCGCAGCCCGTCCGCGTCCCGGTCGGCGCAGTGCACCGCGGCACCCGCCTCGGCGAGCAGAACGGCGGAGGCGCGGCCGATACCGCCGGCGGCTCCCGTGACGAAAGCGGTGCGTCCGGTGAGGTCGTACGCCGTGAGAGGCATGCTGTGAAGGTACGAGATCTTCTGACGGGTCGTCAATTGATGGTACGTGCAGGGGTGCGAATGCGGGAAACGGGTCACCGGGGCGGCCATGACGTGGGCGCGGGCCTGTGGGCGGCTCGGCCCGGTCAGCCGGTGCGGCGGGGATAACGGTCCCGCCAGCGCTGCGGTGAACCGGGGGTCGGGGCGGGGCCCCTCTGGCAGGTGGGGCACCAGTAGGTGGGGCGTTCCTGGGAGCCGTCGCCCTGGTCGGCCACGCGGACCTGGGTGTGGCAGCGCAGGCATGGGCGGGCTGCGCGGCCGTACACGAACAGGTCGTGTCGGTGCAGGCCGGTGGTCTGGCGGACCGGGCGGTCGCGGTTCGCCTCCAGGAGCCTCTTGGCGAGCGCGGGCAGTGTCTCGGCGCGGTCCGCGGGCAGCGCGCCGACCGGGAGCCACGGGGTGACGCCGAGCAGGAAGCACAGCTCGCTCTTGTAGACGTTGCCGATGCCGGCGAGGTTCCGCTGGTCGAGCAGGGCTTCGCCGAGCTGACGGGCGGGATCGGCGAGGACGTTGGCGAGGGCACGCTCGGGGTCCCAGTCCGGGCCGAGCAGGTCGGGGCCCAGGTGCCCGACGATCCGCTCCTCCTCGCTGGTCCGCAGCAACTCCAGGACCTGGAGCCGGTAGCCCACGGCGGTGCGGTCGACGGTGCCGAGGATCGCCCGGATCTGGTGGGCCGGGCCTCCCCGCCAGCGCTCGCCGGTGCCGTACACCTTCCAGGTGCCCTCCATGCGCAGATGCGTGTGGAGCGTCACGCCGCCCTCGAACCGGGTGAGCAGGTGCTTGCCGCGCGGGATCGTGCTGAGCACGGTACGGCCCGTGAGGTCGACCGTCGCGTACTTCGGCACCCGGAAGTCGCTGCGGGTCAGGGCCTTGCCCGCGAGGGCCTCGTGCAGCCGCCGCGCGGCCTGCCAGACCGTGTCACCTTCGGGCATGCGTCAAGGGTGCCACGGCCGGGTTGTCACGGTCGGGTGGGAGCATGTGGCCACGATCGGATGAGAGGGGCGCACAGTGGCGGGATGCTCGCTGGCGGTCCTGGTCTGACGGCCATGGATTGCCGCCGGTCATGGTCTCAGGCGCAGGCCGCGCGGTGTGGCCACGAAGCCCGCGGCTTCGAGCAGAGTGCCTATGGGCGAGGTCAGGGCCTGGGCGCTATTGATCCGCTCGACCGTGACCGTGCCGAGGGAGCCCGCGCGGGCCGCCGCGGCCAGAGCCTCCGCGGCCGTACGCAGACGGGGGTCGTGCGAAGCCTCGGTGTCCGAGGTGACCGGCCAGGCCAGCAGGGTCTTGCCGCCGCGCTCCATGTAGAGCGTCAGCTCACCCTCCACCACGACGACCAGCGCGCCCGCCTTGCGGCCCGGTCTGTGACCGGCACCGGTCGGTGGCTCGGGCCAGGACAGCGCCGCTCCGTAGGCGTTGGCCGGGTCCGCCGCGGCGAGGACGACGGCACGGGAATCCGGTGCGGGCGTGCGCGTACGACCGTTGCCGTACCCGCGCTGCGCCGGTGAGCCGGAGCCGCCTCCGCGGGGGCCGCCGTAGCCGGGGGAGGCGAAGGGGTCGGCGAGGTCGCGGGGCGAGACGTAGTCACCGGGCGCGGGCGGGGAGTCCGCCGGTGGCCAGGTGAAGTCGCCGTCGAGGCCGGGGTGGGCGAAACCACCGTCCGACACCGCGAAGGCCCCGGGAAGGGGGTGGCCATGGGGCGTGTCCTCGCCGCTCCCGAAACCGTTCGGGAACGCCGGTGCGGCAGAGCCGTTCGCGGGACCCGGGAAGCCGGTTCCGGCGGTGCTGCTCTCCCCGCGGTCGCGGGCGTTGGACACCGCGCGGAGCCGGTCCACCGCGCCGTCCATCGCGAACTGGGCGGCGCCCAGGCCCTCGACCACATAGCCGCGCCGCGCCTGGCCGCTCTCCTCGAAGGCGGACAGCACGCGGTACACCGCCGAGAAGCCGCCCTCGATCCCCTCCGCGGCGACCGCCCCACGGGTGACGACGCCGTGCCGGTCCAGCAGCGTGCGGGCCAGCGCGTGGGCGCGCACGGTGGCGTCCGGCTCGGCCGAGGGGAGCAGCGACCAGCGGCCGGCGACGGTGGGCGGGCCGCTACGGGAGGCGGTGCGGGCGGCGGCCGTCAGGGAGCCGTAGCGTCCGCGCGGGACGGCACGCTTGGCGCGGTGAGCGGTCGAACCCGCCGTACGGCCCGAGCCCAGCAGGGAGCGCATCGGGGCGAGTGTGTCGTTGGTGAGCCGGCCCGACCAGGCCAGGTCCCACAGCGTGTCGGCGAGTTGGGGCTCGGAGGCGTCGGGGTGGGTGGTGGCCCGAACCTGGTCGGCGATCTGGCGGAAGAACAGGCCGTAGCCGCCGGACAGCGCGTCCAGCACGGACTGGTGGAGCGCGGTGAGCTCCAGGGGGTGGGGCGGCGGGAGCAGCAGGGGGGCCGCGTCCGCCAGATAGAGGGAGACCCAGCCGTCCTTGCCGGGCAGAGCGCCCGCGCCCGCCCACACCACCTCGCCGGCGGCGGTCAGCTCGTCGAGCATGGAGGATGTGTAGTTCATCACGCGGGAGGGCAGGACCAGCTTCTCCAGCGCGGACGCGGGCACGGAGGCGCCCTGCAACTGCTCGATGGCGCGCACCAGTCCGTCGATCCCGCGCAGACCGTGGCCCTTGCCGATGTGCTGCCACTGCGGCAGGAACTGGGCGAGCGCGGCCGGTGGCACGGGCTCCAGCTCATGGCGCAGGGCCGCCAGGGAGCGGCGGCGCAGCCGGCGCAGCACGGCAGCGTCGCACCACTCCTGGCCGATGCCCGCCGGGTGGAACTCGCCCTGGACCACCCGGCCGTTCGCGGCCAGCCGCTGCAGCGCGCCCTCGGTGACCGCCACGCCCAGGCCGAAGCGGGCCGCCGCCGTGACCGACGTGAACGGGCCGCGCGTGCGGGCATACCGGGCGAGGAGATCGCCCAGCGGGTCCTTGACGGGCTCGGTGAAGGCCTCGGGCACGCCGACAGGAAGGGCCGTGCCGAGCGCGTCGCGCAGTCGGCCCGCGTCCTCGACCGCCGCCCAGTGGTCGGCGCCGGCGATCCGGACCTTGATGGCCCGGCGCGCGCCGGCCAGCTCGCGCGCCCAGTGCGGATCCGCGCCCCGCGCGACCAACTCGACATCGGTCAGCGGGCCGAGCAGCCGGAGCACGTCGGCGACGCCCTCCACGTCCTTGACCCGGCGGTCCTCGGTGAGCCACTGCAGCTCGCGCTCCAGCTCGGTCAGCACCTCGGCGTCCAGCAGTTCACGCAGCTCCGCCTGGCCAAGCAGCTCGGCCAGCAGACGGGAGTCCAGGGACAGCGCGGCGGCGCGGCGCTCGGCGAGCGGGGAGTCGCCCTCGTACAGGAACTGGGCGACGTACCCGAACAGCAGGGAGCGGGCGAAGGGGGACGGCTCCGGGGTGGTGACCTCGACCAGGCGCACCTTGCGGGCTTCGATGTCCCCCATCAGCTCCACGAGTCCGGGGACGTCGAAGACGTCCTGGAGGCACTCGCGGACCGCCTCCAGGACGATCGGGAACGAGCCGAATTCGCTTGCCACCTGGAGCAATTGAGCCGCGCGCTGGCGCTGCTGCCACAGCGGGGTGCGCCTGCCGGGGCTGCGGCGCGGCAGCAGCAGCGCCCGGGCCGCGCACTCGCGGAACCGGGAGGCGAACAGGGCGGAGCCGCCGACCTGGTCGGTGACGATCTGGTCGACCTCGCCCTTGTCGAAGGCGACGTCCGCCGCGCCGACGGGTGCCTGCTCGCTGTCGTACTCGGTGCCGGCCTTCACGGGCTCCTGGTCGAGCAGGTCGAGGCCCATCAGGTCCGCATCGGGCAGGCGCAGCACGATGCCGTCGTCGGCGTGCATGACCTGTGCGTCCATGCCGTACCGCTCGGACAGGCGGGCGCCCAGCGCGAGCGCCCACGGGGCGTGCACCTGGGCGCCGAAGGGGGAGTGGACGACGACCCGCCAGTCGCCCAGCTCGTCACGGAAGCGCTCCACGACGATCGTGCGGTCGTCCGGGACATGGCCGCACGCCTCGCGCTGCTCGTCCAGGTACGACAGCACGTTGTCCGCCGCCCAGGCGTCCAGGCCCGCCGCCAGCAGCCGCAGCCGGGCGTCGTCCTTGGGCAGCGAGCCCACCTCGCGCAGGAACGCGCCCACCGCGCGGCCCAGTTCGAGTGGGCGGCCCAGCTGGTCGCCCTTCCAGAAGGGCAGCCGGCCCGGCACGCCCGGCGCGGGGGAGACCAGGACCTGGTCGCGCGTGATGTCCTCGATACGCCAGGAACTCGTGCCCAGCGTGAAGACGTCACCCACCCGGGACTCGTAGACCATCTCCTCGTCCAGCTCGCCGACCCGGCCTCCCGCCCGCCGCCCACCACCCTCGACGGCGGAACCGGCGAGGAAGACCCCGAACAGGCCCCGGTCGGGGATCGTGCCGCCGGAGGTGACAGCGAGCCGCTGGGCGCCCGGACGGCCGGTGATCGTGCCGGCCACGCGGTCCCACACCACGCGCGGGCGCAGCTCCGCGAACGCGTCGGACGGATAGCGGCCCGCGAGCATGTCGAGGACTGCGGTGAACGCCGACTCGGGCAGCGACGCGAAGGGGGCCGCGCGGCGGACCACGGCGAGCAGGTCGTCGAACTGCCAGGTGTCCAGCGCCGTCATGGCCACCAGCTGCTGGGCGAGCACGTCCAGCGGGTTCGCGGGCACCCTCAGGGACTCGATCGAGCCCGAGCGCATCCGTTCGGTGACCACCGCCGCCTGGACCAGGTCACCACGGTACTTGGGGAAGACCACACCGGTGGAGACCGCCCCCACCTGGTGTCCGGCGCGGCCCACGCGCTGCAGCCCGGAGGCCACCGACGGCGGGGACTCGACCTGCACGACCAGGTCCACGGCGCCCATGTCGATGCCCAGTTCCAGGCTGGACGTGGCAACCACCGCGGGCAGCCTGCCCGCTTTCAGGTCCTCCTCGACCAGGGCGCGCTGCTCCTTGGAGACCGAGCCGTGGTGTGCGCGGGCGATCACCGGGGGCGCGCCCTGGGCGGCGCCCGAGCCGCCCATCAGCTGGGCCGGGGAGTGATGCTCGTCCAGGGTCTCGCCGGTCGCCCGCTCGTAGGCGATCTCGTTGAGCCGGTTGCACAGCCGCTCGGCGAGGCGCCGGGAGTTGGCGAACACGATCGTGGACCGGTGGGCCTGCACCAGATCGGCGATCCGCTCCTCCACTTGGGGCCAGATCGACGGCTTCTCGCCGCCCTCGCCGGCGTCGGCCGCCGGGGAGCCGCCCAGCTCGCCCATGTCCTCGACCGGGACCACCACGGACAGGTCGAACTCCTTGCCGGACTCCGGCTGGACGATCTCCACCTTGCGGCGCGGCGAGAGATACCGGGCCACCTCGTCCACCGGGCGGACGGTCGCCGACAGGCCGATCCGGCGGGCCGGCCGCGGCAGCAGTTCGTCGAGCCGCTCCAGGGAGAGCGCGAGATGCGCGCCGCGCTTGGTGCCCGCGACCGCGTGCACCTCGTCGAGGATCACCGTCTCGACGCCCGTCAGCGCGTCACGCGTGGCCGAGGTCAGCATCAGGAACAGCGACTCGGGGGTGGTGATCAGGATGTCCGGCGGGCGGGTGGCCAGGGCGCGCCGCTCGGCCGCCGGGGTGTCCCCGGAGCGGATGCCGACCCTGACCTCGGGCTCGGGCAGACCCAGGCGCACGGACTCCTGGCGAATGCCGGTCAGCGGGCTGCGCAGATTGCGCTCGACGTCGACTGCGAGGGCCTTCAGCGGGGACACGTACAGAATCCGGCAGCGCTTCTTCGGGTCGGCCGGGGGAGGGGTCGAGGCCAGCTGGTCCAGGGCGGCGAGGAACGCGGCCAGTGTCTTGCCCGAACCGGTGGGGGCCACCACCAGCACGTCCGAGCCCGCGCCGATGGACTGCCACGCGCCGGCCTGGGCCGCGGTGGGCGCGGAGAACGCCCCCGTGAACCAGCCGCGGGTCGCGGGGGAGAAGCCGTCGAGGGCCCGGTGTGCGGAGCTGACCATGCGTCCATCCTGCACCCGCCCGCTGACAATCGCGCTGACCTGGGCAGACGTCGTCCGGCGGGGGGCGGCCCGGGGCGGCTCGCCCCGGGCCGGGCGGAGAATGGACGCATGGCGGGTGCAGCAGGCCGGGACGATCAGCGGTTCGGTGCGGGAGCGGCTGAGGCGAGTCCCCTGACGCGTGGACGGAACAGGCGGTACGACGGTCAGCCGGGTGGAGAGCGCACGGGTGAGGGCGTGGCTGGGCGTCGGCCGGTGGAGCGGGCGCGGCACTGGCGGTACGACGACTTGCCGGGCGTCGACCTGCTGCGGGCCCGGTACGTGCACAAGACCTTCGTCCGGCACACCCACGAGCACTTCGTGATCGCGGCCATAGCCGACGGCGTAGAGGTGTTCCATCACCGCGGTTCCGACGTGTACGTCCCCGCAGGAGCCCTCGCCCTCGTCAACCCGGACACCGCGCACACCGGCCGTGCCGGTGTCCCCGAGGGCTGGCGGTACGGCGCGGTCTACCCCTCGCCCGAGGTGGTCGCCGCGATCGCGGCCGAGACCACCGCGATCCGGGGCACGCCGGGTTTCGTCGGCCCTGTCCTCGACGACCCCTACGCCGTCCGCCTGGTCCACCGGATCCTCCGCGCCGCCGACGAGGGCAACGCGCTGGCCGCGGACACCCTGCTTCGGGTCGCCGTGACCCGCCTGCTGCGGCTGAACGGAGGCCCGCTGCCGCAGCGGCCGGTGCGCACGGCGGGTGCCCGTGTCGCGGCACGCGCGCGTGCTGTGCTCGACGAGCGCTTGGCCGAGCCCCCGACCCTGGAACGGCTGGCGACCGACCTCGGGACCAGCCCCTTTGCGCTGCTGCGCGCGTTCCGCGACACCTACGGCATGCCGCCGCACGCCTGGCTGACCGATGCCCGGGTGCGCCGCGCGCGACTGCTGCTGGACGCGGGTGCGCCCCCGGCCGAGGCGGCCGTGGCCGTCGGCTTCACCGACCAGCCCCACCTCAACCGGCACTTCACCCGGATCGTCGGTGTGCCCCCGGGGGCCTACCAGCGGGAGCGCGTGGCATCCGGCGAGACCGGGCGCAAGAACGTACAAGACCCGGACTGAGGGACGTCCGTACCGTCCGGAGTGTGGCACAACAGATATTGCTCGCGGACATGACCGTCGACGACGCGGACAAGCCCGACCGGGCCGTCGTACGGGACGCCCTCGGGGTCGGCGTCGCCGTGGGGCTGTCCGGATTCGCCTTCGGAGTGACCTCGGCCGGCAGCGGGCTCGGCCTTCTCCAGACCTGCGCGCTCAGCCTCCTGGTCTTCACCGGCGCCTCCCAGTTCGCCCTGGTCGGGGCGCTCGCCGCCGGTGGCAGCCCGTTCACGGCGGCCGCCGGCGCCTTCTTCCTCGGCGTGCGCAACGCCTTCTACGGGCTCCGGCTGTCGCAACTGCTCGCTCTTCCGCGCGCGGTACGGCCGTTCGCCGCCCAGTGGGTGATCGACGAGACCACGGCGGTCACCCTGGCACAGCCGGCGCGGCGCGCCCGGCGCATCGGTTTCACCGTCACCGGGCTCACCCTGTACACCCTCTGGAACCTCACCACGCTTCTCGGCGCGCTCGGTGCCAAGGCCATCGGCGACACGCGAGCGTGGGGCCTGGACGCGGCGGGGCCCGCCGTGTTCCTGGCGCTGCTCGCGCCCATGCTGCGGACCACCACCGAGCGGGCGGTCGCGGGGCTGGCGGTCCTGCTGGGCCTCGGCCTGCTGCCCGTCCTGCCGGCCGGCGTCCCGGTTCTGGTGGCGGCCCTGGCGGCACCGGTCGCCCTCGTCGCCGAGGACCGCCGCCAGGCGCGTGTCCGGCGGGGTGGCCCACGGAGGTCGGGCCGGCCAGGTGGACAGGACGGATCGGCTGCACGCACTGGATTCCACGAAGCGGACCAGGTTGACCATGTTGACCAGGTCAAGGCAACGGACGTACCAGATGGACCGGACGCGGAAGCGGACGCAGAGGTGGAGGAGGAACGGTGAACACCTGGATCGCGATCGGCCTGACCGCTGTCGGCTGCTACGCCGTCAAGCTCGCCGGGCTGCTGGTGCCCGCGGGCGCCATGGAGCGGCCCTTCGTGCGGCGGCTCGCCGCCCTGCTGCCCGTCGCCCTCCTGGCCGCGCTCACGGCGCAGCAGACATTCGCCGACGGGCACGCGCTCGTGCTGGACGCACGGGTCGCGGGGCTCGGCGCGGCCGCCGTGGCGCTTGTGCTGCGCGCGCCGTTCCTGCTGGTCGTCGCGGCGGCCGTGGTGGTGACGGCGGGCGTGCGCGCTCTCGGAGGGTGAGGAGATCCCGGCGCGGGCCGACCCGATGCACGTACCCGTCACATGCGGCCGGCCCGTGGATGAACGGGTGAGGTGATCCGTCCCGGCCACGCTCCGGGCGCACTCGACCTCTGCGGGCACCGGTTCAGCCCACGTACCGGCCGTACGCCCGCAGGGTGCCCAGTGCCTCGATCGTCGCCAGGGAACGTGCCTCCAGCGCGGGGGCCGGTGCCCACTGGCGCCGGCGGATCGGCCAGCCGCCGTCCTCCAGCTGCGCGGCGGCGAGGTGGTCCAGGGAGCGCGCCATCTCGTCGTCCGTGAACCACGCGCGCGCGAGCGACTCCGGAGTCCTGGCGAAGTCGTGCGGGAAGTGGTGCTCGCCCGGGGCGTACCCGGATGCCACGGGAAACGCGTCGAGCCGGTCCGGGTCCAGGGCCGCGAGCCGCTGCTCGCGCACCAGGCGGCCGAGCCGGTCCGCGGCGGCCTCCGCGCGCGAGGGGTCGGGAGCGGAGTCGAGGAAGGCCACGGCGGCCTCCACCTCGAAGGGGTGGGACGTGTGCAGGGACTCCACGGCCTGCCAGCAGAAGTCGGTGGCCCGGAACAGCCAGGCGTGCCACACCTCGTTTCGGTGCAGCAGCCCGACCACCGGTCCGGTGGCGAGCAGGTCGCCGCGAGGGTCGTCGTCGACGACCGGTGCGAACGGTGCCGCGGGATATCCGCGCCGGCTGGGATGGATCGCCGGCAGGGCGCCGTCGGCGGTGGAGATCGAGGTCAGATAGCGGCACACACGCTCGACCCGCTGCCCGGCGCAGCGCCCGACGGCGTCCAGCACCCGCAGCGCGTGCGCGGTGTGCAGGGGCTGACTCACGGGGCCCCGCAGATCGGGCTCCAGCGCGTGCCCGTATCCGCCGTCCTCGTTGCGATAGGCGTCCAGCGCCGCTTCCACCGCGTCCGGGCTGCCGTGCAGGAAGTGGTGTGCGAAGAGGCGCTGCTCCAGCACGCGCGCGGTGAGCCACACGAACTGTTCGGCGCGAAAGAGCGGGGAACGCGCCGGAGACGTGGAGGGGAGTGGGGAAGCTCCTGTTTCGGCCATGCGTCAGACCGTAGGGCGGAAAGCGGTCTCGGCACGTGCTCCCGGCCAGGGCCCACCCCCAGGGGCGGGATACTGGAGTCATGCGGTTGACGGTCTTCTGGCAGCGGATGGCGGAACACTTCGGTTCCGGGTATGCCGACACCTTCGCGCGCGATCACGTCATGTCGGAGCTGGGCGGGCGCACAGTGCACGAGGCGCTGGAGGCCGGCTGGGACGCCAAGGACGTGTGGCGCGTCGTCTGCGCGGTCATGAACGTGCCGGGCGAGCGGCGCTGAGTCGCCCACTTCGCTGCCGGAACCACCCCTTTGTTTGTTATGTGTAGAACTGTTCGGCGTTGAACGGCCCCGAAATCGCAGGTGGGCGCGGGTGGTCGGGGGCGTGGGCGAGACTCGGCCCGTGGCATCCATCGACGAGGACAACGAGCCGCTGACCCGGGACGCGGGCGTGCACGGGCAGTGGCCGGGGTCCTGGCCGTCCCGGGGTGCTGGCGCGCGTACGCCGGCCGCGAGGCGGTGAGTCCGAACCGGAGGAGTCGTAGGCGGAACGGCCCCGTCGCACGACAGAGGCGGTCGGCGGCACGTGGATCGGTCATGGGCCAAGGCCCCCGGGACAGGCCCGGGCCGTCGTCGTCCGGCCGAAGACACCCGCCGTACGCCGCCGGGAGCAGCGGCGCCCGGTGGTGAAGAACCGGTTCCGCGCGGCCCTGGTGCGCTTGACACCAAAATCGAACATCCATTCTCATGGAGATTCGGGCGAGGCTTTCGGGGTGTATCTCATCCCGGTCTGCGGGGATAAGTCCCACAGTTATCCACAGGCCTGGCCTGCGTCGGGGCGCATTGTCAGTGGCAGGCGTTAGCGTCTTTGACGTGAAGCGATCGACTCAAGCAAACCGGGTGGAACCCATGGCAGGAACCGACCGCGAGAAAGCGCTCGACGCTGCGCTCGCGCAGATTGAACGGCAATTCGGCAAGGGCGCGGTCATGCGCATGGGCGAGCGGTCGAAGGAGCCCATCGAGGTCATCCCGACCGGGTCGACCGCACTCGACGTCGCCCTCGGCGTCGGTGGCCTGCCGCGCGGCCGTGTCGTCGAGGTGTACGGCCCGGAGTCCTCCGGTAAGACCACACTGACCCTGCACGCCGTGGCCAACGCCCAGAAGGCGGGCGGCACCGTCGCCTTCGTGGACGCCGAGCACGCCCTCGACCCCGAGTACGCCCAGAAGCTGGGCGTCGACATCGACCAGCTGATCCTCTCCCAGCCGGACAACGGCGAGCAGGCCCTGGAGATCGTGGACATGCTGGTCCGCTCCGGCGCCCTCGACCTGATCGTCATCGACTCCGTCGCCGCGCTCGTCCCGCGTGCGGAGATCGAGGGCGAGATGGGCGACAGCCACGTCGGTCTCCAGGCCCGTCTGATGAGCCAGGCCCTCCGGAAGATCACCGGTGCGCTCAACCAGTCCAAGACCACCGCGATCTTCATCAACCAGCTGCGCGAGAAGGTCGGCGTGATGTTCGGCTCGCCGGAGACCACCACTGGTGGCCGCGCGCTGAAGTTCTACGCCTCGGTGCGCCTGGACATCCGCCGTATCGAGACCCTGAAGGACGGCACGGAGGCCGTCGGCAACCGCACCCGCGTCAAGGTCGTCAAGAACAAGGTGGCCCCGCCCTTCAAACAGGCCGAGTTCGACATCCTCTACGGCCAGGGCATCAGCCGCGAGGGCGGCCTGATCGACATGGGCGTGGAGCACGGCTTCGTCCGCAAGGCCGGCGCCTGGTACACGTACGAGGGCGACCAGCTCGGTCAGGGCAAGGAGAACGCGCGCAACTTCCTCAAGGACAACCCCGACCTGGCCAACGAGATCGAGAAGAAGATCAAGGAGAAGCTGGGCGTCGGTGTCCGGCCGGAGGAGCCCGCCGCCGAGCCGGGCACGGACGCGGCGGTCACCACCGCGGCCGCCGACGAC
The DNA here is from genome assembly GCF_059510455.1 of Streptomyces sp. NTD91. NCBI lineage: Bacteria > Bacillati > Actinomycetota > Actinomycetes > Kitasatosporales > Streptomycetaceae > Streptomyces > Streptomyces sp. NTD91. The sequence continues at coordinate 31,134 of NZ_JCAJZW010000020.1, forward strand.
GCCAAGACGGTGCCCGCCCCGGCAGCCGCCAAGGCCACCAAGCCCAAGGCCGCCGCGGCCAAGAGCTGACCCGTGACACGACGAACCGACTGGGCCGAGTACGAGTACGCCACCCCCGGTGCCCCACGGGGGAGCGGCACCGGGGGCCACCCGGACTTCGCACCGGTCGGTGACGACGGGTACCGGGACGACGCGCACGGCGGGCACGGCCACGATCGCGGTATGCGGGGGTACAGGGACGACGACGGCGCCGAGCCGCATGGGAGTGGCTCGCCCGGCCGTGGCTCTCACGACGGCGCAGGTTCACGAGACGGCCGGGGCCGTGGTTGGCGACGGCGCGGTTTCGGGGACGCGCCCGGTGAGGACGAAGGCACCCCTTCCTCGTCGAGAGCCGAGCGGGGGGAGTCTTCAGGGGACCCGGCTGAGCGAGCACGGGCGATCTGCTTGCGCCTGCTCACCGGGACCCCGCGGACCCGCAAGCAACTCGCGGACGCCCTGCGCAAGCGGGAGATCCCCGAGGACGTGGCCGAGGAGGTGCTGTCGCGGTTCGAGGAGGTCGGGCTGATCGACGACGGTGCGTTCGCGGACGCCTGGGTGGAGTCCCGGCACCATGGCCGGGGGCTCGCACGCCGGGCGCTCGCCCAGGAGTTGCGCACCAAGGGGGTTGAATCGGAGCTGATCGACGAGGCCGTCTCCCAGCTCGACTCCGAGCAGGAGGAGGCGACGGCCCGCGAACTCGTGGCCCGCAAACTGCGTGCCACCCGCGGCCTCGACCGTGACAAGCGGCTCCGCCGCCTCGCCGGCATGCTCGCCCGCAAGGGCTACCCCGAGGGCATGGCGCTCCGCGTCGTCCGCCAGGCCCTGGAGGAAGAGGGGGAGGACACCGGTTTTCTCGCAGAGGGGGACTTCTGACCCTTGGGCGGGGCGGGACAGAACTCCGGGCCGGCGGAGATCCTTGGAGGTGGGGATAACCCCCTGCCGAAGACGCCGGGCCACCGCAATGCTCGCCAAGTCGCGCAGCGGCGAGTCTGTAGGCATCACCGTCGCCGTATACCCGGGGTCTCGGCTTCGGCGACTTCACCTTCTCCCACGACCTCGTCGCCCACCACGTCGACAACCCGCTCGCCTCCTCCGTCCTCGTCGGCACGACTCGTACACAGAGACAACTCGTGACCACCCTCCGTGAGTTCCCGGGTGTACGCGTTCTCTCGCCGGCCGCGGCCGACGCCCTGCAGGCCGGCCAACGAAAGACGAACACCGAGGTCGACTGCCTGGCCATGGGACTCGTGCTGGCCTTCACCGCCATCGCCGTCGTCAACACGCTCGCCATGTCGGTCGCGGAGCGTGTCCGGGAATTCGCGCTGCTCCGCCTGGCCGGTGCCACCCGGCGCCAGGTGCTGCGCATGCCGCGCGCGGAGGCGCTGTCCGTGCTCCTCCTCGCCGCCTCGCTCGGCAGCGGTATCGCTCTCGCCGTGCTCACCGCGTTCAGCGTCGGGATGACAGGCCGGGCGGCGCCGTCGGTCACGCCTCTGCTCTACGTCGCCGTCGTCGGGGTCGCCGGTCTGCTCGCACTCGTGGCCGCCGACGTTCCCGGACGTGCGGCGCTCCGGGTGCGGGCGGTGACCGTGGCGACGGCGAAGGAGTAGCAGAGGCAGGAGGACGGGAGAAGGCGGCACCCCGTGCGCAGCACGGGGGCGCCGCTGTCGGTCAGGGCGCAGCCGGCTCCACCGGCAGGCCCCGCGCCCGCCATGCCTGGAAGCCGCCCACCAGGTCGGTCGCCCGGCGCAGGCCGAGTTGGTGCAGGGAGGCGGCGGCGAGGCTGGAGGCGTACCCCTCGTTGCAGACCACCACGACGCGCAGGTCATGTCCGGTGGCCTCGGGGAGACGGTGGCTGCCCTGGGGATCCAGGCGCCACTCCAGTTCGTTCCGCTCGACGACGAGCGCACCGGGAATCAGCCCGTCCCGGTCACGCAGGGCCGCGTACCGGATGTCGACGAGCAGCGCCTCACCCCTGCACGCCGCCTCGTACGCCTCCCGTGCCCCGATGCGCCGGTAGCCCGCGCGCACCCGCTCCAACAACTCGTCGATGCCGACCGGTGCCTGATCGGTGCCGCTCACTGCCAGTCCTCCGGGCGTTCGACCTGCTCGAGGTGGAGCATCTGACCCGTGCGGCTGTAGCGACGGATGCGCGGCAGGGGTGGATAGTAGGCGTGCACGGAGATCGCGTGCTCGTCGCGGGAATCGTTGAGGACCTCGTGGACATGGTGGCGGCCGAAGGCGCGGCCCTCGCCGGCGGCCGGTCGGCGTTGGCGGTCCACGCCCTCGGTGAGTTCCAGGGCCTTCCAGCCGTCGCTCGGCAGCCGAGCGACGAGCGAGTTCTCCTGGAGCATGTCGGCGGCGGTGAAGAACGCGCCGACCGAGTCTGCGTGGTCGTGCCAGCCGGTGCCGGTACCGGGCGGCCAGCCGATCAGCCACGCCTCACTGCCGCCCGGGCCCTCCAGCCGCACCCACGTGCGGCCTTGCGGATCGAGCGGGAGTGAGGTGATCAGTTCGGCATCGGCGGCCGTACGCCGTACAAAGGCGAGGAGGTTCGCCTGGGTGGGCGCCGAGCCGACGGCAGAGGACAGAGGAGCAGGGGAGACAGACACGTGTCACCGTCCTGAAGGCTGGGGAGGGTTCGCACAACGGGCGCCGAGAGGCGCTCGGAGAGTGAAGAGGGATGCGAATTCAGCAGGACGGGCGACACACGCAGCCCGCATAGCGGACGAGGTCCATGTGGACCCTCCGCCACAGGCGCACGCAGGTGTCGGTCATGGTCCGGAGTACAGCATGCCGGTGTACTCGGGTCAACTCACCGTCAACCTGTGGACAGAGGGTGACGGTCCCTCCGGTCAGCGGGCGCCGGAAGCGGCCCGCGCCTCCTCCTTGGCCGCGCCGCCCACCGCCGCCTCCGCCGCCGAGTAGAGATCGGCCGGCCGGACCCCGCTCAGCACGGTCACCAGATGGCCGTCGGGGCGCACCAGCAGCACGCTGTGCGCCGGCGCACCCGGGTAGCCCTCGGCGACCAGCAGTTCGGCCGGGCAGGGCAGCGCGGTCACGGCCGCCGCGAGGCGGGGCATGACTCCGGCGGAGACCCAGTGCTTGCGGTCCCACACACCCGTGCCCGGCGCGATCAGGACCACGAGCAGGGCGCCGCGGCCGAGCCTGTCGCGCAGTTGGACGAAGGAACCATCCTCCGCGGTGACCCGCACGTCGGTGACCGGTGCACCGGGCAGGGTGTCCACCGGGATCGTGCCCTCCAGTTGCCCGGGCGAGAGCGGTGAGGAGGCGTACGCTCCCGGCGCACCCAGCGGCCCGCGCCCCAAGTGACCGTCTGTCAGCAGCGCGTCATGGCCCCGAGCCGTACCCGGCACCATTTGGCGCAGCCCGCCCCCGCCGCGCAGCACCGGCAGCACCTGGTCGGCGGCGCGCAGCCGGGCGGCGACGACCGCGCGCCGCTCGGTCTGGTAACTGTCCAGCAGCGCCTCGCCCCGGCCGTGGTGCCAGGTCAGGGCCAGCTTCCAGGCGAGGTTGTCGGCGTCCCGAAGGCCCTCGTCCAGCCCCTGGGTGCCGAGCGCGCCGAGCAGATGAGCCGCGTCCCCGGCGAGGAAGACCCGGCCGACGCGCCACCGGCGGGCCAGCCGGTGGTGCACCGTGTGGACACCGGTGTCGAGCAGGTCGTAGGCCGGTGTGGAGCCGTCGGCCCAGCCCGCGAGGGTCTCGCGGATCCGGGCCACCAGAATCTCGGGCGTGACCAGGTCCTTGCCCGGTGGCAGCAGCCAGTCCAGGCGCCACACGCCGTCCGGGAGGGGGCGGGCGGTCACCTCCCCGGCCGAGGGCCCGGACTGCCGCCACGGCGGCATCCGATGGAGCAACGCGTGACCCTCCCACGGAAGTTCCGCGCGCAGCGCGGCGACCGCGTGCCGCTCCACCGCCGTACGGCCCGGGAAGCGGACGTCCAGGAGTTTGCGCACCGTCGAGCGCGGACCGTCGCAGCCGACGAGGTAACTGCCCCTCCACCAGGTGCCGTTCGTGCCGCGGGTGTGCGCGGTGACGCCGGAACGCTCCTGCTCGATCGCGTCGAGGCGGCTGTCCACGGTCACTTTCACCAAGGGCTCGTCGGCGACGGCCGCGCGCAGGGCGGCGGTGAGGGTGTGCTGGGCGATGTGCAGCGGGGCCGCGGGATCGTCCGCGCCGAAGGCGATCTCGTTCATCACCTGCTTGCGCCTGACCGACCGCCATCCGGCCCAGCGCACGCCGTGCTCGTCGAGCGCCACTCCGGTCAGCCGCTCCAGCAGGGCGGCGGTGTCCTCGCGCAGCACGACGGTGCGCGCCGGGCGGGGCTCGTCCTTGCCGGGGCCCTCGTCCAGGAGGACGCACGGCACGCCCTGGCGGGCCAGCGCCAGGGCGAGCGCGAGCCCGACGGGTCCCGCTCCGACGACGATCACCGGGTCCATGACGCGGTGCCCCCTGCCCGTGACGACGTCCTGACGGAGACAAGTGAACAGGAAGGCGGAGCGGGGTGCACGATCACAGAACGTATGCAACCCATTGGCAGAGTTTGCGTCAAGCGACCGGAGGCAGTGGCGATCACACCACTGCCTCCGGGTGATGCTTTCGGTCTGAACCGACGTCAGGCGGCGGTTCCCGCTCCCGCGTGGCCCGCGATGTCCACGGTGTCCTCGACACCGAGCACCGCGCCGGTCGACTTCTTGCGCCGCCGCAGCCTGCCCTCGAGCCAGCTTGCGAACGAGGTCAGGGAGAAGTTGATGATCAAGAAGATCACGGCCACCACCGTGAACGAGGCGATGGTGTTGGCGCCGTAGTAGCCGCTCATCGTGTTCGCCGACGCCAGCAGTTCGGCGAAGGTGAGGACGGCGCCGCCGAGCGCGGTGTCCTTCACGACGACGACCAACTGACTGACGATCGCCGGCAGCATCGCGGTGACCGCCTGAGGCAGCAGGATGAGCCGCATCACCTGACCCTTGCGCAGTCCGATCGCCATCGCCGACTCGGACTGGCCCTTCGGCAGGGCGAGGATGCCCGCACGGACGATCTCGGCGAGCACCGACGCGTTGTACAGCACCAGGCCGGTGACGACCGCGTACAGCGGACGGTCGTCCGAACCGACGTCGGTGTACTGGCTGTACAGCTCGTTGCCGAAGATCATCAGGACGAGCACCGGAATCGCCCGGAAGAACTCGACCACGACCGTAGCCGGAACCCGTACCCACACGTGGTCCGAGAGCCGCGCGATGCCGAAGAAGGCGCCCAGCGGGAGCGCGATGACCATCGCCAAGGCCGCCGCCTTCAAGGTGTTCTGCAGGCCCGGCCAGATGTACGTCGTGTAGGCCTCTGAGCCGCTGAAGAACGGTTTCCACAGCGCCCAGGCCAGCTGACCCTTTTCGTCGAGGGACGTGTACACCCACCACACGAGGGTCGCGAGGCCGACCAGGAAGACCGTCGTGTACAGGACGTTGCGCCGCTTGGCGCGCGGGCCCTGCGCGTCGTACAGGACCGAACTCATCGCTTCACCGCCACCTTCTTGCCCACCCAGCCGAGGATCAGACCGGTCGGCAGGGTCAGGCAGGCGAACCCGAAGGCGATGACCGCGGAGATCGCCAGCAGCTGGGCCTCGTTCTCCACCATCTTCTTCATCAGGTACGCCGCTTCAGCCACGCCGATCGCGGCCGCGACGGTGGTGTTTTTCGTCAACGCGATCAGCACGTTGGTCAGCGGGCCGACCGCGGCGCGGAAGGCCTGCGGCAGTACGACCAGGAACAGCACCTGGGTGAAGCTCAGGCCGATGGCCCGGGCCGCCTCCGCCTGGCCGACCGGCACCGTGTTGATGCCGGAGCGGATCGCCTCGCACACGAAGGCCGACGTGTAGACGATCAGTCCCAGCACGGCCAGTCGGAAGTTGATCGTCTCGAACTTGTCCGCGCCCAGGGTGATGCCCAGCGTCTGGTTCAGCCCGAGGGAGGTGAACAGAATGATCACCGTGAGCGGGATGTTGCGCACGATGTTCACGTAAGTGGTGCCGAACCCGCGCATCAGGGGCACCGGCCCCACCCGCATGGCGGCCAGCAGGGTGCCCCAGACCAGGGAGCCGACGGCCGACAGCAGCGTGAGCTGCACCGTCGTCCAGAAGGCGCCCAGCACGTCGTACTTGTCAAGAAAGTCGAACACGATCTCCCGTGCTTCCGCGTGTAGGGATGCCCGGGTGCGCCGCCCTCGGGGGCGGCGCACCCGCCGGGCGTTTCCTCAGCTCTTGATCTCGCCGATCTTCGGGGCGGGCTCGTTCTTGTAGCCGGCCGGGGCGAGGTTCTTGTCCACGGCCTTCTGCCAGGAACCGTCGGCGACCATCTCCTGCAGCGCCTTGTCGATCTTGTCCTTGAGGGCGCTGCCCTTCTTGACGCCGATGCCGTAGTTCTCGTTGGTCATCTTGAAGCCGCCGAGCTTGAACCTGCCCTTGAACTGGGACTGGGCGGCGTAACCGGCGAGAATGGCGTCGTCCGTGGTGAGGGCGTCGATCGCCTTGTTCTGCAGGCCGCTCAGGCAGGCCGAGTACGTCGGGTACTCCTGGAGCTGCGCCTTGGGAGCCAGCTTGTCGTGCACGTTCTGCGCCGAGGTCGAGCCGGCCACTGAGCACAGCTTCTTGTTGTTGAGGTCGGACGGAGACTTGATCGAGGTGTCGTCCGCGCGGACCAGCACGTCCTGGTGGGCCAGCAGGTAGGGGCCGGCGAAGTCGACCTTCTGCTGACGCTCGGGGGTGATCGAGTAGGAGGCGGCGATGAAGTCGACGTCACCGCGCTGCAGCATGGTCTCGCGGTCGGCGCTCTTCGACTCCTTCCACTCGATCTGGTCGGACGAGTAACCGAGCTTCTCGGCGACATAGGTGGCCACGTCGACGTCGAAGCCCGCGTAGCCCTGCGGGGTCTTCTGGCCGATGCCCGGCTGGTCGAACTTGATGCCGATGGCGATCTTCTTGCCGTCGCCGGAGGAGCCGTTGTCGTCCTTCTTGCCGCCGCCGCAGGCGGTGGCCCCCACGGCGAGGGCGAGCACGGCGGCCGAGGCGGCGGTGACCTTGCGGAGCTTCATGCTGAACATCCTTAGAAGTGGTGAGGAACGAGGTCCGTGGAAAAGGCGACCCCGCGCGGGGGACGGCCAGGCACCGTCAGTGGTGAAGGATCTTGGACAGGAAGTCCTTGGCCCGGTCGCTGCGCGGGTTGCTGAAGAACTGGTCGGGCGCGGCCTCTTCGACGATCCGGCCGTCAGCCATGAAGACCACGCGGTTCGCGGCCGATCGCGCGAAGCCCATCTCGTGGGTGACGACGACCATCGTCATGCCCTCACGGGCGAGCTGCTGCATGACCTCGAGGACCTCGTTGATCATCTCGGGGTCGAGGGCGGAGGTCGGCTCGTCGAAGAGCATGACCTTCGGATCCATCGCCAGCGCTCGCGCGATGGCCACGCGCTGCTGCTGGCCGCCGGACAGCTGGGCGGGGTACTTGTCGGCCTGCGTGCCCACACCGACCCGGTCGAGCAGGGACCGCGCCTTCTGCTCGGCCTGCTTCTTGTCCGCCTTGCGGACCTTGAGCTGGCCGAGCATCACGTTCTCGAGCACGGTCTTGTGCGCGAAGAGGTTGAAGGACTGGAAGACCATCCCGACGTCCGCCCGCAGCCGGGCCAGCTCCCTGCCCTCCTGCGGCAGGGGCTTTCCGTCGATGGTGATGGTGCCCGAGTCGATCGTCTCCAGGCGGTTGACGGTGCGGCACAGGGTCGACTTTCCGGACCCGGAGGGCCCGATGACCACGACGACCTCGCCGCGGGCGATCGTCAGGTCGATGTCCTGGAGCACGTGCAACGCGCCGAAGTGCTTGTTGACGCTCTTCAGGACGACCAGTTCGTCGGACGTGACCACACTTTCTTCCTTGGTCACCGATACATTGGTCATCGCTCGGGCTCCGTCCTCCTCGGTTTCGGAGGACAGTAATGAGCGGCCCTGACCTGCGTCATCACATCTGAGGGAGATCTGAGCATCACGATCCGGTAGCAGTCGGACACGTCTCGTAGCAGTTGTCGCCGGTGCGAGTATCGGCCGGATAACGGATCCCACGGGCAACCGGAGCGCTCTTGACGCCGTCCTTCTCCATCGGCGTCACTGCCATGGTGCACGCGCGCGTGAGCTACACGGCGCACGCGAACCCAGACCGTACGACCGCCGAACCGAAGGGGGCCGGGATGAGACTGCTGCTCGTCGAGGACGACAACCATGTCGCAGCGGCCCTGTCCGCCGTCCTCGCCCGGCACGGTTTCGAGGTCACCCACGCGCGCAGCGGCGAGGAGGCCCTGCAGGCCCTCGTCCCCGAGGGCGACGGCTTCGGCGTGGTCCTGCTCGACCTGGGCCTGCCCGACCAGGACGGCTACGAGGTCTGCGGCAAGATCCGCAAACGCACCAGCACCCCGGTGATCATGGTCACCGCGCGCTCCGACGTCCGCTCCCGCATCCACGGACTCAACCTGGGCGCCGACGACTACGTGGTGAAGCCGTACGACACCGGTGAACTGCTGGCCCGGATCCACGCCGTCAGCCGGCGCACCGCGCACGAGGACCCGGCGTCCGGCAGGGACGGCTCGCTGCACCTCGGACCGGTCCGCATCGAACTGCCCACACGGCAGGTGACCGTGGACGGCGCGGTCGTCCAGCTGACCCGCAAGGAGTTCGACCTGCTCGCCCTGCTCGCGCAGCGTCCCGGCGTGGTCTTCCGGCGGGAGCAGATCATCAGCGAGGTCTGGCGCACCAGTTGGGAGGGCACCGGCCGCACCCTGGAGGTGCACGTCGCCTCCCTGCGGGCCAAACTTCGCATGCCCGCGCTGATCGAGACCGTACGCGGCGTCGGCTACCGCCTCGTCGCCCCGGCCGCCTAGCGGGGCCGGGTGCGCGCACGTCTGCTGCCGCTGCTCATCGTCCTGATGGCGGCGGTCCTCCTCGCCCTCGGCGTCCCGCTCGCCGTCAGCCTGGCCGCGGCCCAGCAGCAGAAGGTCGTGGTCGACCGCATCGACGACACCGCACGCTTCGCGGCGCTCGCCCAGTTCGTGACCGCCGGTCCCAGCGGATCGCGCCGCACCGGCCCCGACGAGCGCCTGGAGGCGCTGCGCAGCGAACTCGCCAGCTACTACGGCGTCTACGGCATCCGCGCAGGCGTCTTCTACCGCAACGGCTCACCCATGGGCAACGCCCCCGACGACTGGTTCGTACCGCGGACCGGGGAGGTACGCGACGCCTTCGAGGAGGCGCTGCTCAGCCGGCGCAGCCACGATCCCCGGCAGGTGTGGCCCTGGCAGCGCAGACGGCTGGTCGTGGCCTCGCCGGTGATCCGGGACGGGGACGTCGTGGCGGTCGTGGTCACCGACTCGCCGACCGGGCAGATGCGTTCCCGGACCCTGCGCGGCTGGATGATCATCGGAGCCGGCGAGGTCGCGGCGATACTGCTGGCCGTGGGCGCGGCTCTGCGGCTGACCGGCTGGGTGCTGCGACCGGTACGGGTCCTGGACGCCACCACCCACGACATCGCCACCGGACGGCTGAAGTCCCGGGTCGCGGCCGCCGGCGGGCCGCCGGAACTCAGAAGGCTGGCCCGCTCGTTCAACGAGATGGCGGACAACGTCGAGGACGTGCTGGATCAGCAGCGCGCCTTCGTCGCGGACGCCTCGCACCAGCTGCGCAACCCGCTCTCGGCGCTGCTGCTGCGCATCGAACTGCTGGCACTCGAACTCCCCGAGGACAACGAGGAGATCGCCTCGGTCCGCACCGAGGGCAAGCGCCTCGCACAGGTCCTGGACGATCTGCTCGACCTGGCGCTGGCCGAGCACGCCGACGCGGACCTGAAGGTGACCGACGTCGGCGCGCTCGCCGAGGAGCGGGTCGCCGCCTGGTCGCCGGCCGCCGCGGCCAAGGGCGTCCGGCTGACCGGGGACTGCCCGCCCACGACCGCCTGGGCGGACCCCATCACCCTGTCCAGCGCCCTGGACGCGGTGATCGACAACGCCGTGAAGTTCACCCCCGAGGGCGGAACGGTGGAGGTCGCCGTGGCCGCTGACGGCGACGCGTCCACGGTCGTCGTCACCGACACGGGGCCCGGTCTCACCGAGGAGGAACTCGCCCGCGTGGGCGACCGGTTCTGGCGCAGCGGCCGCCACCAGAACATCAAGGGCTCGGGCCTGGGCCTGTCCATCGTGCGCACGCTGCTCACGGCGGGCGGCGGCTCGATCGACTACGCCCACCACGAGCCGCAAGGGCTGCGGGTGACGGTGACGGTACCCAGGCACGGGGAGACCTGAGCCGGGGGCCGGGCCGCGTGGGCAGGCCGGAGCGCCAGGCCGTGCCGGAGGGGGGCGCGTCGGGGTGCGTGTCTGCCGATCGGGGGTGAGAGGCTGCGTCACCAACCTCCCCGGACAGAACAACTAGGGCTTCACCTCGCGGTAGTAGCGGCGGGCGCCCTCCTGGAGGGGCAGGGGGTCGGTGTAGATGGCGGTGCGCAGGTCGACCAGCTGGGCGGAGTGGACATGGGCGCCGATGCCGTCGCGACTCTTGATCACCGTGCGGGTCACCCATTCGGTGAGCCGGGGGTCCACGTCCGCGCGGGTCATCAGCAGGTTGGACACCGCGAGCGTCGGTACCTCGGTGCCCTGTTGTACGGCCGGATAGGCGGACTCGGGGATGTTGGTGGCCCGGTAGTAACGCGACTCCTGGCCCTGGCCGTGCAGCCTGGTGACGACGTCCTCCTCGATCGGGACGAACTTGAAGGCGGCCTTCCGGGCCAGCCCGACGAGTCCCTTGGTCGGCAGGCCGCCCGACCAGAAGAAGGCGTCGATCCTGCCTCCCTCCAGCCGGTCGGGCCCGGTGTCGATGCCGTCCGCGAGCGGCGTGATGTCCTTGCGCGGGTCGATGCCGGAGGCCCTGAGCACCCGATCGGCGATCAGCCGCACCCCGGAGTCCGGCAGCCCTATCGCCACCCGCTTGTGCCGCAGATCCGCGACGCTCCTGATGTCCGAGTCGCTGCGCACGATCAGGTGCACGTAGTCGTCGTAGAGCCGGGCCACTCCGCGCAGCCTCCCGGCGCCGCTGCCGTGCGCCAGCTCGTACGCCTCCACCGCGTCGGCCGCCGCGATGGCGAAGTCGGCCCTCCCGGTCGCCACCCGCTGCACGTTCTCCTGCGAACCGGCGCTGTTCAGCAGCTTCACCTTCAGATCGGGCATGTCCTTGGCGAACTCGGCGCGCAGCCGCTCCCCGTACTCCTGGTAGACCCCGCGGGGCGTGCCCGTGCTGAAGACGATCGTCCCGCTCGGCGGCCTCTCACCCAGCGGCAGCAGCCACCACAGCAGGAGACCGAGCACCACGGCACCGGCGGCCGCGGCCGGCAGCGCCCGGCGCCTGCCGACACGGGGGAAGACCTTGGACATGCGGCGATCCTGCCAGGCCGGGTGCGACCCTGACCAGGACCGAGGTCACGCGGGGCCGTGCGAAGACCGCTCCGGACGGCCCCGGCGGACGGCAGCGGGCTCTGTCGGTGGCCGCCGTTACAGTCGTCGCATGAGCAGTTCGCCCGCCGACCTCGTCCGAGAGTTCCACCACGCCTTCGGCCTGGACGCCCGCAGTACGCCCACGGAGGTGGACCCCGAGCTGGCCGCGCACCGCGGGGAGTTGCTCGCCGAGGAGGCGGCCGAGGTCGCCGAGGTGGCGGTCGACGGCCCACTGGACAGACTCGCGCACGAACTGGCGGACGTGGTCTACGTGGCGTACGGCACGGCGCTGGTGCACGGCATCGACCTCGACCAGGTGATCACCGAGATCCACCGCGCCAACATGAGCAAGCTCGGCCCGGACGGACAGGTCGCTCGCCGGGCCGACGGCAAGGTCCTCAAGGGCGAGCACTACCGCGCACCGGACGTGTCGGCCGTCCTGCGCCGCCAGGGCTGGATACCAGCGGCGCAGGACGGTTCCCGCGGATGAGAACCCGGAAGCAGGCCAGCGCCTGGTCGGAAGGCGCCTGCTTCACCTGGCCCGGCGGGGCCGGGGTCCTCGGCCGTGACGCGGCCTGACGGGCCCGGAACCCGAACGGAACCCGGAGTGGTGGCCCGACTCAGCGCGGCCGGAGCCCGAGAGCGTGCCATGGCCCCGGCGTGTCCCGGTGTACTGGAGCCCAAGGCCGCGGCCTGGCGGGGCCGGGGTCCTCGGCCGTGACCTCGGCCCGGTGTGCCGGAGCCTAGGCCGTGACGTGACTCCACGCTGATCCCCGGCCCGGTCCGGCCGGTGCCGGTCCCGGGCCAGGGATCAGGCGCCGGTCAGGCCGGTGCCGCCGAAGCGGACGAGCAGGGACGACAGGTGGGTGATGTCCTCGCGGCTCCACCCGGGGGCGGTGAAGATCTCGGCGGCGGTCTCCTCGGCCGTGGCGACCATCTCCGGCAGTCGCCGGCGGCCCGTCGCGGTCAGCGACGCGTAGGCCACGCGCGCGTCCCGTGCATCCGCCTCGCGGGTCACCAGTCCGATCCGCTCCAGCGGCGCCAGCCCGCGGGTGACCCCCGAAGCGGTCATGCCCAGGGCCTCGGCGAGATCGACGCGGCGCATCCGCCCGCCGGGCGCCCGAGACAGCTGTAGCAGCAGGGTGAAGTCGGCGAGGCTGACGCCGTGCAGCCCGCCCAGCCGGGAGTCGAAGCGCCGGACGAGCGCCGCCTGGGCCCGTACCAGCCGCAGCGCCGCGTCCAGAGTGTCACTCATCGTCGCAGCTCACCGACCTCATGCGCGCATCCTTGCCATATCCTTGAGTGCTCAAGTTCATGCGCCGTTCGAACGAGCCGCGCGCCGCTGTCGCTTGCCCATCGGTGCCTGGGAGAGGTCCTCGGCGGTGCAGCGGAGGTTCTTGAAGCCGTAGCCGCGCTCGGTCAGCCAGGCCTTCGCCGCCGCCTCGGCCCGCTCGGTCGCCTCCAGGATGTCCTCTTCTTCGTCCCCTGTGTCGGAGAAGCGGAAGACGAACGCCGGCCGGGCGGCGACGTCGTAGGTCAGGGTGCCCTCGGGCGTGAACGCGGCGCGCAGCACGTCGTGCTCCGCCGCGTCGGCCAGCAGCGCCGTCCGCTGTGCGTCGGTGAGGTCGTCGAAAGTGCCGCGGACGGTGATCCGGAAGGTGCGAGTGGTCATCCCGCGACCCTAGACACAGCGGGCCCCCGCATCCACCGGGTTTCCGGAGGCGGACCGTGCCTACCCTGGATCCATACCGGCGGCGACCGGAGCCCGACCGCCGGCTCTCACAGGGCGGTGCGTTCCATGCGGTACGTGGCGGTGAGTGCGCTGAGCCATCCCGGGCTGATCCGCGAACGGAACGAGGACAGCCTGGTGGCCGGGCCGTGGACGCTGTGCGCCACGGTGACGGAGAGCCCGCAGACCCTGGTGTTCCCGCTAGGCACGCCCCTGGTCGTCGCCGTCGCCGACGGGCTCGGCGGGCATCCCGGCGGCGACGTGGCCAGCGCCCTGGTCGCCCGCCGGATCGCGTCCCTCGGTCCCGCACTGAACAGCGAGGACACCCTCCGCGACGCCTTGAGCGCCTGCAACCGCGCCGTGTACGAGGCCGCCGGCGGCGACGAGGCGACCGATCTCGCCGCCATGGGGACGACGGTCGCCGGCATCGTCGTACAGCCGGACTCGTTGCTGGCGTTCAACGTGGGCGACAGCCGCGTCTTCGCGGCGACCGACGACGGTCTGCGCCAGGTCAGTGTCGACGACAGCCCTCCGCTCGAACCCGGCCGGCGCAGCACGTCCATCGTCACCCAGTGCCTCGGCGGCAGCCCTTCGTACCGTCCCGTCCGCCCCCACGTGACCACCGCGTCCGCGTCGCCGGGCGCCCGCTATCTCATCTGCACCGACGGGCTGACCGACCCGGTGCCGGCGGACGTCCTCGACGAGGTGATGCGCGAGCGCGACGACGGCCGGGCGGCCTTCGAGCTGTGGAAGGCAGCCATCGAGGCGGGCGGTCCGGACAACATCACGCTGGCGGTCGTACGCGTCTCGGACGCGTGAGCTGCACCGGGGACGCCGTCGGACCGCGAACTCCTCCGTGTCACCCCGCCTCGTCCTCGTCCGGGGGAAAGCCGTACCGTCCCTGCAACCGGACGAAGTAGGCCGCCGTCAGCACCCGCAACCGCTGCAGCCCGGATGCGGTGCGCTCGAAGCACACCACCTGCTCGTGCCCGCCCGGCCCGATCGGCTGCACCAGGCGGCCACCCGGCCGCACCTGTGCGACCAGCGGCGCGGGCACCTCCGGGAACGCGGCCGACACGAGGATCGCGTCGTACGGCGCCCGGTCCGGCACCCCGCCGCTGCCGTCGCCGACCCTCAGCTCCACGTTCCGCACGCCCTGACGGGCGAGGTTCTCGCGCGCCTGGCGGGCCAGATCCGGCCGCATCTCGACGCTGACCACGTCGGCGGCCAGCCCGGAGAGGAGTGCCGTCTGGAAGCCGAGGCCCGTACCGACCTCCAGGAGGTGCTCGGACCCGGTCAGCCCGAGGGACTCGATCATGAGGGCGGACAGCGAGGGCTGCGTGGTGACCTGCCCCTCACCGATCGCGACGGGCACGTCCTGGTAGGCGGCGGCCACCTGACCGGCCGGGACGAATCCCGCCCGGGGCGTCGTGCGCACGGCCTCGAGCAGCCGCTCGTCCCCGATCCCGGCGGCTGTCAGGGCCCGCACGAGGTCCTCGGGCGTTCCTGCCACGGAGTTCACGGGCGAGTCACCTCACCATCAGTCGCGCGTCCGCGCGGCCCGGGAGTGCCGTTGCGGGGCACCCACTCCGGCAAGCGCGGGAAATGAGCTCCCAGGGACCACCTACCCTTGAACCATGACCAGCAGCAGCGACCGGAGCCAGGCAGTGGACCTTCGTTCATCCATGACGTATGAGATCCGCACCTACGGGTGCCAGATGAACGTCCACGATTCCGAGCGATTGTCCGGCCTGCTCGAAGAGGCCGGGTACGTGCGGGCCCCCGAGGGGTCGGACGGGGACGCGGACGTGGTCGTGTTCAACACCTGCGCGGTGCGGGAGAACGCCGACAACCGGCTGTACGGCAACCTCGGCCGGCTCGCGCCGAAGAAGGCCTCGCGGCCCGGCATGCAGATCGCGGTCGGCGGGTGCCTCGCGCAGAAGGACCGCGACACCATCGTGAAGAAGGCGCCCTGGGTGGATGTCGTCTTCGGCACGCACAACATCGGCAGGCTGCCGGTCCTGCTGGAGCGCGCCCGGGTGCAGGAGGAGGCGCAGGTCGAGATCGCCGAGTCGCTGGAGGCGTTCCCCTCCACCCTGCCGACGCGGCGCGAGAGCGCGTACGCGGCCTGGGTGTCGATCTCCGTCGGCTGCAACAACACCTGCACCTTCTGTATCGTCCCGGCCCTGCGCGGCAAGGAGAAGGACCGTCGGCCCGGCGACATCCTCGCCGAGGTCGAGGCGCTGGTCGCCGAGGGCGTCTCGGAGATCACGCTGCTCGGCCAGAACGTCAACGCCTACGGCTCCGACATCGGCGACCGCGAGGCCTTCAGCAAACTGCTGCGCGCGTGCGGCACCGTCGAGGGCCTGGAGCGGGTCCGTTTCACCTCCCCGCATCCCCGTGACTTCACCGACGACGTGATCGCCGCCATGGCCGAGACCCCGAACGTCATGCCGCAGCTGCACATGCCGCTGCAGTCCGGCTCGGACACGGTGCTGAAGGCGATGCGCCGCTCCTACCGGCAGGAGCGCTACCTCGGGATCATCGAGAAGGTCCGGGCCGCGATCCCGCACGCCGCGATCACCACCGACATCATCGTGGGCTTCCCCGGCGAGACCGAGGAGGACTTCGAGCAGACCCTGCACGTGGTCCGCGAGGCCCGGTTCGCGCAGGCCTTCACCTTCCAGTACTCCAAGCGGCCCGGCACCCCGGCCGCGACCATGGATAACCAGATCCCCAAAGAGGTCGTCCAGGCACGCTACGAGCGGCTCGTCGCCCTCCAGGAGGAGATCTCCTGGGGGGAGAACAAGAAGCAGGTCGGCCGCACGCTGGAGCTGATGGTCGCCGAGGGCGAGGGCCGCAAGGACGGCGCCACGCACCGGCTCTCCGGCCGCGCCCCCGACAACCGTCTGGTCCACTTCACCAAGCCGGAGCAGGAGGTACGCCCCGGTGACGTGGTCACGGTCGAGGTGACGTACGCCGCCCCGCACCACCTTCTCGCCGAGGGCCCCGTCCTCTCCGTGCGCCGCACGCGCGCGGGCGACGCCTGGGACAAGCGCAACGCCGCCGAGGCCGCCAAGCCGGCCGGCGTCATGCTCGGCCTGCCGAGGGTCGGGGCGCCGGAGCCGCTCCCGGTCGCCACGGGAAGCGGCTGCGGCTGCGACTGAGGGTTTCGCGTGCTCACGTCATCGACCTGACCGGCGTGCTCGTCGTGGACCGACTCGGCCGGCGGCCGTCGTACGGCGTACCCTGCCGATCATGCTTGTCGCCGCCGCCGTCTGTCCCTGCCCTCCGCTGCTCGTGCCCGCGGTGGCCGTGGGCGCCGCTCCCGAGATGGACGCCGCGCGCTCGGCCTGCGTGGACGCGCTCGGTGTGCTCGCGGCGTCCCGCCCGGATCTCCTGGTGGTCGTCGGGCCTGCCGCGGAGAGCGGGCCCGGAACGTTTCCGCAGGGCACTGCGGGGTCCTTTGGCGGGTTCGGGGTCGACGTGCGGGTACGGCTGGGCACCGCCCACGACGCCGCTCCCGGGCGCGAGCTGCCGCCGTCGCTGGCCGTCGGCGCATGGCTGCTGGAGCGGACCGGATGGGCGGATGCCCCCATCGAGGGTCTCGGGGTCGAGGAATCCTTGGCACCCGCACGGTGTGCCGAAACCGGGAGGGAGATCGGCGCCCGGGCCGGGCGAGTGGCGCTGCTGGCGATGGGAGACGCAAGCGCGTGCCGTACGGTCAAGGCGCCGGGCTACCTGGACGAGCGGGCGGCACCCTTCGACGCGCAGGCCGCGCGGGCACTGGGCGCGGCGGACGTCCCGGCCCTCCAGGCGCTGGACGCCGAGCTGGCGCACGAGCTGAAGGCCTCCGGACGGGCTCCCTGGCAGATCCTGGCCGGCGCCGCGCAGGGCACGCACCTCACCGGCGCCCTGCTGTACGAGGACGCGCCGTACGGCGTGGGGTACGTGGTGGCTGCCTGGTCCTAGTGCCGCAACAGGCAACGTTCGCCCCGTCGCGACGCCCGGCATTACACTCTCGCCGCACCGGGCACAAATCCAAGTACATCCAGTACGAGGGCTTGCCCCCGGCACGCCGAGAGCACGCACCGGACACCGCTCCTCGACGGGGCGAACGTTCCCTGCCGCGGCACTAGCCTGTCTGACGGTTCCCGTCTGTCGCGCGACGCCCCGCACGCTTCCCCACTGCCTCAAGGGCGTGGGAGGTGCCCCCAGCTGCCTCACCGGCCCCAAACCCGAGTACGTCCGGTACGAGGGCCTGGGGCCGGCACGCCGAGAGCACGCACCTGACGCCGCACCGGCCGCCCTACGGGCAACGACACAAATTGTCAGACAGGCCCCGGCCGGGGCCGGAGGCTGACGGCCGTCGGCTGCGGGGCACGACGGGGCCTGTGCGGTGCCGGCACGCGCGCCGTGCCGGGCCGGGCACACGGCCGCGCCCGCGAAACGGCGGACGGCCGGGAGCCGGTGTGCTCCGCGGCCGTCCGCCGTTGTGCATGCCCTTCGTGCACATGCCGTTGCGAAGAACTCAGGAAGCCGGTGGCGGGCCCTCCGGCGGGGTGGGGGTCGTCGGCCGGCCGTGGCCGGTGGCCTTCACCGGGCCGGGACCTTCCTTGTGCGCGAGGCGGTCGACCGCCTCCTTGGCCTTCCCGGTGCCCGCGTGGATCCTGTCGCTGTACTTGCCCTTGGTCCGCTCGTCCACGGCCTTCGCGGCCTTGTCGATGCCGTGCTGAACCTTCTCGCCGTGCTGTCGCGCGAGGTCCGACACCTTGTCCCTGGCCGGGCCGAGCTTGGCCTTCATGTTGTCCATCAGACCCATGGTCCACCTTCCCTCGCCGGGCGGTTACCTGCGGGCGCCCTCGCCGGACTCGTTGTCGGCGGCCTCCTCGGCGCACTGCTGCTTGGGGATGCCGGAGCCGTCGGAGGCGTCGTCCGCGGCGGTGCCGGAGCCCGCCGCCGCGTCCCTGCTCCCGTCCCCGGCCGAACCCTTCGCCTTCGCCGTGCCGGCCGCCTCGGCCTCCGCCGACTCCACCTCGGCCCCGTCCGGCTCCGCGCCGGTCGGCTCCGCGCCGGTCGGCTCCGCGGCGGCCGGCGCCTCCGTAGTCGTCTTCGACCTTCCAAGGAGTCGTGCAATAACGCCCATATCCACTCCATACGGTACTCGTGCGGGCGAATTCCCGCGTCACCCGGTGCGTACGGTTGCGCCGCCCGGGTCACTGCCTCCGGTGATCCGGACGGCGGTGTCCGCACGGGCAACGACCAGGGATCCGACCTGTCACGTAACTCGTTCGAGGCACCGCCTGGAGGTTTGCGAGACTGGTGCGGTGAGCAGTGCACCCTCCACCCCCCGCGTCATCGCCGTTGTCGGACCCACCGCGGCCGGAAAGTCCGATCTCGGCGTCTTCCTGGCCCAACAGCTCGGCGGGGAGGTCGTCAACGCGGACTCCATGCAGCTGTACCGAGGGATGGACATCGGCACCGCCAAGCTGACTCCCGAGGAGCGCGGCGGCGTCCCGCACCATCTGCTGGACATCTGGGACGTCACCGTCACCGCCTCCGTCGCCGAGTACCAGAAGATGGCCCGCGCCACGATCGAAGCGCTGCTCGCCGAGAGGCGCTGGCCGATCCTGGTCGGCGGCTCCGGCCTGTACGTCCGTGGGGCCGTCGACAACCTGGAGTTCCCCGGCACCGACCCCGCGGTCCGGTCCCGCCTGGAGGAGGAGCTGGCGCTGCGCGGCTCGGGTGCGCTGCACGCCCGGCTGGCCGCCGCCGACCCGGAGGCCGCCCGCGCCATCCTGCCGAGCAACGGCCGCCGTATCGTCCGGGCGCTGGAAGTGATCGAGATCACCGGCCGTCCCTTCACCGCGAACCTGCCGGGCCACGACTCCGTGTACGACACCGTCCAGATCGGGGTCGACGTGGCCCGTCCGGAACTGGACGAGCGCATCGCCCGCCGCGTCGACCGGATGTGGGAGGCCGGTCTCGTGGACGAGGTGCGCGCACTGGAGACGGAGGGGTTGCGCGAGGGGCGCACCGCGTCTCGTGCGCTGGGTTACCAGCAGGTGCTCGCGGCGCTTGCCGGGGAGTGCACGGAAGCGGAGGCACGGGCCGAGACCGTGCGCGCGACCAAGCGCTTCGCGCGCCGTCAGGATTCGTGGTTCAGGCGCGATCCCCGGGTGCACTGGTTGAGCGGGGCCGTGGCGGACCGCGGGGAACTTCCGCACCAGGCCTTGTCGTTGGTCGAACGACCGATTACAGCCTGATCACGTCATGGCATCGGGATGCGCCGCCGGTCATCGCGGCCTTCGGCGCCGTGCCATCATCGAGCTTCGATCGACCAAGTGGAGCCTAGTTGGGAGGGCGCGTGGCGATGGAGGCCGGCCCTCGCGACACCGCACACAGTACCGAGCACATCACCACCGGTGACGAACCGGACCCGGGCGGCAGCCGTCCGAGCGGCGACTGCCTGGCGGGGGACCGTCCGGCGGAAGAGCGCCGGAACGCAGAGCGCCTCGGCGGCAACCGGCCGCCGGAGGGCCGCCGGGGCACGGAGCGGCGCCTGTCCGAAGGCCGTGCGGCGGAGGGCCGCCTCTCGGAGACCCGTGTGATCCAGCAGCGGCCCGCCGAGAGCCGGCTGAGCGAGGGCCCGCTGGGCGAAGCCCGGCTGACCGACGACGGTCCCGACGAGACACCGGACGGAGTGACCGACGACGGGCCGGAGCCGGAGGAGATGTACCCGGGGGGTCCGGAGGTCGAGGTCGAGCTGCGTCCTCAGCGCAGGCTCCGCCTCTGGCAACTCGCCCCCATCGTGGGACTGTCCGCCGTCGGCTCCCTGATGTTCGCCTTCCCGCTCGCCTTCGACTTCGGCGACAGCGGTGCCGTCATCGCCATGCTCGGCCTGCTGATCTGCTCCTGTGCCGCCGGCTGGGGCATGATGGCCGCCCGCCGCGTGGGTTACACCTGGCCCGGCCTGCCGGCCCGTGGCTCCGGCCGCCGCGCCGACTGGCGGGTCGTTCTCGGATACATGCTGCTGGTGGCCGTGGTGGTCGTCCTCGCGGTGTGGCGCGTGGCAAGACTCCGCTGAACACGCCGCACCCCGAAAGACGCGGGGACCTGCGCCGGCAACCTCCCGCCGGCCCGCACCACCCCCCGTCTCCTGCGGCCGGTCCCGCGACACGCTCCCGTACGATCGAGGAATGAGCACACCGATCCCCTTCCTCAAGGGTCACGGCACCGAGAACGACTTCGTGATCGTCCCGGACCCGGAGAACGCCCTCGACCTGAGCCCGGCCGCCGTCGCCGCCCTGTGCGACCGCCGCGCCGGCATCGGCGGGGACGGGGTGCTGCACGTGGTGCGCTCCGCCGCGCACCCGCAGGCCCGGTCGATGGCGGCCGAGGCCGAGTGGTTCATGGACTACCGCAACGCCGACGGCTCGGTCGCCGAGATGTGCGGCAACGGCGTCCGGGTGTTCGCGCGCTACCTCCAGCACGCAGGACATGTGGGCGAAGGCGACCTCACGATCGCCACGCGCGCGGGCGTGAAGACCGTCCACATCGCCAAGGACGGTGACATCACCGTCGGCATGGGCCCCGCCCGGCTGCAGGAGGGCGAGGTCACGGTGAGCGTCGGCGAGCACAGTTGGCCCGCGCGGAACGTGAACATGGGCAACCCGCACGCGGTCGCCTTCGTGGACGACCTGGCCCAGGCCGGCAACCTCCACGGCCCGCCGCCGGTGAGTCCGGCGGCCGCCTACCCGGACGGGGTCAACGTCGAGTTCGTGGTCGACCGCGGCCCCCGGCACGTCGCCATGCGTGTGCACGAGCGCGGCTCCGGTGAGACCCGCTCGTGCGGCACGGGCGCGTGCGCGGTCGCCGTGGCCACCGCCCGCCGTGACGGCGCCGACCCGGCCGTGACCGGCACCCCGGTCACGTACACCGTCGATCTGCCCGGCGGCCGTCTGGTCGTCACCGAACGGCCCGACGGCGAGATCGAGATGACCGGACCGGCCGTGATCGTCGCCGAGGGCGAGATCGACGGCGAATGGCTGGAAAGCGTTCTTCGCTGATCCGGCGCGACGGGATCGGAAGACGTCCCCGGCTCCCGGATCAGCGGTTTCCGGTGACCGGGAGCGTGGGGAACCGCTGCTGAACCCAAGGCGGTTGGCGTAAACCCTAAACCTCGATCCCTTCGCTCGAATGGGTGATCCGTTTCACGCTCGGCGAGAGGCGGTCGGTCGCACGTGGTGGGCTCGATAGCATCAAGCACCGGCACGGACGGGGGAACGTCGCCATCCCTGAGCCGCGTACGCCCTGGGGGCCCCGTCCGCCGGTCCACGAGCCGGAGGTGCCCATGAGTGCGGAGGCCACGAACCCTGCGAGTCCTGGCCCGGTAGCGCCCACGGCGTCCGCGGCGGCCACCGCCCCCGCGGTGCCCAGGGCGGACCGCAGGAAGTCCCGGCCCCGGATCGATCTGCGCAGGCTGGGCCGGGCCGCGCTGCTCGGCCCAGCCGTCCGGGGCAAACTGCCCGACGCGATCGGCCACGTCGTCGAGGCACACCGCGCCCACCACCCCGACGCCGACCTCGACCCGTTGCGCCGCGCCTACGTCCTCGCGGAGTCCTCGCACCGCGGCCAGATGCGCAAGAGCGGTGAGCCGTACATCACCCACCCGCTCGCGGTGACCCTGATCCTCGCCGAACTCGGCGCCGAGACCACGACGTTGACGGCCTCTCTGCTGCACGACACCGTCGAGGACACCGACGTGACGCTCGATCAGGTGCGGGAACAGTTCGGCGAGGAGGTTCGTTATCTCGTCGACGGGGTCACGAAACTGGAGAAGGTCGACTACGGCGCCGCCGCCGAGCCGGAGACCTTCCGCAAGATGCTCGTCGCCACCGGCAGCGACGTGCGCGTGATGTCGATCAAACTCGCCGACCGTCTGCACAACATGCGCACCCTCGGCGTGATGCGCCCCGAGAAACAGGCGCGGATCGCCAAGGTCACCCGCGACGTCCTCATCCCCCTCGCCGAACGCCTCGGCGTGCAGGCCCTGAAGACCGAGATGGAGGACCTCGTCTTCGCCATCCTCCACCCCGAGGAGTACGAGCACACCCGCGAGCTGATCGCCGAGAACGCCGCACGCTCCGGCGACCCGCTCGCAGAGGTGGCCGACGAGATGCGCGGCGTGTTGCGCGAGGCCGGCATCCAGGCCGAAGTCCTCATCCGCCCACGCCACTTCGTCTCCGTCCACCGCGTCGCCCGCAAACGCGGACAGCTGCGCGGCACCGACTTCGGCCGCCTGCTCGTGCTGGTGAACGAGGACGCCGACTGCTACGGCGTCCTCGGCGAACTGCACACCTGTATGACCCCGGTCGTCTCGGAGTTCAAGGACTTCATCGCCGTACCGAAGTTCAACCTGTACCAGTCGCTGCACACCGCCGTCGCCCGCCTTGACGGCCAGGTCGTCGAAGTCCTCATCCGCACCCATCAGATGCACAAGGTGGCCGAGGCCGGTGTCGTCGCCCTCGGCAACCCGTACGCCGCGGCCGCCGACGCCCCCGCCGCCGACGCCCCCACCGACGGCGAGCGCGCCGACCCCACCCGCCCGGGTTGGCTCTCCCGCCTCCTCGACTGGCAGCAGGCCGCACCCGACCCCGACACCTTCTGGTCCACCCTGCGCGAGGACCTCGCCCAGGACCGCGAGATCACCGTCTTCCGCCCCGACGGTGGCGCCCTCGGCCTGCCCGAGGGCGCCACCTGTGTGGACGCCGCCTACGCCCAGTACGGGGAGGACGCGCACGCCTGCATCGGCGCCCGTGTGAACGGCCGCCTGGCCACCCTCAGCACCGTTCTGAAGGACGGCGACACCGTCCAGCTCCTCATGGGACAGGACCCCGCCTCCGAGCCCTCCCGCGAATGGCTGGAGCACACCCACACCCCGGCCGCCCGCATCGCCATCCAGCGCTGGCTGGCCACGCACCCCGGTGACGACCCCGGGACGGAGGACGCGGGCGGTCCGCGTCCCGAACCGGGCGAGGGCGCCGCAGTGCCGCGCCGCGTGACCGGCACGCGCACCGACGCCGCTCCGGCGCAGGGCGCCGGGCCCGCCCGCCCCCGGCGCCCCGACGTCCTCGTGGACCAGCCGGGAGCCTCCGTACGGCTCGCGGGGTGCTGTACGCCCGTGCCGCCGGACGAGATCACCGGCTTCGCGGTACGCGGGGGAGTGGTGACCGTGCACCGGGGGGAGTGCGCCGCAGTGGCGCACATGAAGGGCAGAGGGCGCGCGGAGATCGACGTGCGCTGGGGGGACACCACCGAGTGCCGGGTCACGCTGGTCGCTGAATCGTTCGGCCGCCCCCATCTGCTCGCCGACCTCACCGAGGCGATCTCCTCCGCGGGCGCCGACATCGTCTCGGCGACCGTGGAACCGCCCAGCCAGCAGCGGGTCCGGCACACGTACACCCTCCAGCTCCCCGACGCGGCCCACCTCCCGTCCGTGATGCGCGCCATGCGGGACGTCCCGGGCGTCTACGACGTGGCCCGCGCACAGCATCAGGCGCCGGGGGACTGAGCGGCGTCGGAGGCCGGGGCTTGCCCTGCGCCTCTCCCACGATGCTTGCGCGGTCGGGAGCCGCAGGCCGCTCGGCCGGGGACTGCAGGGCGGTTGGCCGGGGTCGCAGGGCTTGGATCAGAAGGACTCCGGGCGGAACCCGTTCGGGTGGGCCGGGCGCGCGTCGCCGTCGTGGCGCAGAAGCGCACTGGTAGCGGTGGTCCATGCCGCTCAACCTCCGCGTCGACACCCAGGCCCGCTCCCACGCCCGCCCCGTCCCGTCCCCTACCGCCGAGTCCCGTACAGCCCGCTCCAGGACCACTCGGCTCCGCACGCGGCCCCGGATCTCCCGGCACCAGAAGGCGGCCCTGCTCGCCTCCGCCGTCTCCGTCTGCCTCCTGGCCGCCGCGGGCCAGGCCGAGCCTCTCGGCGTCGGTGACCGGCTCTACCCGTACCTCGGCAACCCCGGCTACGACGTGGCGTCGTACGACGTCTCCCTCACCTATTCCGGCAGCAACGGCAAGCCCCTCCAGGCCGTCACCACCATCGACGCCCGGACCACCGCCGACCTGGACCGGATCAACCTCGACTTCGCCCACGGCACCGTCCGGTCCGTCGAGGTCGACGGGCGTCCGGCGTCCTTCACCAGCGCCGGCGAGGATCTGGTCGTCACCCCGGAACGCCCCCTCACGGAGGGCAGCCGGACTCGGATCACGGTGCGGCACACCAGTGATCCCGTCGCCGCCAAGGGTCAGGACGGCGGCTGGGTGCGCACCTCCGACGGCCTCGCCATGGCGAACCAGGCCGACGCCGCCCATCTGGTCTTCCCGTGCAACGACCACCCGTCCGACAAGGCGATGTTCACCTTCCACGTCACCGCCCCGAACGGCTACACCGTCGTCGCCAACGGTCTGCCCGCGGGGGTGGACCGGGTCGGCCGTACGACCACCTGGACCTATCGCACCCAGCACCCCATGGCCACCGAACTCGCCCAGGTGTCCATCGGCCGTTCCACCGTGCTGCACCGCGAGGGACCGCACGGGCTGCCGCTGCGTGACGTCGTGCCCAGCTCCGACGCCAAGGCCCTGGAACCGTGGCTCGCCAAGACACCCGCCCAGATCGCCTGGATGGAGAGCAAGGTCGGGACGTTCCCCTTCGAGACGTACGGCCTGCTCATGGCGCAGGCCTCCACCGGGTTCGAACTGGAGACACAGACCCTCTCGCTCTTCGAGAAGAACCTCTTCACCGAGCCCGCCTACCCCAAGTGGTACGTCGAGTCGGTCATGGTGCACGAGCTGTCCCACCAGTGGTTCGGCGACAGCGTCACCCCCCGCACCTGGTCCGACGTCTGGCTGAACGAGGGACACGCCACCTGGTACGAGGAGCTGTACGCCCAGGAGACCGCGCACCGGCCCATGGAGGAGCGGATGAAGGCCGCCTACGGCGCCTCGGACCGCTGGCGTGAGGCGGGCGGCCCGCCGGCCCGGCCCAAGGTGCCCGCTCCCGGCCAGAAGATCGGCATCTTCCGGCCCAGCGTGTACGACGGCGCCGCGCTGGTCCTCTACGCGCTGCGGCAGGAGATCGGCACGCCGGCCTTCGAGCGGCTGGAGCGCGTCTGGGTGCGCGAGCACCGCGACTCCACCGCCGGTACCGCCGACTTCGTCCGGCTGGCCTCGGCCGTCTCCGGCCGCGACCTGAGCGGCTTCTTCACGGCCTGGCTGTACGGCGAGAAGACCCCGCCGATGCCCGGCCACCCCGACTGGAAGCCGCTGGCCCCGGCCAGGGCCGCCGGCCCCAGGGGCCGCTCGGCGCGCGGCCACGCCGCGGCTCACGCAGGCGGTGCGGACAAGCGGGGGAGCACACGGTGAGACTGCGCGCGTGAGGCCGGGGCTGCGAGGTGCGCGCGTTCCGGGGCCACGGGCTGTGCGTGGCGCGCGGGACACCGGGCTGATAGCGGATGCAGCGCGGGCTGCGTGCCGTGCGGTCTCCGTGCCGCGCGGCTGACGGCGCGCCGGCGCCGCGGACGCCGGGCCCGGGCGTGTCCGGCGGCGCGAGGTGCCAGGTGCCCCGGGCGCGCGATAACACGGTGACGGGACGAGCCGCCTCGTGCGACCATCTTCGGGTCGGGGCGCGACGGGACGCGGGAATCTCCCGGGCCACTCGTACGTTGACGACACAGGAGCGGTCCCACGGCCGCCCACCGCCGTAACGGCATCCCATCGACGTAAGGATCCAATGACCTCCTCTTCTTCCCCTTCCCAGGACACCAAGCGCCTCGCGCACGCCTATCCCGAGGGCCTTCGGGCCGATGCCCTGATGGAAGAGGACGTCGCCTGGAGCCACGAGATCGACGGCGATCGGGACGGCGACCAGTTCGACCGCTCCGAGCGAGCGGCCCTGCGCCGTGTGGTGGGCCTGTCCACCGAGCTGGAGGACGTCACCGAGGTCGAGTACCGACAGCTCCGCCTGGAGCGCGTCGTGCTCGTCGGGGTGTGGACCACCGGCACCTCGCAGGACGCGGAGAACTCCCTCGCGGAGCTGGCGGCTCTCGCGGAGACCGCCGGCGCGGTCGTGCTCGACGGCGTGATCCAGCGCCGCGACAAGCCCGACGCAGCCACCTACATCGGCTCCGGCAAGGCCCAGGAGCTGCGCGACATCGTCCTCGAGACAGGCGCGGACACGGTCATCTGTGACGGTGAGCTGAGCCCGGGCCAGCTGATCCAGCTGGAGGACGTCGTCAAGGTCAAGGTCATCGACCGTACGGCCCTGATCCTGGACATCTTCGCCCAGCACGCCAAGTCCCGGGAGGGCAAGGCGCAGGTCGCCCTCGCGCAGATGCAGTACATGCTGCCCAGGCTGCGCGGCTGGGGTCAGTCCCTGTCCCGGCAGATGGGTGGCGGTCGCGGCGGCCTCGCCACGCGTGGCCCCGGTGAGACCAAGATCGAGACGGACCGGCGGCGGATCCGCGAGAAGATGGCGAAGATGCGCCGGGAGATCGCGGAGATGAAGACCGGCCGCGAGATCAAGCGCCAGGAGCGCCGGCGCCACAAGGTGCCGTCCGTCGCCATCGCGGGTTACACCAACGCCGGCAAGTCCTCCCTGCTCAACCGTCTCACGGGCGCCGGCGTCCTGGTCGAGAACGCCCTGTTCGCGACGCTGGACCCGACCGTCCGCCGGGCGCAGACCCCGAGCGGCCGGCTCTACACGCTGGCGGACACCGTCGGTTTTGTACGCCATCTGCCGCACCACCTGGTCGAGGCGTTCCGCTCCACCATGGAGGAGGTCGGCGACTCCGACCTGATCCTGCACGTGGTGGACGGCTCGCACCCGAACCCTGAGGAGCAGCTCGCCGCCGTGCGCGAGGTGATCCGGGACGTCGGTGCCACCGACGTGCCCGAGATCGTCGTGATCAACAAGGCGGACGCGGCCGACCCGCTGGTGCTCCAGCGGCTGCTCAGGGTAGAGAAGCGCTCCATCGCCGTCTCCGCCCGCACCGGCCGGGGCATCGAGGACCTGCTCGCCCTGATCGACAACGAGTTGCCGCGCCCGGCGGTCGAGATCGAGGTGCTCGTGCCGTACACGCAGGGCAAGCTCGTCGCCCGCGCCCACACCGAGGGCGAGGTGATCTCCGAGGAGCACACCGCGGAGGGCACCCTGCTCAAGGTCCGGGTGCACGAGGAACTGGCGGCGGACCTGGCGCCGTACACCCCGGTCTCGGCGGCCTGACCACCACGGCTGCGGAAAGGCCCGCCCCGAGGGCGGGCCTTTCCAGGTGACCCGGCAGGGGCGCGGTCCCGCACCGATGTGCGGCGCCACCGCGTGGCACGAGCACTCGACGCGGCCGTCAGCCGCCCGCGCACAGTGGCCCTACGGCGCAACCGCGGAGTCCACCGCTCCTACTGCCCGGCGAACTCCTTGCTGACCGCCTCGTACACACCCTTGGCCACGTCGCCGAAGCGCGGCCCGGCGAGCCAGCCGGACGTCACCGGGCCGATCGAGGTGTTGGACACCAGCGCCGGCTTGCCGTCGGCGCCCGCCTCCACCCAGCCACCGCCGGAGGACCCCGCGGTCATCGTGCAGCCGATCCGGTACATCGTCGGCTCCGACTGGTTGACCGACAGTCGGCCCGGCTTGTCCTTGCACTGGTAGAGCAGCTGACCGTCGAACGGAGCCGCCTCCGGATAGCCGGACGCGGTGATGCTGTCGACCTTCGGCACCGCCGGCGCGTCGAAGTTCACCGGCAGCGCCCCGCCGACCGTCTCCTCCAGCGACTTCCCGCCGTTGCCCTGCTCCGGGGTCACATGGATCACCGCGAAGTCGTACGGCGCGCCGTTGCCGCCCGTCTCCCCGCCCTGGTCGATCCACTGCTGCGAGGTACGCGCCCCGTCGGCCCACCAGACGCCGTACGGCGCGATCTCGGACCGGCTGGCGTTCTGCAACTGGGCAACCGACTTGCCGGAGTTGTTGTACGACGGGACGAAGGCCATGTTGCGGTACCAGCCGCCGTTCTTGCCGGCGTGCACACAGTGCCCCGCCGTCCAGACGAGGTTGGACTTGCCCGGGTGCGCGGGGTCCTCCACGACCGTGCCCGAGCACACCATGTGGCCCTCGGGGGAGTCGAAGAACACCTTGCCCGAGGTGGCCGCGTCGGAGTGGTACGGCGGCACGACCGCCTGGGCCTTGACCGGCTGCGGGGTCGGGTCCGTCACGCCCTGGTCACCGGAGATGTCGTTGGCGTGGACACCTTTGTCGGGGTCGTTGGCGTGACGCATCCGGTCGGGGTCCCACAGACCCTTGATGATCGGGTTGATGAAATCGTTGGCCTCGCGCAGCCAGTCCTGCTTGTTCCAGTTCTTCCAGGCGCCGTTCTTCCACTTGTCGACGTCGATCCCGTGTTCCTTCAGCCTCTGCTTGAGGTCGTCCGGGATCTTGATCTTGCCGTCGCCGTCACTGGCAGCGGTCGCTGAGGCGCTCGGCTTGCCGTCGGCCGTGTCGTTGCCGTTGCAGGCGGTGGCGGTCAGCGCCAGCGCCGAGGCGAGGGCGACCGCCGCCAGTGCGGGGGAGGTCCGCCGGGGGCCACTCCCTCGCCGAACGGTGAACGACGGCCGTATGGATCGCATGCTCTGACTCCCCCTGAGTGAAGGTACCCGGCGCTTCGGCCGTGCCACCGGCCGTGAACCCATGGGGAGTTCATGCCTGTCTCACGACCGTCTAGGAACGGCACCACACACTATGCGCTCGCTGTGGGGGACTGCCGACGGAACGGCAACGGTTCGGCTACAAGCCGTCTGACCAGGCCCGTCATCCACGAATTGCCCGATTCGACGATCAGGCACCGGTGGGCCGTCACCGCGGGCGAGTCCTGTGACGAGACCGCCCTGCGGGATCGCCCTCCGGGCTGCCACGCTTGCCCGGCAGCCGTCCCGCCCCTCCGGCCGGACGGTCCACGTCTCACGGACCCGTGCGATGCGGCCGTCGGACGACACTCCGGCGACCGCGCGCCGCTCGGGCGACCGTCCCTTTCTCCTCTTCGCGGCAAGGATCTCGGGGGAACCCGTAACCCGTCGAACCCTCCGGGGTTGTAGCGGTGGGGGGCCGGCTGCCTGTACCCGGTCCCCGCCGATCAACTCGCCTGTGGACAGCGGGGAGGAAAGCGAGCCGTGGCCGTTACGGAGTCGATGGCCGGGGGCATGCCCGGGGAAGCGCGGGCGGTGCACGAGGGGATCCTCAGACGTCAGTCGGCGCGTGAATCCTCCGCCCGCACCTATGCCCGGGCCCTGCCGATCGTCCCTGTCCGGGCGCGCGGGCTCACCATCGAGGGCGCCGACGGCCGCCGCTATCTGGACTGTCTCTCCGGTGCCGGCACACTCGCCCTCGGACACAACCATCCGGTGGTGCTGCAAGCCATCCGCAAGGTCCTCGACTCCGGCGCTCCGCTCTCCGTCCTCGATCTGGCGACCCCCGTCAAGGACGCCTTCATCACCGAGCTGTTCCGTACCCTCCCTCCGGGCCTCGCGGACCGCGCCCGCGTCCAGTTCTGCGGGCCGGCCGGCACCGACGCCGTCGAGGCCGCCCTCAAATTGGTCCGCGCCGCCACCGGCCGCACCGGCATCGTCGCCTTCACCGGCGCCTACCACGGCATGACCGCCGGCGCCCTGGCCGCCTCCGGTGACGCCCGCGACGTCCAGGTCGCCCGCCTGCCCTATCGGCAGGACTACCGCTGCCCCTTCGGCGTCGGCGGACCGCGCGGCGCCGAACTGGCCGCCCGCTGGACGGAGTCCCTCCTCGACGACCCCAAGTCCGGCGTGGCCCTCCCCGCCGGGATGATCCTCGAACCCGTCCAGGGCGAGGGCGGGGTGATCCCGGCGCCGGACGGCTGGCTGCGCCGCATGCGGCAGCTCACCGCGGACCGGTCCATCCCGCTGATCGCCGACGAGGTCCAGACCGGAGTGGGCAGGACGGGTACCTTCTGGGCCGTCGACCACAGCGGCATCACCCCGGACGTCATGGTCCTGTCCAAGGCCATCGGCGGCAGCCTTCCGCTGGCCGTGATCGTCTACCGGGACGATCTCGACGTCTGGCAGCCCGGTGCCCACGCGGGAACCTTCCGAGGCAACCAACTCGCCATGGCCGCAGGCACCGCGACCCTCGCCCATGTCCGGGAGAACGGCCTCGCCGCACGAGCCGCAGACCTCGGCACCCGCATGCTGGACCAACTCGGGGAACTCTCCGACACGTTCGCGTGTGTCGGGGAAGTGCGGGGGCGTGGCCTGATGATCGGGGTGGAGCTGGTGAACCCGGAAGGCGCCGGGTCCGACACCCGCGACCACCCCGTGCCCGCCGGCCTGGAACCCGCCCGCACCCCGCACCCCGCCTCGCCCGAACTCGCCGTGGCCGTCCAGCGGGAGTGCCTCCATCGCGGCTTGATCGTCGAACTCGGTGGTCGGCACTCGGCCGTGGTCAGGCTACTGCCCCCGCTGACGATCAGCGACGAGCAGGCCGTGGCCGTTCTGGACCGCCTCGCGGACGCGGTGGCCGCGGTGGCCCGCGCCTACGAGGAGCACGGCCACCACCGCGGCCCACACCACGGCCCTGCCCAGCGCGCGGGCTGAGACCCACGCCCGCACCGACCGGCTCGGGACGCCCGGCCCAGCCATCGGACTCGTGGCCTTCCGCACCCGACGTCACCTCCCTCCAAGGACATCCGGGCCGAAGCCGGCCACCCATGACACATCCGCAGCCCTCTCGTGCACGCCCGCTCCATCCGCCCGCCCCGGTCCTCGGCCGCGGCCCGCGCAGGGAGGACGCCCGAGCGAGGCACGAGTCCAGCACCGCCCCAGCAAGTCACGAGGAGCCGTCATGAACGCCACCCCCACCCCCGACGGCAGCTCCGGTGCTCCCGACGAACAGGGAGACTCCGGCACCCCGGCCTCTTCCGTGCCACTCGTCGAGTCGGTTCCCCAGCAGAAGCGACGCACCGCCGATCTCACCCGAGTCACCGAGCCGGGCGCCGATCTGCTGGAGCATCCCGACCCTCGCACCGCCGCCCGGGCCGCCGCCGTGGAGAACCTGCTGCGGTGCTGGGTCCGCGAGGCCGCCCTCGCCGCCCCCACCGCCGGAACCCTCTGTCTGCCGCTTCCGGCCAGCGGCACGTCCCTGCTCGTGCCGGTCCGCTACTGGTCGCCGACCGGCACCCACCGCTTCGGCCCACCACGCCTGGCCAACACCCCCGACACCGCCCCCACCGTCGACGCCGTCACCCTGGCCGCGCTGCTCGCCCGGGAGACGACCGGCGACCCGAGCATCACGTCCGGCACACAGGCACCTGGCACCGCGGAGGGCCGCGGCGACGGTGATCTCGTGGCCAGGGTGGCCGACTCCGTTCGCCGCACCGCGACCTTTCTGCACGACCGGCGTGAGCACCCCACCGACGTCCCGGACCTCTTCCTCTCCGCCGAGCAGGCGCTCGTCCTCGGACACCCTCTGCACCCGACCCCCAAGAGCCGGGACGGTTTGACCGACACAGAAACCCGCCTCTACTCACCGGAGTTGCGCGGCTTCTTCCCCCTGCACTGGATGGCTGTCGCCCCTTCCCTCCTCGCGACCGACTCGGCCTGGACCGAACGCGGCCGTCCCGTGCCGGCCGACCACCTCACCCGGCGCCTCGCCGAGACCGGCCTCCTGCTGCCCGACGGCTACGCCGCCCTCCCCCTGCACCCGTGGCAGGCACGCGAGCTACGCCATCGCGAGCCTGCCGACGCCCTGCTCGGCTCCGGTCTCCTCCGCGACCTCGGACCCCTGGGCACCCCCTGGTGCCCCACCTCCTCCGTACGCACGGTCCACCGGTCCGGCGCCCCCGCGATGCTCAAGCTGTCGCTGGGGCTGTGCATCACCAACTCCCGCCGCGAGCACCTGCGCAAGGAACTCCATCGGGGAGTCGAGGTTCACCGGCTCCTGCGCGCCGGCCTGTTCGAGCAGTGGCAGGCCGCGCACCCCGGCTTCGACATCGTCCGTGACCCCGCCTGGCTCGCCGTGGACGACCCGGACGGTCGGCCCGTGCCCGGACTGGACGTGGTGATCAGACACAACCCCTTCACCCCGGCCGACAACGTCGGCTGCGTGGCCGGACTCGTCTCGCCCCGGCCCCTTCCCGGCTGTGCCGACTCCTCGGCGCGGCCGACGGCCTGGCCCATGCGTTCACGGCTGGCCCAGATCGTGGAAAGGCTCGCCGCCCGCACCGGCCGACCGGT
Organism: Streptomyces sp. NTD91; assembly: GCF_059510455.1. Lineage (NCBI taxonomy): Bacteria > Bacillati > Actinomycetota > Actinomycetes > Kitasatosporales > Streptomycetaceae > Streptomyces > Streptomyces sp. NTD91. Next base: position 63,730 of record NZ_JCAJZW010000020.1, read on the forward strand.
CGGAGCCGTTGCCGCGGAGTGGTTCCTGCGCTACCTGGAGCAGGTCGTCCGCCCCGTCCTGTGGCTGGACAGCGAGGCCGGCATCGCCCTCGAAGCCCACCAGCAGAACACCCTGCTCCTGCTCGACGACCACGGCTGGCCCGTCGGCGGCCGCTACCGCGACAACCAGGGCTACTACTTCCGCGAGTCCCGGCGGGCCGAGCTGGATTCCCGGCTGCCCGGCATCGGCGAGCGCAGCGACACCTTCGTCTCCGACGAGGTCACCGACGAACGCTTCGCCTACTACCTCGCCGTCAACAACGTGATGGGGCTGATCGGCGCGCTGGGCTCCCAACGCCTCGCCGACGAGCGGCTCCTTCTCGCGGGTTTCCGCCGCTTCCTCACCGAGGTCGCCACGGGGCCCGGAGCACTGCGCACCTCCCTGCCCCGGCACCTGCTCGACTCACCCGCGCTGCGCTGCAAGGCCAACCTGCTGACCCGACTGCACGGCCTGGACGAACTCGTCGGCCCGGTGGACACCCAGTCCGTCTACGTCGCCATCGCCAACCCCCTTCATTCCTGAGCGAACGGAACCGTCTCCCCGCCCTGCCGAGGAACATGACCCACCTCGTCTCCTGAGAGGAGCGCACCATGCCTCCCACCGACGCGAACGCAGACGCCGGTCCCAGCCCAGCCCGTCCCGGCGTTCCCGCCCACGCGGGCGCGCCTGTTCACGAGGCAGCCGCCAGCCCCACCGCGGACCGAATGGGCCGCCTGCGTGACCCCTTCGCGGGGTTCACCGCCGAGGACGACGACGGGGACTGCGAGGAAACGCTGGACCTGCGCCTGCCCGCCGACTTCCTCGCGCTCTTCGCCGGAGGCACCGGTCACCTCCTGGACCAGCTCCACACGTGGGGTCCAGTGGTCACTCGTGTCGGCTGCTTCCACCTCGTTCCAGTGCGTATCGACCACGACCTGCCGCTCGTCCATCGCTGGATGAACGACCCCACCGTCGCGGAATTCTGGGAGCTGGCCGGGCCCCTGAACCGGACGGAGGACCAGCTGCGCGCCCAACTCGACGGCGACGGACGCAGCGTGCCGTGCCTCGGCGTACTGGACGGCACACCGATGAGCTACTGGGAGATCTACCGGGCGGACCTGGATCCGCTGGCCCGCCACTACCCGGCCCGACCGCACGACACCGGGATCCACCTCCTCGTCGGTGAGGCGGCGGACCGGGGACGAGGCGTGGGCTCGGCTCTGCTGCGGGCCGTGGCCGACCTGATCCTCGATCGGCGCCCCGCGTGCGCGCGGGTCGTGGCCGAACCCGATCTTCGCAACACCCCCTCCGTCGCAGCGTTCCTGAGCGCGGGTTTCCGGTTCGCGGACGAGGTCGACCTGCCCGGCAAGCGGGCCGCCCTCATGATCCGGGACCGGGTCCTGCGCGACCTCCTGTAGCGCATCGTGACCGTGTCGTCACGTGTAGTACGAACGGTGTGCCGGGCGAGTTCCCTCGACGCGAGAAATTTTTCGAGCGGTACGGGAGCACCCCGGGGGTCATGTTCCGCCCGCACAACCACCGCGACGTACTCCTCCGACCGTCCGAGCTCCGCCCCGGCGTGCCCTGTGCCGCAGCAGCCGGCCGTCCTCCGCCCGCCGCCCAGCTTCCACCGCGGTGCAGCCCTCTCGCCCGCACCTGCCGCAGACCTCCGCCCTCCGCCACCCCCTACCGTCCAGGAGCCCGGCCGTGAACCCGTCCTCCCTCCCCGTCTCGACCGCCCGTTTGTCAGTGCCGGGTCGTAGGGTGGTCGGGCTATGACGAAGCCCTCACTCCCCGAACTCCTGCACGCCGCTGTCTCCGCTGTCGGCGGCACGGAGCGCCCCGGCCAGGTGACCATGGCCGAAGCGGTCGCCGAGGCGATCGACGACGGATCCCACCTGCTGGTCCAGGCCGGTACCGGCACCGGCAAGTCGCTCGGCTATCTCGTGCCGGCGCTCGCGCACGGGGAACGGGTGGTCGTCGCCACGGCCACCCTCGCACTGCAGCGCCAACTGGTGGAGCGCGACCTGCCGCGCACGGTCGAAGCCCTGCACCCGCTGCTCCGCCGCCGCCCGGAGTTCGCGATGCTCAAGGGCCGGTCGAACTACCTCTGTCTGCACCGACTGCACGAGGGCATGCCGCAGGACGAGGACGACGGTCTCTTCGACCAGTTCGAGGCCGCAGCGCCCACCAGCAAGTTGGGCCAGGACCTCCTGCGGCTGCGGGACTGGTCGGACGAGACCGAGACCGGCGACCGGGACGACCTGACTCCGGGTGTGTCGGACCGGGCCTGGGCGCAGGTGTCGGTGTCGTCGCGGGAGTGCCTCGGCGCGTCGAAGTGCGCCTACGGCGCCGAGTGCTTCGCGGAGATGGCCCGGGAGCGTGCCAAGCTCGCCGACGTCGTGGTCACCAACCACGCGCTGCTCGCCATCGACGCCATCGAGGGAGCGCCGGTACTGCCCCAGCACGAGGTGCTGATCGTGGACGAGGCCCATGAACTCGTCTCCCGGGTCACCGGCGTCGCGACCGGCGAGCTCACGCCCGGCCAGGTGAACCGGGCGGTGCGCCGAGCCGCCAAGCTCGTCAACGAGAAGGCCGCCGACCAGCTCCAGACCGCCGCCGAGGGCTTCGAGCGGCTGATGGAGCTGGCCCTTCCGGGGCGCCTGGAGGAGATCCCGGAGGACCTCGGCTATGCCCTGATGGCCCTGCGGGACGCCGCGCGCACTGTCATCACCGCGCTCGGCTCGACCCGCGACAAGTCGGTGCAGGACGAGGACGCGGTTCGCAAGCAGGCGCTGGCCTCGGTGGAGACGGTGCACGACGTGGCGGAGCGGGTCCTCAACGGCTCGGAGTGGGACGTCGTCTGGTACGAACGGCACGACCGGTTCGGTGCCTCCCTCAGGATCGCCCCCATGTCGGTCTCGGGTCTGCTGAGGGAGAAGCTCTTCTCGGACCGCGCCGTCGTTCTCACCTCTGCGACGCTCAAACTGGGGGGTGACTTCAACGGTGTGGGGGCATCCCTGGGACTCGGCCCGGAGGGGATGGAGGACGAGGACCTGCCGAAGTGGAAGGGCATCGACGTCGGCTCGCCCTTCGACTACCGCAGGCAGGGCATCCTCTACGTCGCGCGGCATCTGTCGCGCCCCGCGCGGGACGGGGAGCGCTCCGACATGCTCGACGAACTGACCGAGCTGATCCAGGCGGCCGGCGGCCGAACCCTCGGGCTGTTCTCGTCCATGCGGGCCGCGCAGCTCGCCGCCGAGGAACTGCGCTCGAGGATTCCCGAGTTCCCGATCCTGCTCCAGGGCGAGGAGACCCTCGGCGAACTGATCAAGAACTTCGCAGCCGATCCGAAGACCTGTCTGTTCGGCACCCTGTCCTTGTGGCAGGGCGTCGACGTGCCGGGACCGAGCTGCCAGCTGGTCGTGATGGACAAGATCCCGTTCCCCCGTCCCGACGATCCGTTGATGAGTGCCCGGCAGAAGGCGGTGGAGGACGCGGGAGGCAACGGCTTCATGGCAGTGGCCGCCACTCATGCGGCCCTGCTCATGGCTCAGGGCGCCGGCCGGCTCGTCCGTGCCTCGGGAGACCGGGGCGTGGTGGCCGTACTGGATCAGCGTTTGGCGACGGCACGGTACGGCGGGTACCTGAAGGCGTCACTGCCGGGCTTCTGGTACACCACGGACCGTAACCAGGTGCGCAAGTCGCTTGCCGCGATCGACGCGGCAGCGACGGCGGCCGAGGTGGCCGGGAAGTGATCGCGGGGGTGGGCTGACCTTCGCGGGTCAGGCCACCCCCCGATGCGAGGAATGCCCGGACCGGCAACGCGTACAGCAGGGCCCCGGAACCGGCGCAGGGGTTCCGGGGCCCGGTCAGGGAGCGGGCGGCCGTACCGGGCCGCCCGCCGCGGGCGTCACACGCGCCGCAGCACTGCGACGACCTTGCCCAGGATGGTCGCGTCGTCGCCGGGGATCGGCTCGTAGGCCGCGTTGTGCGGCAGGAGCCAGACATGGCCGTCCTCGCGCTTGAAACGCTTGACGGTGGCTTCGCCGTCCAGCATCGCCGCCACGATGTCGCCGTTCTCGGCGACCGGCTGACGGCGCACGGTGACCCAGTCGCCGTCGCAGATCGCGGCCTCGATCATGGAGTCACCGACGACCTTCAGGACGAAGAGCTCACCGTCGCCGACGAGCTGGCGGGGGAGGGGGAAGACGTCCTCGACGGATTCCTCCGCGAGGATCGGGCCACCGGCGGCGATGCGGCCGACCAGCGGGACGTACGACGCGGCGGGCTTGCCGGCGGTGTCCGTGGGCTGCATGGTCACGGCCTGGTCCGAGCCCCGTACCTCGTACGCGCGCGGGCGGTGAGGGTCTCGGCGCAGGAAGCCCTTGCGCTCCAGTGCCATCAGCTGATGCGCGACCGAGGACGTGCTCGAGAGGCCGACGGCCTGGCCGATCTCGCGCATCGACGGCGGATAGCCGCGTCGCTGCACGGAGTCACGGATGACCTCGATCACGCGGCGCTGCCGGTCGGTGAGTCCGGAGCTGTCGGCCCGGATGCCTGGAGGTCGGCCCGGCAGGGAGCGCTTGTGTCCCTCGGGATTCGTGGCTTCGTTCATCACGTGTACCGGCTCGACTCGGCCCTGGGAGCGGTCCTGGGCGGTGATGGTGGCACTGTCTGCGGTGGTGGTCACGTCGGCCCCTCTCGATGGTCTCCCTGCTGGACAACGGTAGTTGCTTTCGAAAGGTTGCACCAAACACACGTTCGAGTGAAAAAGTGCGGTTCACCGGACGCGATCACGTACCTGGGTGTATTGCTGACGCGCCACCTGGCGGGCAAAAGCGCCCATTGTTGTACTCTTCACCGCCGGGGTTGCCGACCTCGTGGGTGGCGATCCCAGTCTGTCATCCGGAACCCGGCCGTCCTGGCTCCGGGTCCCTTCTGTGCCGGAGTCCCACGCGTCCTCCGTGTGGCGCTCACGGTATCTCCGCAAGCCGCACAGCGATACGGCTCTGCGCCCGCGTGTCCCTGAGCGGGTGTTTCGCGGCCGGTGTCGCACGGTGGTTCCGTGCGACACGCGAGTCCGTCTCGGTGTATGAGTCAATCCCCACATCTAGTGGTTGGATGGCTACAGCAACCCAGAAGTTGTGGTCCCCCGGGTCTGAAACGCCTCCCCGATCGCCTATGCTTAGGGCTGCTTCGCGGGGCTCATGTGGCTCAGTGAGGTTTTTGAGTCTGCTGTGAGGAGGGTTGGAGATCATGCACTGCCCCTTCTGCAGGCACCCCGACAGCCGCGTGGTCGACAGTCGTACGACCGACGACGGCACCTCGATCCGCAGGCGCCGCCAGTGCCCTGACTGCTCCCGTCGTTTCACGACCGTGGAGACGTGCTCGCTCATGGTGATCAAGCGGTCGGGGGTCACCGAGCCTTTCAGTCGGACCAAGGTCATCAACGGCGTGCGCAAGGCATGCCAGGGACGGCCTGTCACCGAGGACGCACTCGCCCAGCTCGGCCAGCGGGTCGAGGAGGCGGTGCGGGCCACCGGGAGCGCCGAGCTGACCACCCACGACGTGGGGCTGGCCATACTCGGCCCGTTGCAGGAACTCGACCTCGTCGCCTATCTGCGATTCGCCTCCGTCTACCGGGCGTTCGACTCGCTCGAGGACTTCGAGGCGGCCATCGCGGAGCTGAGGGAGACGACGGGGGGCCACGCCGCTGACGAGGAAGCCGCGGGGGCGGGGAGCCAGGAAGACGATCGCGGGCCGGGAGGGACCGGAGAGGTCCCCGTGCCCGCTCACGCCGCCGACTGACGGCGGGCCGCGATCCGGGAGGAGAGCCGGGTTGTGGCCGGGAGGCGGCCGACGAAGACCTGTCGCGGGTGGCAGCTGAGGGTGCCCGCGACACACGACAGAACACCGTGCCACGGGAACAAACGGGGCACTTCAGGGCGTTTTCGCCCGTACAGGGAGGCGGCATGACAGAGACGGCGAGCGGTCCGGCACGAGGTCCCCGAGCCAAGGGCGCCAAGGCCACCAAGGGGCTGCGTGTCGAGCGCATCCACACCACCCCCGGCGTACACCCGTACGACGAGGTGTCGTGGGAGCGCCGTGACGTCGTCATGACCAACTGGCGCGACGGCTCGGTCAATTTCGAGCAGCGTGGCGTCGAGTTCCCCGACTTCTGGTCGGTGAACGCGGTCAACATCGTCACCAGCAAGTACTTCCGGGGTGCCGTCGGCACCCCGCAGCGCGAGACCAGCCTCAAGCAGCTGATCGACCGCATCGTGAAGACGTACCGGAAGGCCGGTGAGGACTACAAGTACTTCGCCTCGCCCGCCGACGCCGAGATCTTCGAGCACGAGCTGGCGTACGCCCTCCTGCACCAGATCTTCAGCTTCAACAGCCCCGTCTGGTTCAACGTGGGCACCCCGCAGCCCCAGCAGGTCTCCGCCTGCTTCATCCTGTCCGTCGACGACTCCATGGAGTCGATCCTCGACTGGTACAAGGAAGAGGGGATGATCTTCAAGGGGGGTTCCGGTGCCGGCCTGAACCTCTCCCGCATCCGCTCCTCCAAGGAGCTGCTGTCCTCCGGCGGCAATGCCTCCGGTCCGGTCTCCTTCATGCGCGGCGCCGACGCCTCGGCCGGCACCATCAAGTCCGGCGGTGCCACCCGCCGCGCCGCCAAGATGGTCGTACTCGACGTCGACCACCCCGACATCGAGGACTTCATCGAGACCAAGGTCAAGGAAGAGGAGAAGATCCGTGTCCTGCGCGACGCGGGCTTCGACATGGACCTGGGCGGCGAGGACATCACCTCCGTCCAGTACCAGAACGCCAACAACTCGGTCCGCGTGAACGACGAGTTCATGAAGGCGGTCGAGGAGGGCGGCAGGTTCGGGCTGCGCGCCCGTATGACCGGCGAGGTCATCGAGGAGGTCGACGCCAAGGCGCTCTTCCGTAAGATCGCCGAGGCCGCCTGGGCCTGCGCCGACCCCGGCATCCAGTACGACGACACCATCAACAACTGGCACACCTGCCCCGAGTCCGGCCGGATCACCGCGTCGAACCCGTGCAGCGAGTACATGCACCTGGACAACACGTCCTGCAACCTGGCCTCGCTGAACCTGATGAAGTTCCTGAAGGACGACGGCAAGGGCAGCCAGTCCTTCGAGGCCGAGCGCTTCCAGAAGGTCGTCGAGCTGGTCATCACCGCGATGGACATCTCGATCTGCTTCGCGGACTTCCCGACCCAGAAGATCGGTGAGAACACGCGCGCGTTCCGTCAGCTCGGCATCGGCTACGCCAACCTCGGCGCCCTGCTGATGGCCACCGGCCACGCCTATGACTCCGACGGCGGCCGCGCCCTCGCCGGCGCCATCACCTCGCTGATGACGGGCACCGCCTACCGCCGCTCCGCCGAACTGGCCGCGGTGGTCGGCCCCTACGACGGCTACGCCCGCAACGCCGACGCCCACAAGCGCGTCATGGCTCAGCACGCCGACGCCAACGGCAAGGCCGTCCGCATGGACGATCTGGACACCCCGGTGTGGGCCGCCGCCACGGAGGCCTGGCAGGACGTGCTGCGTCTCGGTGAGAAGAACGGTTTCCGTAACTCCCAGGCGTCCGTCCTCGCCCCGACCGGCACCATCGGCCTCGCGATGTCCTGCGACACCACCGGCGTCGAGCCCGACCTGGCGCTCGTGAAGTTCAAGAAGCTGGTCGGCGGCGGCTCGATGCAGATCGTCAACGGCACCGTCCCGCAGGCCCTGCGCCGCCTGGGCTACCAGGAGGAACAGATCGAGGCGATCGTCGCCCACATCGCCGAGCACGGCAATGTGATCGACGCTCCCGGCCTGAAGCACGAGCACTACGAGGTGTTCGACTGCGCCATGGGCGAGCGCGCCATCTCCCCGATGGGCCACGTCCGCATGATGGCCGCGATCCAGCCGTGGATCTCGGGCGCCATCTCCAAGACGGTCAACATGCCGGAGACGGCGACCGTCGAGGAGGTCGAGGAGATCTACTTCGAGGCCTGGAAGCTCGGCGTCAAGGCGCTCGCGATCTACCGCGACAACTGCAAGGTGGGCCAGCCGCTGTCCGCCAAGAAGAAGGAGTCCGCGGAGGAGAAGGCCGAGGAGCCCACCGCCGTCGAGCCCAAGGTCGAGAAGGTCGTCGAGTACCGCCCCGTGCGCAAGCGCCTCCCGAAGGGACGTCCCGGCATCACCACGTCCTTCACCGTCGGCGGGGCCGAGGGTTACATGACCGCCAACTCCTACCCGGACGACGGTCTCGGCGAGGTCTTCCTGAAGATGTCCAAGCAGGGCTCGACCCTCGCGGGCATGATGGACGCCTTCTCCATCGCGGTCTCCGTCGGCCTCCAGTACGGCGTGCCGCTGGAGACGTACGTCTCGAAGTTCACCAACATGCGCTTCGAGCCGGCCGGCATGACGGACGACCCGGACGTGCGGATGGCGCAGTCGATCGTCGACTACATCTTCCGCCGCCTGGCGCTGGACTTCCTGCCCTTCGAGACCCGCTCCGCGCTCGGCATCCACTCCGCCGAGGAGCGTCAGCGACACCTGGAGACCGGGTCCTACGAGCCGTCCGAGGACGAGGTCGACGTCGAGGGCCTCGCCCAGTCGGCGCCGCGCGCCCAGGAGCTGAAGGCGGTCGCCGCGCCGAAGGCGGAGACCGAGGCGGCCAAGCCCGCCCCGAAGCAGGCCCACACGAGTGCCGAGCTGGTGGAGATGCAGCTGGGCATCCAGGCCGACGCCCCGCTGTGCTTCTCCTGCGGTACGAAGATGCAGCGGGCCGGTTCCTGCTACATCTGCGAGGGCTGCGGCTCGACCAGCGGCTGCAGCTGACGGTTGTGGACTGAGGCGACAGTAAGGGGCGCCGGCCGTGGTCGGCACCCCTTACCGCCAGGGGGTTCCGTTCGGATCAGCCCCGGGTCCGCGACGCCCGGCACGGCACCTCGCCGCGCTGCCGGACCACCCGAGCGCACCGGACGCCGCGGCCTGTCCGACCTGATCCGAACGAAACCCTCTAGGCCTGGGCCCTGCCCATGACCCGGGTGAAGGTCGCCGGGTCCTCCTCGAACCCGTGCACGCCCGGGCGGAAGACCCACTCCCCGGACGCGTCCCGCACGAACTCGGCGATCGTGGCGGCCGTCGCCCCGGGGACCGAGCCGAAGTCGTCCTGGGCGAGCACGGTGTAGCGGCCCTCCCGGATGCGCATGCCCGGGTTGAGTACCTGGGCGAACGCCTTGGGGCCGTAGCGCTGCTGGATGACGACACCGACCACCACGCGCGCGTACCGGCCGTCCAGCCGGTCCAGTTGCAACGTCATGACCTCGTCCCAGCCGAAGCCCTTGCCGTCGGGACTGTCCCGGTTGAGGAAGATCGTGCCGTCCGGTGAGCGGCTGTCGAAGTGCACCACATACGCCGGGTTCCCGTAGGCGTCGCCGGACACGAAGGTCGCGGCGACGAGGTCCAGATCGGTGGGCGGCTGACCCGACGGACTGGGGTCCCACTTGAGTCCGACCTCGACCTCGCGCATTCCCTTGCTGAAGCCGGTCAACAGGCTTCCCCTTCCCCCAGTGGCTGCCTCGTCCCCAACTCCCGTGGAGGAGGGGCGTCTTGTCCATCGTGCCACGCGCGCGGGGGCGCATGCGCGGGCGATCTGCGTCGGAGCGTGACCGACGCCACGTCCCGTGGCCTTACGATGGCGCGGTGCTGGTCAAGTGGATTCGCTGCACCGTGGTGGACCGCCGCGGGTTCGAGCGGGGGCAGCGGAAATGGGCGGGGCTTCTGGGGGAGCCGGGATTCCGGGGGCAGGGCGGCGGCTGGAGCCGGCAGCGACCGGGCGTGGCGCACGTCTTCGCGTTCTGGGAGAGCCGCGCCTTCTACGACTCCTTCATGGCCCGCTCGCACGACCGGCTGGCGTCCGCCCAGTCCGGCACGTTCAAGGACGCCCAGGTCAAGCTCTTCGAGTACCGCTTCGATGTGAAGACGGGCTTCGAGCCGAGGTTCACCGACGCCGATCTCATCCGCGTGGCCCTGTGCCGGATCCATGAGGAGCGCGTCGAGCACTTCACCCTCATGCAGGAGAAGGTCTGGAATCCCGCGATGGCCGGTTCGCCCGGCATGATCCGCGGCATGTTCGCCGAGGCACCCGGGCAGGAGTTCATGATCCTTTCTATGTGGCGGTCGGCGGCCGAGCACGGAAAGTACCGCACCGAGCGCGTGGAACGCCTCGCGCTGCGCGCCCAGACCGAGGCCGACGTCGTGGCCCTCTCCGGTGACATCGTGGAGATGGAGCCGTCCTGGACGGTCTGAGACCCATGGGGGATGAGTCTGCATTTCAAACTCACGTCTGGACTCACGTTGTGCGTCCTGAGCGGCCCCGGAGGCGGGTTTCGTGTGACATATGCCGTACGAGACCCGCACGAGTGCACTGTTTTCCGTCGCTCCATCTAGGGTCTTGGCATGGCACGACCACGGCGCATCGTCCTTGTCCGGCACGGCGAGTCAACGGGCAACGTCGACGACTCCGTGTACGAGCGCGAGCCCGACCACGCACTCGCGCTGACCGAGCGCGGTCGGCGGCAGGCCGCGGAGACCGGCAAGGAGCTTCGGGAGCTCTTCGGCCGGGAGCGTGTGAGCGTCTACGTCTCCCCGTACCGCCGTACACACGAGACGCTCCACGCCTTCCACCTCGACTCCGACCTCGTACGCGTCCGGGAGGAGCCGAGGCTGCGCGAACAGGACTGGGGCAACTGGCAGGACCGCGACGACGTACGCCTGCAAAAGGCCTACCGCGACGCGTACGGCCACTTCTTCTTCCGGTTCCCGCAGGGCGAGTCCGGCGCCGACGTGTACGACCGGGTCGGCGGCTTCCTGGAGAGCCTGTACCGCAGCTTCGAAGCCCCGGACCATCCGCCGAACGTCCTCCTGGTGACGCACGGGCTCGCGATGCGACTGTTCTGCATGCGCTGGTTCCACTGGACGGTCGCCGAATTCGAGTCGCTGTCGAATCCCGGGAACGCCGAGATGCGGATGCTCGTTCTCGGAGAGGACGGCAAGTACACGCTCGACCGGCCTTTCGAGCAGTGGCGCAAACCGGTGCCGTACTGGGTGAACGGATAGGGTGGCAGAGCGATGACCGCTGACTCCTCTACCTCCGGGCGCCTGGAGCGTGCCATGGCCAGCCTGCGCGGACTCGCCGTCGGGGACGCTCTGGGCTCCCAGTTCTTCGTTCCGGCGAACTACCCGCTGCTGAAGCGACGCGAGCTGCCCGCGGGTCCCTGGCAGTGGACGGACGACACCGAGATGGCCTGCTCCGTGGTCGCCGTCCTCGTCGCCCACGGACGCATCGATCAGGACGCGCTGGCCCGCTCCTTCGCCGAGCATCACGACTTCGACCGGGGCTACGGCCCTGCCGTCAACCGCCTGCTGCGCCTCGTCCGAGAGGGCCAGGACTGGCGAGAACTGGCCGCCGGGCTGTTCAACGGACAGGGGTCCTGGGGGAACGGAGCGGCCATGCGGATCGCGCCGCTGGGGGCCTGGTACGCGGACGATCCGGAGCAGGCGACCCATCAGGCGGAGATCTCGGCCTACACGACCCACCAGCACCGTGAGGCCGTCGTCGGCGCCATGGCCGTGGCCGCCGCGGCGGCACTGGCCGGCTCGCCGGAAGGCCCGCCCAGCCCCGAGGCGCTCCTCGACGGCGTCGTCGCCCTGGTTCCGAAGAGCGCTGTCGGCCAGGGGCTCCGGCGCGCCCGGGACATGCTCGACTACGGCGACGCCGGCACCGTCGCCGCCGTGCTGGGCTGCGGACGGCGTACTACGGCCCACGACACCGTGCCCTTCGCCCTCTGGTCCGCCGCGCGGAGCCTCGGTGACTACGAGACGGCCTTCTGGACGACGGTCGGCGTGGGCGGCGACATGGACACGACCGGCGCGATCATGGGCGGTGTGCTCGCCTCCGGCAAGGCGGGGGCCCCGCCCGCGGAATGGGTGGAGCGCGCCGAGGCACTGCCCGATTGGGTCCCTTCGGGACTGTGACGGTTTTGGCGAGGACGGTCTGCGGGGTCCCACGGTCTCCCTCCGCACTGCAGAACTCTCCGTATCCACTGGGAACTCTCCGTGACTGTCGCTCGTTCTTCCCCTGTCCGTCGCGCGTCGTGCCTCTCCGGTCGCAGGTCGACGGTTGGGCTGGGAGCGACGGTCGGAGGGGGTGTGGAGGTGGGGTACTCGGTGCCGGTCCTGCTGCTGGTTCCTGTTCTGCCGCTCGTGCGGGTGTTGCCGGCCCTGATGTGTTCGGCCGGACCGTCCCCGGTGCTGTCCGTCCCCGGGTGGCGGTCCGGCCGGCCGTGGCTCCGTGCCGCTCGCGCCGGTTCAGCCGACGCCCGGGCCCGCCACGCCGGCGAGTGCGTCGAGGTCGCTCTTGCGCACCCTGATCACCAGCCAGGCGGTGAGGAACGCGACTCCGGCCATGGCGGCAGCCGGCACGAAGGCCGTGGAGATGCCGTGGGCGAGCACCTCGTGCCCCCAGGGAGCGGGCAACTGGTGCGTCTTGGCGAAGCGCGCCTGCTGCTCCGGCGAACTGCCGGCGAGGAACTTCGGCAGTTGTTTCTTCGCCTCGTCCTTGGCGGCCGAGCCGAAGACGGTCGTCAGGATGGACAGTCCGAGCGAACCGCCGACCTGCTGCATGGCGTTGAGGAGCCCGGAGGCCGCACCCGCCTCGTGCTGGGCGACTCCGGACACCGCCGTGACCGTGACCGTCACGAAGTTCAGGCCCATGCCGAAGCCGAACACCAGCATCGGCCCGAGCACTCCGCCCAGGTAAGAGCTGTCAGGCCGGATGAAGGTCTGCCACACCAGCCCGATCACCACGAGCGCCGTGCCGGTCATCATGAAAGGCCTCGGGCCGAGCGCCGGAAGGAACCGCTGGGACAGCCCCGCGCCGACCGCGATCGCGACCGTCACGGGGAGGAAGGCCAGGCCGGCCCTGATAGCGCTGTAGCCGAGGACGTCCTGCACGAACAGCACGATGTAGAAGAACATGCCGAACATCGCGGCGGCGAGACTCAGCATGATCACGTACGTGCCCCAGCGGTTGCGGTCCGCGAACATCCGGAGCGGGGTGATCGGCTCCTTCGCCCGTATCTCGGTGAGGACGAAGGCGAGCAGCAGCACCACGGCCGCTCCGAACGAGCCGAGGGTGAGGCTGTCCCGCCAGCCGTTCTCCGAAGCGCGGATGAACCCGTAGACCAGCGAGGCCATGCCCGCCGTCGACGTCAGCGCGCCGGTGATGTCGAAGCGCCCCGGATGCCGCTGGGACTCGCTGATGTACAGCGGAGCGAGAAGGGCGATCAGCACACCGATCGGCACGTTGACGAACAGCACCCACCGCCAGTCGAGCCAGTCCGTGAGCATGCCGCCCGCCAGCAGACCGATGGCGCCGCCGCCCGCGGACACGGCGGCGAAGACGCCGAAGGCCCGGTTGCGCTCCGGGCCTTCGGGAAAGGTCGTGGTGATCAGTGCCAGCGATGTGGGCGAGGCGATCGCCCCACCCACGCCCTGCAAGGCCCGTGCGGCCAGCAGTTGCCAGGGTTCCTGGGCAAGACCGCCCAGCAGGGAGGCGAAGGTGAACAACAGGATGCCGGTCATGAACACCCGGCGGCGGCCGAGGATGTCACCGGCCCGCGCACCGAGCAGCAGCAGGCCGCCGAATGTGAGCGTGTAGGCGCTGACCACCCAAGTCAGGTCAGTGGTGCTGAACCTGAGCGCGTCTTGAATGTGCGGGAGCGCGATGTTCACAATCGTCGCGTCGAGTACCACCATGAGTTGGCAGGCTGCGATGACGGTGAGTGCGATGCCGGGATGCCCCTCCCGGCGGGCCACGCCCGGTTCTGGATCGTGCAGCAGCTGAGAGGTCGTCACTATGGTCCCCCATAAAGGCGTTAGTGAACGATTGCGTTCACTTTCGCGTCCACGGTAGTGAGTCCCCGACAGTGAACGCAAGCGTTCACTTAATCCTGTGTCCCGCCTCGCGTCCCCCTGTTTGCTGCGGCGCGGTGCACCCCGCCCCGGAATCCCCGCTTCCCCCGTTGGAGAGACACAGATGGTTACTTCGCGCTGGACGGCCGCCCCCTCTCGGGCCGCTTCCCCTCGGCGGCGCGGCGTGGTGCTGGAGCGCGCGATCCTCGAGGCCGCGCTGGAGCAACTCGGCGAGGTCGGCTGGAAGGGGCTGACCATGGAAGGAGTCGCCGCCGGTGCCCAGACCGGCAAGGCCGCGGTGTACCGCCGCTGGCCCTGCAAGGAGGACCTCGTCGCGGACGCGCTCGTGGCCGGGCTGCCCAGGGTGGAGAGGGCCCCGGATCTCGGCAGCGTGCGCGAGGATCTTCTCGCGCTGTGCCGGCAGGTGCGGCAGATCATGTTCTCCCGTCCGGGTGTGGCGCTGCGTTCGGTGATTCACGAGTGCGATCAGACCCAGGTGGAGCGCTTTCAGGAAGTGATCGTCGGAGGTGTGGTGGAGCCCACCGTCCAGCTCCTGGGTGAGGTCATCACTCGGGGAATTGAGCGGGGAGAGGTGCGCGCCGACGCGGCCAACGGCTATGTCTTCGACGCCATCCCGGCGATGATGATGTACCGCTCGAAGATGTGCGCCAGTGAATGGAGTGATCAGGATCTCGAAGAGATGATCGACCGGCTCATGCTCCCCCTGCTGCGGCCCTATGGGACCTGAGACCCACCGCGGTGATCTGTCCGAGAGGCAGGACGACCAGGGTGTCGGCCGACCGTCCCGGCGGCGTACGCTAAGGGCGCCATGCCGTACGAACCGCCTACTCACACCGTCGAGCGCTCCCTGCGGGCCACGACCGGAGCGAAGGTCATTGCCGGTGTCGACGAGGTGGGGCGCGGCGCATGGGCCGGACCTGTCACCGTCTGCGCCGCGATCACCGGACTCCGCCGCCCACCGGAGGGGTTGACCGACTCCAAACTGCTGACGATCAAGCGGCGCACCGTACTGGCGGAGACCCTGAGGACATGGGTGACCGCCTATGCCCTGGGGCATGCTTCCCCGGAGGAGATCGACGACCTGGGGATGACCGCCGCACTGCGGCTCGCCGCGGTCCGTGCCCTGGACGCCCTGCCGGTCCGTCCCGACGCCGTGATCCTCGACGGGAAGCACGACTACCTCGGTGCCCCCTGGAAGGTGCGCACGGTGATCAAGGGCGATCAATCGTGCGTGGCCGTCGCGGCGGCATCGGTGATAGCCAAGGTTCAGCGCGACAAAATGATGGCCGAACTGGGTGCCGGCCATGCACACTTCGGATTTGCGGACAACGCCGGGTATCCGTCGCCCGTGCACAAGGCCGCACTGGAGGAGTGGGGGCCCACCCCGCACCACCGCCTGTCGTGGGCGTATCTTGATGCGTTGCCTCAGTGGCGGCACCTCAAGAAGGTCCGCAGCTGGGTGGACGGAGGCGTTCCCGAGATCGAGGGCCAGCTCGGCTTCGATTTCTGACGCCTCCGCTCGCACTGATGTGCCACCCGGTCACCCATGCCGCACCAATGTTTGATAAATATCAGCTCATGCCTCTCATTCCCGAGGAGCCTCAGATTCACGAGAGTGCCCAGGGTCCCCGCGCCACGCCGGCCAGCGGCCGCACCGCGCCGACCCCCCGCCCTGTACCCGGCCCCCGTCCCGCGGCTCCGTCCCGCCCCGGTCGTCCCGGCCCTCCGCGGCCGGCGCCGCCGGTGCAGCGCACGCCGCGTGACGTGGCCCAGGCCAAACCCGCCCCGTCCGGCCCGGCCGCTCCCGCCGCCGCGGCGGCCACCCCGCAGATCCAGCTGATCCCGGCCTCGGCCGAGGGTGCGCTCGACGCCGCCGAGGAGGCGGTGGACCTGCTGCTGGAATCGGGCCGCGCCCCCGGCGATGTGCTCGTGATCACCACCGGGTCCCAGCACCCGTGGGCCGAACACGAGCTGTCCTTCGGCGAAGCTTCCTACTGGGCGCAGCACGATGCCGGTGACGACGTCTTCTATGCGGACGCCGCCGTCGCCTCCCGTGCCGCGTCCCGCCCTGTGGTCGTCGTGGCCCTGAACGGAGGCCCCGCTGCCGCTGCCGCCTCGGCTCTGCCGCTGGCCCACACCCGGGCCGGTGCGCTGCTGATCGTCTGCGGCGACCCCCAGCAGATCAACTCGGTGCTGGGTGCGGCCGTCTGAGCCGAGTCCGGCGCCTCGCGGCGGCGGGGTGACGAGGGAACCGCTTCTGCGGTGACCGTACGGCGCGGCCTTCGGCATGCCCGGGTAACCGGTGGAAGAACACATGAAGGCGTCTTCCTGGGCCTGGGAGCGGTTCCCGCACGGGCCGCACGGTATCGGTGCGGACCAGGCGCAGGACTGTGTCGGTGCGGCCCCTTCTCAAGGCCCCTTGGACGCGGAAGGCCTTGCCGCCGGGTATGGCATGGTCATGTAGCTGTGGGGCCGGCGGTGGTCGGGCAGTGGGGCGGCGGGTGGCCGGCACTCCGCCCGCGCGGGTCGGCCAGTGGCCGGAGCGGCAGCCGTACGTACGGCCCGACCTGCCTCGACCCTCCTCAGCGAGCCGCCGCGCGGCGCAGCACCTCGGAGACCGGTCCGCCGGTGCGTGGTGCGGGCGGCGGCGCCTCGGACGTGGCGAAGGGTTCGGGCGCGGAGTCGGCATTGGGGCGGCGGCCGCTGCGGCCCTCGCCGAGCACGTGCCAGCCGTCGCGCGTCAGCGTGATGTACGCCCCGCATCGCAGCCCATGCAGGGTGCAGGCGTCGCGCAGGCCCCACATCCAGGCGCCGTCCTCCTCCGTCCAACGCGCCTCGCCCTCACGGCAGTAGAGGAGGATGGCCGTGCGCACCGGGGTCCGCCGTCTCAGGTCGTGGGGAATGACCCGGCGCAGCTGCGCGAGCAGTGCGTTGCGGAACATCCAGCCGTCGGCCGGGGCCGGACGGCGCGTGAACGACGCGCTGGCGCACAGCCGCTCCTCCGGATCCAGCACTGCCACGACCGCCGTGGAAGGCCTCGGCCGATGGCGGGAGTGCAGCCCGCTGACGACCTCACGGGGGTTGCGCAGCAGAGGGATACCGGCGGCGGCCCATTCGGCCGGCTCGAGCAGGCGACTGGCGGAAGCGGCGGACGCGGACATCGAGAACGAGGCCGCCGAGGACGAGGCGAATCCGAAGGTCACGTTCCTCCCTTCGGCTACGCGCCCATACTGCGGGCGAGGTCGGATTCGAGGGACCGCGCACCGCAGCAAAGCCCGACCGATCACGGACGAGCCGCGCGGGGAGCGGACCTCAATTCTTCCTGCCGAACTTGGATGCGGCAACGAGCAATTGGGGCCACCGACTGTTATCTGGTGGTGCGTGGCTTATATCCCTACCCAAAGGTTGGCTGCCCGATGCATGTGGTGTCGGGGCCGTGCCCCCGACGCCTGCCGGAACAGGTGCGCGGTCAGCCCTGGACGGCCAGGACAAGCGGCAACACCCCCCGAGCGCCGGACCTTCTGAGCAGGCGTGCTGCGACCGCCAGCGTCCAGCCCGTCTCCGTGAAGTCGTCGACCAGCAGCACCGGACCGTCGGCCTCGGCGAGCGCCGAAGCGAGGTCGGGCGGCACCGTCAGTGCTCCGGCGAGGGCCTTCAGTCGCTGCGCGCTGTTGCTGCGCGACACCCGGGGGACGTCCTCGGCGTACTCCACGGAGCCGAGCAGAGGCAGCCGGCCGACCTCGCCGATGCGGGCGCCCAGGGAACGGATCAGCAAAGGCCGGGTCCGCGAGGCGACCGTGACGACTCCCACCGGCCGAGCCTGGGCGTCGGACGCACCGGAAGCCCAGCCGCCGGGACCCTTCGCCCAGTCGGCCAGGACATCGACCACGGCCCGCGCCACGTCGTCCGGTACGGCGGTGTCGAGTGCCTGCGGCGCGAGGAGCGGACGCAGCCGGTTTCCCCAGCCGATGTCCGACAGTCGTCCCAGAGCCCGCCCGGGCGAGGCCTGTTCACCGGCCGGAATGCGTCCCCTGAGATCGATGCCGATCACCGGCAGTCCCGTCGGCCACATGCGGCGGGGCTCCACTTCGACGCCGGCCCGGCCGAGGTCGCTTCGGGCGGCGTCCACCGCACCAGGAGAGGTGTCCGCGGTGAAGCGAGGGCCGGCGCAGTTGTCGCAGCGGCCGCACGGTCGGGCGGCGGCGTCGTCCAGCTGGCGCTGCAGGAACTCCATGCGGCACTCGGTGGTGGACGCGTAGGCCCGCATGGCCTCCTGTTCCGCCGCACGCTGCCGGGCGACCCAGTCGTAGCGCTCGGCGTCGTAGGACCAGGGTTGCCCAGTGGTGATCCATCCGCCCTGGACACGGCGCACCGCTCCGTCCACGTCGAGGACCTTCAGCATGGTCTCCAGCCGGGAGCGGCGCAGCTCGACCAGGGGTTCCAGCGCGGGCAGCGACAGGGGGCGGTCCGCCCGGGCGAGGACGTCCAGCGTGCGCCCGACCAGTTCCTCGGGAGGGAAGGCGAGTGAAGCGAAGTACTGCCAGATCGCTTCGTCCTCCTTCCCCGGCAACAGCAGTACCTCGGCGTGATCGACACCGCGACCGGCTCGGCCGACCTGCTGGTAGTAGGCGATGGGGGAGGAGGGGGAGCCGAGATGGACCACGAATCCGAGATCCGGCTTGTCGAATCCCATGCCGAGCGCGGAGGTGGCGACCAGCGCCTTGACCCGGTTGGCGAGGAGATCGTCCTCGGCCTGCTGCCGCTCGGAGTTCTCCGTCTTGCCCGTGTACGAGGCGACGGTGTGGCCGCGCTGTCGCAGGAACGCGGTGACCTCTTCGGCGGCGGCGACCGTGAGCGTGTAGATGATGCCGGAACCTGGCAGGTCGTCCAGGTGGTCGACGAGCCAGGCCATGCGGTGCGCGGCGTCCGGCAGCCGCAGCACGCCGAGGCTGAGGCTCTCCCGGTCCAACGGACCGCGCAGCACCAGGGCGTCCGAGGCGGTGCCGGTGCCCAGCTGCTCGGCGACGTCCGCGGTCACCCGGGCATTGGCCGTCGCGGTGGTGGCCAGCACGGGGACACCGGGCGGGAGGTCGCCGAGCATGGTGCGCAGCCGCCGGTAGTCGGGACGAAAGTCGTGACCCCAGTCGGAGATGCAGTGGGCCTCGTCCACGACCAGCAGGCCGGTCGCGGCCGACAGCTTGGGCAGGACCTGGTCGCGGAAGTCCGGGTTGTTCAGCCGCTCCGGGCTGACGAGCAGGACATCCACCTGGCCGGCCGCGATCTCGGCCTGCACGGCGTCCCACTCCTCGGTGTTGGAGGAGTTGATGGTGCGGGCGTGGATACCGGCCCGGGCCGCGGCCTCCACCTGATTGCGCATGAGCGCGAGCAGGGGGGAGACGATCACCGTGGGGCCGCTGCCTCTGGCGCGAAGCAACGAGGTCGCCACGAAGTACACCGCGGACTTGCCCCAACCCGTGCGCTGCACGACCAGGGCCCGGCGCCGCTCGGCGACCAGCGCCTCGATCGCCCGCCACTGATCCTCGCGCAGCCGGGCCGTGCCCGTGACGTCCCCGACGAGCCGGGCGAGGACGGCGTCCGCCTGCGCCCGGAGATCCGCGTTGCTCGTGTGCTTCATGCGTCCATACAACAGGACGGGACCGACAAACGGCGGGCTGCTGCCGCGGGCTGTGGACAACGAGGACTGTCTTGTCGTGTCCCTGATCAGACTTGTCCACAGGGTCAACCGGAATCACACAATCCGCGAGATCGTCTGCGCATGACGAACCACAGCGAAACGACCGGACCGTTCGAGAACGACGGCATCCCGGGGCAGGAGCCGTTCACCGGGCCGTCCGGGCACGACACGCAGGTCACGTTGCGCACCCCGGCAGAGCTGGCCGACGCCCTGCCCTACCTCCTCGGCTACCGCCCGGAGGACAGCATGGTGCTGGTGGCCCTGCACGACCGCGACGGCAAGGGCCGGTTCGGCGGGCGGGCCCGGCTCGGCATCCCCAAGAACGAGGAGGACTGGAAGGCGGCCGCACGCCAGCTGGCCCACGGGCTGGTGACCGGCAGCGAACGACGGGGCGCCCGGCCCGAACAGATGGTGGCCTACGTCTGCCAGGAGCCGTCCCCCGGTGAGTCCGGCCGTGACGTCAAACGCCGCCTCGAGCGACTGGTCCATCTGCTGCGCACCCAGTGCGGTGAGCTCGACGTACCGGTCGTCGAGGCACTGTGCATCTCCGACGGCCGCTATTGGTCGTACTGCTGCCCGCTCGAGGGCTGCTGCCCCGAGGACGGCTCGCCGATGGGCCTCCCCGGCACCTCCGTACTGGCCGCCGCGGCCGCCTATGCGGGCGTTCAAGTGCGTGGCACGCTCAGGGAGCTGCGAGCCAGGCTGCAGCCCTGGGAGACGTCCGCGGCACTTGAGCAGGAGATCGCCCTGGACGCCGCCGGCATGAGCCTGGTGCCCCGCATCCTCGACGAGGCGTCCCGCGCGGAGGTGGCGGAGGAGACCCTGGGCCTCGCCGAGCGGATCATGCACCGCTTCGCCACGGCGGCACCCGTGTCCGGCACACATCCGGCGGACCTGCGCGACGACCGTCTGCTCGCACACGACGAGGCGGCGACTCTGATCCTCGGCCTCCAGGACCGTACGACCCGCGACCGGGCGGCCGCCTGGATGGAAGGTGACGAGGCCGGTCCGGCCCTGCGGCTCTGGCGCGCGCTGGCCCGCCGCTGCGTCGGGCCGTACGGCGAGCACGCCGCAGCTCCGCTGGCCCTGGCCGGCTGGGTCGCCTGGTCGACCGGTGACGAGTTGGAGGCACGCGAGGCGCTGGCCATGGCACTGGGCGCGGATCCCGACTATCTCTTCGCCCGCCTGCTGCACCAGGCCTGCAGCGAGGGCCTGGATCCGGAAGCCATCCGCCGCTGCTTGCGTGCCGACCGCGAGACGCGCACGCCGGAGGAGACCGGCGCACAGCCGGGCCTGCAGAAGAAATCGGCTCGGGCCGGGCTCCCGGCCGCAGAGGATGCCGCAGCCGGTGTCCGAGTGGACGACCAAGGCGCTGAAGCCGGTGTCCGAGCAGACGACCAGATCGGCCAGGGAGCCGATGCCCCGAGGAACCACCAGGGCGCCGAAGCGGGTCGAGGCACCGGCACACGCCGGCGGCGTCGAGTGCGATCGGCCGACGTCGGCGACGCTCTGCGGGCGGCTCGGCCCACCGGAGGTCGGCGGAGGCCGGCCGGTTCCCGCCCCGTTCCGTCGGCGGGCGGGCCTTCGCATCCCGGCAGCCGCGGCCTCGGTGGCACACGCCCGCG
This sequence comes from Streptomyces sp. NTD91, assembly GCF_059510455.1. Classification (NCBI taxonomy): domain Bacteria; kingdom Bacillati; phylum Actinomycetota; class Actinomycetes; order Kitasatosporales; family Streptomycetaceae; genus Streptomyces; species Streptomyces sp. NTD91. The sequence goes on from NZ_JCAJZW010000020.1 coordinate 85,093, forward strand.
TGCGAAGCAGCCGGACGCCGCCGCGTCGGGTGCAGCCTTGTCGACGAACGACCCCCGCGAAGCCCAGGGGGAGGATTGATCGTGGTGCGGGGGAGCATGGCCGGCCCGGTCCGGCAGGCCCGCCTGAGTCCGACGCGCGGCCCGTAGAAGAAAGTCGGGGACGCGCCGCACGCCCTAGGGACTGCTCAGGAACCGAACTCGTGGGAGCGCGTACGACTGCCGTGGCGGTGGCCCCCTGCCTGGGCTCCTGATCGGCCGCCCTCATCGGGCACGCCCGCTGCTCGGAGCACCCACCGGAGACCCTCATGCGCCCGTTGCCAACCCTCGCACCCGGCAGGCCTGAGCAGCGCCATCGCCCTCGCGTCTCGCCAACGGTCGACGGCCTCCCACTGACGGGCTGAGGGGCACTCGTGTCGCGTACGCCGTGCGCGTCAGCGGGTCGGGGCTGCGAGACGCGGCCAGCGGCCTGCACCTGCGACTGTGACCTCGTACGACACCGAGAAGGCGACGCACGGCCCGGGTTCCGCACCCCATACCGGAAGGAAGCGGAACCGCCATCGATGCCGCCGGGGAAGGGAGTGTTTATCGTCAGGAAGACGACTATGATCGCGGCATGCCCTACGACCCGTCAGCCTTTCCGCCATTCGCCGTGACCGTGGACCTGGTCGTGCTGACCGTACGCCGCCATGCCCTGTGCGCGCTGGCGGTCCGCAGGGGCGAGCCCCCGTTCCAGGGGCGCTGGGCGCTGCCCGGAGGTTTCGTACGGGCCGACGAGGATCTCTCCCAGGCCGCAGCGCGCGAACTCGTCGAGGAGACCGGGCTGTGCGCGCACGACCCTTCGGTCCCGGCGCAGGACAACGGAGCTCATCTCGAACAGCTCGCCACCTACGGGGACCCCAAGCGGGATCCGCGCATGCGCGTAGTGAGCGTCGCCCACCTCGCGCTCGCACCCGACCTGCCCGCCCCGCGCGCAGGAGGTGACGCCAGCAACGCGCGCTGGGCACCGGTCGAGGAACTGCTCCAGCAGGGCGGTTACGGCCGCGACGACGAGCCCGTGGCGCCGCTCGCCTTCGACCACGCCCAGATCCTGGCCGACGGGGTGGAACGGGCCCGGTCCAAGATCGAGTACTCGTCGCTGGCCACCGCCTTCTGCGCGAGCGAGTTCACCGTCGGCGAGCTGCGGCGGGTGTACGAGGCGGTATGGGGTGTGGCCCTCGACCCGCGCAACTTCCATCGCAAGGTCACCGGCACTCCTGGGTTCCTCGTCCCCACGGGAGGGACCACCACGCGTCAGGGCGGTCGGCCGGCGCAGCTCTTCCGGGCGGGCGGCGCGACGCTGCTCAACCCCCCGATGCTGCGTCCCGAGGTCTGAGCAAGACAGGCGCCCGGTGTTCCGGACGCTCAGGTCCCCGACATGCACGTGCCGGGTGCGGGCTCCCTCGAACGGCGGATCTGAACCGCGTTCTTCCGCAGCACCTGTGGTAAAAGGTCGGGCGATACCTGAAAAACAGGACATAGCGCGCTATCTTGCTTCAGGTGATCCAGGCCTTCGGACTGACCAGCATCCCCCGCAAGGCGCACCCGCCCGCCGTCGACGACATCTCCCTCGAAGCGCGCGAGGGACATGTCACCGTGCTCCTCGGCGGCGCCGGCGCGGGCAAGACGACGACACTCAGGCTGATGCTCGAGCTTCAATCCGGACGCGGCATCACCTACTTCAGAGGGCGGCCCCTGCATCGCATCGCCCATCCCGCGCGGGAGGTCGGTGTGCTCCTCGGCGACGTGCCGGGGCATCCGGCCCGCTCGGTCCGGGGGCATCTGCGCATGCTGTGCGCGGCCTCGGGCGTCCCTGCGCGGCGGGCCGACGAAGTTCTCGAAGTGGTCGGTCTCGTCAGCTTCCGTGACGAGCGCCTCGGCACGCTCTCGCGCGGCATGGACCGCAGGCTCGGTCTGGCCTGCGCCTTGCTGCCCGACCCGCACACACTGGTCCTCGACGAGCCCACCGCAGGTATCTCCGCCCGCGAGGCGCCATGGCTGCACGGGATGCTGCGCGCCCACGCCGGCCAGGGCGGCACCGTGCTCTTCACCACCGCCGACCCCAAGGAGGCGGCCCGCACGGCCGACCGGGTCGTCACCCTCGACGGCGGCAGGGTCGTGGCCGACCAGGAGGTCGCCGAGTTCGCCCGTACCCGGCTGCGCCCGCGCGTGGCCGTCCAAAGCCCCCACGCAGCACGCCTCGCGGCCGTGATCACCAAGGAGGCCCGTACGGCGCGCCGCTCAGTGGAGGTCGTCCGAGAGGGCGGTAACCGCCTGTCGGTGTACGGCTCCACGACCGCCGACGTCGGCGAGGCGGCATTCCGTCACGGCATCCTCGTGCACCAACTCGCGGACGAGATCGGCGACATGGGACCGGGAACCGGGGCCGAACCCGCCGCCCCGTCCGCCGAAGCGAGCGCGGACGAAGCGCGGGCGGAGCGCGAACACGCCGGGGCCCGGTCTTCCTCCGCGGAGCCGGGGACGGTGCACGACCTGTCGACGGTGAAGCCGGACCCCTCGGCATTCGGTCTTGCGGCGTCGGCGTCCGGCACCCAGGTGCTTGGCCTTTCGGCAGCGCGGGCCCGCGCGTCGGCCCACGACACCTCGCAGCAGGCGGCGCGCGTGGCGGCCGGCGTTCCGTTCGGGGAGCGAGGGGCTACCGCATCGGGCCACTCGGACAGGGAACGACGCGCCACGCCGTTCGGCTTCTCGGTGCCGGAGTGCGACGAGGCGGCAGCGCCCGCCTCGGCCCGGCACCGGTCCGCGTCCAGCGCCGCCGCGGGTGAAGAATCACCGACGGGGGAGGGGGCCCAGGCCTTGAACGGTGCGCGGACGCCGCTCGGCGAGACGTCCCCGGCCCGGCGTGCGGCAGAGCACACGGAGGCCCCCCGTCGGCTGGGGGGCGAGGGCATGTCGCCCGCGGACGAGGTCCCGGGAAACGGGGCGACGGAGCACGATGGCGTCCGGCACCGGGGTGAGAACGCGCACGAGAGCACCGGAGCCGCTCCCGCGGTCATGCCGACGGGAGCCGACGGCGGCCGCATCACCGACACGGCGTCCTCCGTGAACGCCCGGTGCGATGCGCCCTCGGCGGCCCCGCAACCGCGGACCAGCAGCGCGCGGACGCTGGCCGTGGGCATCTCCGCGCTTCGCACGCGTCTGCCCGGCGCCCGGAATCCCCGCGCCCGTCGGCCACAGCACACTCGCGGCGCCCGTCTCGACGGTGCCCCTTCTCCCTTCGACGCCTCCTCCCCCCTCCCGCCCCCCATCTCCGTACGCCCCGCCCCCAGCCCCCTCCGCCCCCTGCGCTACGAGATCCGGCGCGCCACCGGCATCGGTGTCGGCTTCCTCACCTGCGGTGCCGTCCTGGTGGTGTCCGCGCTCACCGCCGTAGCGCTGGCCAGGATCGGGCACACCCCGCAGGCGCGGCTGTTCGCCGCGTGGCCCCGTCAACTGCCGCTGCCGCCCGCGGCACTCGCGGCGGGGCTGCTCGGCGCGCTGGCCTTCGGGGACGAGTTCCGCCACCCCGCCCTTGCGGCGGACCGCGGCACCGTGCCCCGCCGGCTGGGGCTGCTCACCGCGAAACTGCTCGTCTGTGGAGCCACCGCGGCCATGCTGGCCTTCCTCACCCTGGGCTGCGACGCCGAAGCGCTCTACATCGTCTACGGACGGGAGGTGACGCAGGTTCCCGCAGACTGGCTTCCGCAGAGTGCGAGTTGGTTCGGGCTGGTCGTCGGCTGTGCGTGGGCCGGTGTGCTGTCGGCCGGTGTGTTCCGGTCCACCTCGGCCGGACTGGCCGCCGTAGTCGCCGTACCCGTGGTCGTCGTCCCGCTCGTGCACACGGTGCTGGCCGGGTCGGCCCTGCGCATGGCCGCCGGGTTCCCCGTGCGGATGCGGCAGGTCTTCCTGTTGCAGTGGCCCTTCGGAGGCGAGCGCTATCTGCTCGGTATCGCACGGTTGCTGGCCCAACCGGTCGGCGGCGCGCTGACGTTGTCGTTGTCGGTGCTGCTGTGTGCGTATCTGTTCACGACGCTGCGCACCCGGTGCCGGTGACGGCCCTGCGTCCACTTGCGATCCCGCTGTGCGCACAACTCCCCACGGAAAGCCCAAATCCTTCCGATAAGGCGTCAATTGCGACGGGGTGAGCGATCACCCTTTCGTGTGCTTTTCACCAAAGACCTCAAGGGAGTTGGAGGCGACGCCGACAAAGGATCCGTGAGTACCCTTGCGCACACCATGATGACCGCCGCCCGCTCCACCGACTCCGGTCTGGCCGGCCCGGGCGAACTCGACCGCTACCCCTACGCAGAACCCCAGGTGGCCGATCGCGTAGCACCGCCCTCCTGGGAGGGCGCGGACCCTGAGCTCGGCCGCGTCGGCCGACGCGCCGCGGGCAGCCGCGGACGCGGGCTGCACGGCCAACTCGTTCAGCAGCTGGGACAGATGATCGTCTCCGGCGACCTGGGCGCCGACCGCCCGCTGGTGCCCGAGGAGATCGGCCAGCGCTTCGAGGTCTCCCGCACCGTCGTCCGCGAGTCCCTCCGTGTCCTCGAGGCCAAGGGCCTGGTCAGCGCCCGCCCGAACGTCGGCACGCGCGTGCGTCCCGTCAGCGACTGGAACCTGCTCGACCCCGACATCATCGAGTGGCGGGCCTTCGGGCCCCAGCGCGACGACCAGCGCCGTGAGCTGAGCGAGCTGCGCTGGACGATCGAGCCGCTCGCTGCCCGCCTCGCCGCCGGCCACGGGCGCGAGGAGGTGCAGCAGCGCCTCCGTGACATGGTCGAGATCATGAGCCACGCCATGGCCCAGGGCGACGCGCTGACCTACTCGCGCGCCGACAACGAGTTCCACGCGCTGCTCATCCAGATCGCCGGCAACCGCATGCTGGAGCACCTCTCCGGAATCGTCTCCGCGGCCCTCCAGGTCTCGGGAGGCCCGGTCACGGGCTGCGACCGGCCGAACGAGACGTCGCTCGGGCAGCACGTGCGGATCGTCGACGCGCTCGGCACCGGCGACGGCGCGGCGGCCGAGGCGGCGATGCGGCAACTGCTCACGGTCCACCCCGAGGTGGAGCGCGTGGTGCCCGCCCCGCGCGAACACTGACCCGCGGCCAGGACGGAGCGGTCGTCGGTGTGTGGCGTCAGCCTGGTTCTCGTGGCGCGCGTGGCGGCGCCGGGCTCGTTGACGGCCGCCGCTGGACCTTGCCGGACCCTGCGTGGTCCGGCAAGGTCCAGCGGTGCGACGGGCCGCCTGGGGCATACGAGTGACCAGACAGGAGGTCACGATTAATCCTATTTGCAGGCTTATGATCGCTTTTGAGCGCATACGGGGTGTGACTCGGGCCACGCAGATTGGGCGTAACGCTCGCGGAAACAGCGCGATGACCTAAGAGGTGACGGCCGCGGAGGGAATACGGACGCCAGGACAGGCGCCGTGCATCTTCCCGGCCCCCGCCCGCCCCGTCGGCCCATTCCCAGGCCGGTGGTCGGCTCCTGTCCGCAGTGGACGGTGCCGGAAGCCGTTTTCCAACGTTCCGAGAGGTTGTTCGTGTCGGCCAGCACATCCCGTACGCTCCCGCCGGAGATCGCCGAGTCCGTCTCTGTCATGGCGCTCATTGAGCGGGGAAAGGCTGAGGGGCAGATCGCCGGCGACGATGTGCGTCGGGCCTTCGAAGCTGACCAGATTCCGGCCACTCAGTGGAAGAACGTACTGCGCAGCCTCAACCAGATTCTTGAGGAAGAGGGTGTGACGCTGATGGTCAGTGCCGCAGAGCCCAAGCGCACCCGCAAGAGCGTCGCAGCGAAGAGCCCCGCGAAGCGCACCGCCACCAAGACGGTCGCGGCGAAGACGGTGACCACGACGAGGCAGGCCACCGCCAGCACGGCCGCTCCCGCGGCTCCCGTCGCCCCGGTCGCAGCCGATTCCGCCGAGGAAGCCGTGCCCGCCAAGAAGGCCGCGGCCAAGAAGGCGACCGCCAAGAAGACCGTCGCGAAGAAGACGGCCGCCAAGAAGACCACCGCCAAGAAGGACGACGTCGAGATTCTCGAGGACGAGGTTCTCGAGGACGCCAAGGTCGCCGACGAGCCCGAGGGCGCCGAGAGCGCGGGCTTCGTCCTGTCCGACGAGGACGAGGACGACGCGCCCGCGCAGCAGGTCGCCGCGGCCGGCGCCACCGCCGACCCGGTCAAGGACTACCTGAAGCAGATCGGCAAGGTTCCCCTGCTGAATGCCGAGCAGGAGGTCGAGCTGGCCAAGCGCATCGAGGCGGGTCTGTTCGCCGAGGACAAGCTGGCCAACGCCGACAAGCTGGCGCCGAAGCTCAAGCGCGAGCTGGAGATCATCGCCGAGGACGGCCGCCGCGCTAAGAACCACCTGCTGGAGGCCAACCTCCGTCTGGTGGTCTCCCTGGCCAAGCGCTACACCGGCCGCGGCATGCTCTTCCTGGACCTCATCCAGGAGGGCAACCTGGGTCTGATCCGCGCGGTCGAGAAGTTCGACTACACCAAGGGCTACAAGTTCTCCACGTACGCCACCTGGTGGATCCGTCAGGCCATCACCCGCGCCATGGCCGACCAGGCCCGCACCATCCGTATCCCGGTGCACATGGTCGAGGTCATCAACAAGCTCGCGCGCGTTCAGCGCCAGATGCTCCAGGACCTGGGCCGCGAGCCCACCCCGGAGGAGCTGGCCAAGGAGCTCGACATGACCCCGGAGAAGGTCATCGAGGTCCAGAAGTACGGCCGCGAACCCATCTCGCTGCACACCCCGCTGGGTGAGGACGGCGACAGCGAGTTCGGTGACCTCATCGAGGACTCCGAGGCCGTCGTCCCTGCCGACGCCGTCAGCTTCACGCTTCTGCAGGAGCAGCTGCACTCGGTTCTGGACACCTTGTCCGAGCGCGAGGCCGGTGTCGTCTCCATGCGGTTCGGTCTGACGGACGGTCAGCCGAAAACCCTCGACGAGATCGGCAAGGTGTACGGCGTGACGCGTGAGCGCATCCGCCAGATCGAGTCCAAGACCATGTCGAAGCTGCGCCACCCGTCGCGCTCCCAGGTTCTGCGCGACTACCTCGACTAGAGCGGGGTCGTACGACGACGAAGGCCCGGTTTTCCTCGCGGGAGCCGGGCCTTCGGGCTGCGCGCCGCCGTGCAGTGGATCACTCTGGGTGTCCCGGTACGACCGAGAGTGAGGAGTCCGCATGCGCCGTTCCGTTGTCCAGGCGCTGATCCGGCCGCTGGCCATGGCGGCCGCCATGGCCGCGGTACCCCTGGTGAGCACGGCTTCCGCGGCCGCCGACAGCGTGGTGGTCGGAGGCTTCCCGATAGACGTCTCCCAGGCCCCGTGGACGGTCGCGCTGTCCAGCCGTGACCGGTTCGGAGGCACGCGGGCGGGCCAGTTCTGCGGGGGTGTGGCGGTCACACGGACGGCCGTGCTCACCGCGGCCCACTGCCTGAGCGAGGAGGTCCTGGGAGCGCCCCCGGACCGCCTGTGGGACCTCAGGGTGATCGTCGACCGCACCGACCTGCTGTCGACCGGCGGCCAGGAGGTCGCCGTACGCGATGTCTGGATCAACCCCGGGTACGACAGCAAGACCAATGCAGGCGACTTCGCCGTGATCACCCTCGCCGAGCCGCTGCCGCAGGGCGTGGTGATCGGCATGGCGGGCCAGGGCGATCCGGCCTACACGCCGGGCACGCAGGCCATGGTCTCCGGATGGGGAGACACGACCGGCGGGGGCGCCTACGCGCGCAGGCTGTACGCCGCCCGCGTGCGCGTGCTGCCCGACGCCCTCTGCGCCCGTGCGTACCCGGGCGGTCCCGACGGCGCCTACCGGGCCGCCAGCATGCTCTGCGCCGGCGAGGCCGCCGGTGGCCCGGATGCCTGCCAGGGGGACAGTGGGGGCCCGCTGGTGGCGAGAGGCCGACTGATCGGGCTCGTGTCCTGGGGGAGCGGCTGCGGCAGGCCCGGCAGACCCGGGGTCTACACGCGAGTCTCCGAGGTCCTACGCGTTCTGCGGGCGGCCCCGGGAAGCCTCAGGAAGCCACAAGGCGGCTGACGGCAGTCATGGCGGCTCCTGAAAGCCTCCGCACGGAGACATGAGCACGGGCGGCCGCTCCTGGAGGGAGCGGCCGCCCGTTCACCGGCCTGTGCCGGGGCTGGCTCGTCGTGTGTGCGAGATTCAGCGCTCTTCGTCGGAAGCGGTGTTCGGTTCGGACGTCAGCCGCTCCGTCTCGTCCTGTATCTCAGCGGCGATCTTCTTGAGTTCCGGCTCGAACTTGCGACCGTGGTGGGCGCAGAAGAGCAGTTCTCCGCCGCTCAGCAGGACGACGCGCAGGTATGCCTGGGCGCCGCAGCGGTCGCAGCGATCGGCGGCCGTCAGCGGGCTCGCGGGGGTCAGAACAGTAGTCACGTCGCCTCTTCTCTAGCTCGACGAGCTGTCGTACCAGGGTCAACATCCAACCAGCCCCAAAACGTTCCCGCTCGTGGCTCTTCCTCGAAAAAAAATCTTCCGGGGCGGCTGTCTGCTGCCGGTTGGCGGCGAATGTGCCGTAGTGCGTCTCTTGGGGTGCTTACGGTTTCGCTCAGTGCTGTGTCTCGGTCCTCCAGGCCGGGTTGCCTGTTGTTCAGGAGGACGTGCCCGGAGCCTAAATGGTTCATGCCTCCAATGGAACGTGATATGCACTTCACCCCATCGAGGGATCGAACGTGTATGCGATCCTGGACTAGTCTGAGTTCTCGACGAGGGTGGCGTTACATCGGCTCTACCAGGCCTCGGTACCCTCTGAGCGGCGACCGAAGCCGTCCCCTTACCCAGTAGGGGGCCAACTGAAATTCAGCGAGGAGCGAACCGCGTGACCGCCGACACGTCCGTGCCGTCCACAGCGCTGCTGGCAGGAGCAGACCGGGACGGTTCCAACTACACCGCGCGGCACCTGCTCGTCCTCGAGGGCCTCGAGGCCGTGCGCAAGCGCCCGGGCATGTACATCGGCTCGACCGACAGCCGCGGTCTGATGCACTGCCTGTGGGAGATCATCGACAACTCCGTGGACGAGGCCCTCGCGGGCGTCTGTGACCGCATCGAGGTGATCCTCCACGACGACGGTTCGGTGGAGGTGCGCGACAACGGCCGGGGCATCCCCGTGGACGTAGAGCCGAGGACCGGCCTGTCCGGCGTCGAGGTCGTCATGACCAAGCTCCACGCCGGCGGCAAGTTCGGCGGCGGTTCGTACGCCGCCTCCGGCGGTCTGCACGGCGTCGGCGCCTCTGTGGTCAACGCCCTCTCCGCCCGTCTCGACGTCGAGGTGGACCGTGGTGGCCACACCCACGCCATCAGCTTTCGGCGCGGCGCGCCGGGCGCCTTCGCCGGCGAGGGTGCCGACGCGAAGTTCGAGGCCAAGAGCGGGCTGCGCAAGACCAAGAGGATCCCCAAGACCCGCACCGGCACGCGCGTGCGCTACTGGGCCGACCGACAGATCTTCCTCAAGGACGCCAAGCTCTCCTTGGAGAACCTCCACCAGCGCGCCCGGCAGACCGCCTTCCTGGTGCCGGGCCTGACGATCGTCGTCCGCGACGAGTTCGGCCTCGGCGAGGGTGGCAGCAAGGGCGAGGAGTCCTTCCGCTTCGACGGCGGCATCAGCGAGTTCTGTGAGTACCTTGCCGCCGACAAGCCGGTCTGCGACGTCCTCCGCTTCTCCGGCAGGGGCACTTTCAAGGAGACGGTCCCGGTCCTGGACGAGCACGGCCAGATGACACCGACCGAGGTGACGCGTGAGCTGGGCGTGGACGTCGCGCTGCGCTGGGGCACGGGCTACGACACGACCGTCCGGTCCTTCGTCAACATCATCGCCACCCCCAAGGGCGGCACCCACGTCTCCGGCTTCGAGCAGGCCGTGACCGCGGTGTTCAACGATGTGCTGCGTGCCAAGAAGCTGCTGCGCGTGGCCGAGGACAACATCGTCAAGGACGACGCTCTCGAGGGCCTCACCGCCGTCGTGACCGTGCGCCTGGCCGAGCCGCAGTTCGAGGGCCAGACCAAGGAGGTCCTCGGCACCTCGGCGGCCCGCCGCATCGTGAACAACGTGGTGTCCAAGGAACTGAAGGCGTTCCTGACCAGCACGAAGCGGGACGCCGCCGCCCAGGCGCGGGTCGTCATGGAGAAGGTGGTGGCCGCCGCCCGCACACGCGTCGCGGCCCGCCAGCACAAGGACGCCCAGCGTCGCAAGACCGCCCTGGAGTCCTCCTCCCTGCCGGCGAAGCTGGCCGACTGCCGCAGCGACGACGTCGACCGCAGCGAGCTGTTCATCGTCGAGGGCGACTCCGCGCTCGGTACGGCCAAGCTGGCGCGGAACTCCGAGTTCCAGGCTCTGTTGCCGATCCGGGGCAAGATCCTCAACGTTCAGCGGTCGTCGGTGACCGACATGCTCAAGAACGCCGAGTGCGGCGCGATCATCCAGGTCATAGGAGCGGGCTCGGGCCGCACCTTCGACATCGACCAGGCCCGCTACGGCAAGATCATCATGATGACCGACGCCGATGTGGACGGGTCCCACATCCGCTGCCTGCTGCTCACGCTGTTCCAGCGCTACATGAGGCCTATGGTGGAGGCCGGCCGCGTCTTCGCCGCGGTGCCGCCGCTGCACCGCATCGAGATCATCCAGCCGAAGAAGGGCCAGGACAAGTACGTCTACACGTACTCCGACCGCGAGTTGCGCGACAAGCTCATGGAGTTTCAGAGCAAGGGCATTCGGTACAAGGACTCCATCCAGCGCTACAAGGGTCTGGGCGAGATGGACGCCGACCAGCTGGCCGAGACCACGATGGACCCGCGGCACCGCACGCTGCGCCGGATCAACCTGTCCGACCTGGAGGCCGCTGAGCAGGTCTTCGACCTGCTCATGGGCAACGAGGTGGCGCCGCGCAAGGAATTCATCTCCAGCTCGGCGGCGACACTGGACCGCTCCCGCATCGACGCGTAGCAGTTGCGCGGGCTCGGCCGACGGACCCCTGCTGACGGGGGCTCGCTCGAGACGGGTCGGCCGGTTCGGGTGCCGTGGGACGGCTTGGTGGCCGGGCGCAGGACGACCCTTGGCGGCCGTCGGACGGTGCCGCATGGGCCGGCGGTCCGGAGGCGACTGTGTCGGTCTGCGCCGGGCTGAGCAGCGTCACTGACGGCCGCGTGCTGGCGGGCCGGCCGGGAGCCTGTCGGCCACCCACAGCCGGGTCTGCGCTCCCACGGCCGTCGGCCGGCTGATCTCCGGCGGCGGGGCGGTGGCGTCCGGGGCGACCGGCCGGTGCCGGACGACGGCGATCGTGGTCCGCCTGCGGCGGCTGGGTGCTTTCCTGATCGCCGGTCGAGCGGGCTTCTGACGTCGGCCGATGGCTTCCGTCAAGGGGAGGCGGTGGCCCTCCACAGACCGGCGGGCTCGCTCGGACCGCCGCCTGATCGCTCATCATCGGTCGGTCGGGCCCCTCGACGGCCGGTCGTTCCCCTTTCGCGGGTGCGGCAGTCGACGCCGGAGTGGCCGAACACGGCGGGCGAGACCTCGGCCGCTACGAGCGACAGCTCGTCGGCGACTTCAACCGGCGGCAGACCGGGGGCTTCGGAGGTACCTCGCTGTTGACGACCCGCCGGGTGCGGCAGTCCGTGTTCCGGCCGGAGGCGGTGCCTGGCCGGCGGCCGCGCGTGCAGGCCCTTCTGCGGGCTCACCCCTTCCAGGCCCTGTGGTGGCGAGGTGGGGCGGTACCGCGTTCCCGGGCGGTGCCCCGGGTGCCGGCGCTGTTGCCGAAGGGCGCGTATCTCGCCAGCGGCGCCTGCCGACCATGGCTCGTCCCACCTGCACCTTCCAGGTCGGCGTCTGCCACCGGCGCCTTCCGAGGGAGCCACCGGCTCCAGTCGGCCCCGGCCCCGCCGCCCGACCGCTTCTCGGCCGGACCGGCCCCAGACCGGCTCCTCGGCCGGGACCATGCCGCCGGACGCCTGGGGGCCGTGTGCCGCCCCCCGCCCGTCCGCCCGGTCACGCCGCCTCACTGCCGGCCGACCGGCTATCGACGTATCGACCACCCAGCAGCTGCCTCCGCCCCAGCCCCGTGTCTCCCCCGCGGGATCTACACCCGTGGGTGGAGACGGGCGGCCCCGGTTTCCACCCGTGATCCACCCCGGCTCCGATCTCCCCACCTGCGATTTTCCGTAGCTTCGTAGGTGTCGGCGGCACCCGCTCCGGCACACTCCCTTCTCGCTCATGGAGGCTTCGATGCCCGGGGTCGTCAACGCGCTGCTGATCGTTGCCGTCGCCGTCGTAGTGATCGTGCGGCAGTTCCGTGCCCGCGCGATCAACACAGACCGGCGCTGGTGGCTGATCCCGGTGATCCTCGCCGTCGTGGCGCTGCGCGAGCCCGGAATCCTCGACACCCACCACCGCACGGAATCCGCCGTGCTGCTCGGAGTGGAGCTGATCATAGGTGCCGCCATCGGCGCCGGCTGGGCCTGGACGACCCGCATCTGGACGGAGTCGGACGGTGTCGTGTGGACCAAGAGCACCAAGGCGAGCGTGGCGGTGTGGATCGTGGGCATCACACTGCGCGTCGGCATCTACGCCGTCGGTTCCGCGCTGGGCCTGCACCAGGACAGCTCCGCCCTGATGATTGCTCTCGCCTCCACCCTGCTGGTCCGCGGCGGCATCCTGGTCTGGCGGGCTCAATCGCTCGCCGCCGCGAACGGTCCTGCTCCGGCGTACGGTGACGGCATGCGGTCGGTCAGGAGGGAGCGCGCGTGACGGAGAACGCCTGGACACGCTGGCCGTCGCGGGAGGCACTCGGCCGCGAAGGCACCTCCCGGCCCCGGCGCATCCTCGCCTGGGCCGTCAGGATCCTGGTGATCGCCATGCTGCTGTGGGGCGCGTACAACCAGAGACACATGGGCGTGCGGGGCGCTGCCGCCGGGATGGCGGGTGTTCTCGTCGCCGGCCTACTCGCCTGGGCGCTTTTCCGGACCACTTACCAGCACCGCCTGGTGCCCTCGCTGGCGCTGATGTGCGCGCTCATGGCCCTCGCGGTCGGCGCCGAGGCCACAGGGTTCAAAGGGGCGGCCCTCGTGATCTGGTGCGGTTGCGCGATCACCGCGCTGGAGCGCCTGCCCCTCGCGGCAGCCCTTCCGGTGACGACGGCGGGCCTGGCCGCGTACTCGGCCTTCAACAACGACGTGTGGATGACCACGGCTGCCTCGGTGGCGGGCATGGCCCTCGCGGGATACGTCCTGCGGCTGGACGCCGAGGCGCGGGGCAACGCACAGAGACTGCTCGCCCAGGAACGCGCAGCCCGGGCCGCCGAGGCCGAGTCCGCGGCGCTGGCCGAGCGGGCGCGGATCGCACGGGAGATCCACGACGTGCTGGCCCACAGCCTCTCGGCGCAGCTGGTGCACCTGGAGGCGGCCCGGCTCCTGATCGAGAACGGCGCGGACCGCGACCGCGTTCTGGAACGGGTGGTGGCCGCCCGTGGGATGGCCCGGGACGGACTCGCCGAGACCCGGCAGGCGCTGTCCGCACTACGGGGCGAGCTGACCCCGCTGGAGGACTTCCTGAGCGAACTCGTCAGCGGAGCCGAGGGCGCCGAGGTCACCGTGACGGGTGAGCGCAGACCCCTGTCGGCCGAGGCTTCCCAGGCCGTGCGCAGAGTCGCCCAGGAGGCGCTGACGAACGTCCGCAAGCACGCCCAGGGCGCCGAGGTGCACCTGCGGCTCGACTACAGCGAGCACGAAGTGACGCTGGGCGTGCGGGACTCGGGCGGGCGGCCGGGCGAACTCACGGCCGTCGGATCCGGATACGGTCTGCTGGGCATGCGCGAGCGCGCCGAGTTGCTGGGCGGCTCACTGGACGCGGGGCCGGACGAGGAGGGATTCGTGGTGACGCTGAAGGTGCCTGTATGACCGAGACGGAGGGGGAGAAGAAGCCCGCACGGGTGGTGGTCGCCGACGACCAGACCGTGGTCCGCGAGGGCATCGTCATGCTGCTCGGGCTGCTGCCCGGGGTGGAGGTCGTGGGTGCCGCGGGAGACGGTGAGGAGGCGGTGCGGCTGGTCGCGGAACTGGCCCCGGACGTCGTCCTGATGGATCTCAGGATGCCCCGCTGCGACGGCGTGGAGGCCACGCGGCGGATCCGGGAGCAGTACCCGGGAACCCAGGTCGTGGTGCTCACCACCTACGCGGACGACGAATCGCTCTTCCCCGCGCTGCGCGCCGGCGCCCGGGGGTATCTGACCAAGGACGCGGGCGGTGACGAGATCGTGCGTGCCGTGGAGAGCGTGCTGTCGGGGGACGCGGGTCTGTCGCCGAGTGTCCAGCGCCGGCTGCTGGAGCGACTGTCGCGGCCCGAGCCGGGGCCGCCGGCCACCGCCCAGGCGCCACCCGACGGTCTGACCGCGCGGGAGACCGAGGTGTTGTTGCTGATCGCCGAAGGGTTCAGCAATCAGGAGATCGCCCGCAAGCTGCATGTGTCGACCGCGACCGTGAAGACCCACATCAACAATCTCTTCTCCAAGACGGGCCTCAAGGACCGGGCGCAGGCGGTGCGTTATGCCTACAGCAAGGGGCTGGTGCGACCGCCCACGAAGTGAATCACCTGATGGGGTGAAGAGGCGGGGAAGAAGAGTCAGGGATCTTCCCGATCTGTCCATCCTTGGGCATGCAGTCAAGCAACGGTCGTGCCCGTGGAGCCGGGGATGGTCCCGTTGGTTCGTCCGGGAACCAGGAAGACCGCGGCGCATCCACCCGCGACATGCCGTACGAGGACCCTTGGTACGACGCGCTGGCCTCCGGCTGGGGCGAGCCGTCCGGCCCGGGTGTGCCGGCGCAGGCGGTGCCGCCCGCTCGCGGAGGGGTGAGCTCAACGGCGGTTCGCGCACGTGATGTGTACGTCGAGGTGCAGCGCAGCGCGGCCTTCCAGGAAGTGCGCGGCAGATATCGGCGGTTCGTGGTGCCGGGAGTTGTGGCCTTCCTCGCCTGGTACGTGGGCTATGTGGTCACCGCCACCACCGCGCCGGGATTCATGGCCCGGCCGGTGGTGGGTGCGGTGAACGTGGCCATGGTGGCGGGGCTGGGACAGTTCCTCACCACGTTCCTGCTCACCTGGGCTTACGCCCGGCACGCGCGGCTGCGCCGGGACCGGGCGGCGCTGGAGTTGCGCTGGGACACCCAGGAACTGACCCGGGAAGCGCGGGGAGGCGCCTCGTGACCAGTGGCCATCAGACGCTGGCACTGCTGCTGTTCAGCGGTTTCGTAGCCGTGACCCTCGGGATCACGACATGGGTGAGTCGGCGCCGGCACGGTTCGGCGGAGGAGTTCTACGCCGGAGGGCGGTTGTTCTCCCCCATGGAGAATGGTTTTGCCATCGCGGGCGACTACATGTCCGCCGCCTCCTTCCTCGGGGTCACCGGGCTCATCGCGCTGTACGGCTACGACGGCATGCTGTACGTGGTGGGCTTTCTCGTGGCCTGGCTGGTCGTGTTGTTCCTGGTGGCGGAACTGGTCCGCAACTGCGGGCGGTTCACCCTGGCTGACGTGGTGGCCGCGCGGATGAGCGAGCGTCCGGTGCGGATCGCGGCGGGAACGTCCTCCGTCACGGTGTCCGTTCTGTATCTGGTGGCGCAGATGGTCGGCGCGGGCAGTCTGGTGGCGTTGCTGCTGGGACGGACGAGCGGCGCTGCGCAGGCCTGGGCGGTCATCGGGGTCGGCGCGCTGATGGTGGTCTACGTGTCGCTGGGAGGCATGCGGGCCACCACCTGGATCCAGATCGTCAAGGCGGTCCTGCTGCTGTGCGGCACGATCGTGCTGACCGTACTCGTCCTGGTCCGCTTCCACGGCGATGTCGGCCGCCTGCTGCTCACGGCGGCAGACCGCAGTGGTCATGGAAGGGCGTTCCTGGCGCCGGGCCTGAAGTACGGCGGGACCTGGACGGCCCGCCTCGACTTCATCAGCCTGGGACTCGCCCTCGTGCTGGGCACCGGAGGACTGCCGCACATCCTGTCGCGTTTCTACACCGTGCCCACCGCACGGGCCGCCCGCCGTTCCGCGGTGTGGGCCATCGGGCTGATCGGCGGCTTCTATCTGATGACGATCGTCCTCGGTTTCGGGGCGGCCGCGGTGGTGGGGACGGGCGCGGTGCGCGACTCGAACGCGGCCGGGAACACGGCGGTGCCGCTGCTCGCCCGCGAGCTGGGCGGCGGCGCGGGCTCCACCGGTGGAACGGTCCTCTTCGCGGTCGTCGCCGCTGTCGCCTTCGCCACGATCCTCGCCGTGGTCGCCGGCATCACGCTCGCCTCGTCGGCGTCGGTGGCACACGACCTGTACGCGTCGCTGCGGCGCTCGCGCGGCACGGCGCGCAGCGAGGTGGCGGTGGCGCGCTGGGCGGCGGTGGGTATCGGCGTCGTGGCGATCGCGCTCGGTCTGCTGGCCCGTGACCTCAACGTCGCCTTCCTCGTCGGCCTCGCCTTCGCCGTCGCCGCGTCGGCGAACCTTCCGGTACTGCTGTACTCGCTGTTCTGGCGCGGCTTCACCACCCGGGGCGCGGTGTGGGCCGTGTACGGGGGACTGATCCCGGCGCTCGGACTGGTGTTGCTGTCCCCGGTGGTCTCCGGCAGCCCCGCCTCGCTGTTCCCGGGCGTCGACTTCCAGTGCTTCCCGTTGCAGAACCCGGGCATCGTCTCCGTCCCGCTCGGCTTCCTCGCCGGGTGGATCGGCACGATCACCTCCGGGGAGGTGGCCGACGAGGCCAAGTACGCCGAAACGGAGGTACGGTCGCTGACCGGTGCCGGCGCCGTGTAGCGCCCCCGGGATCACGCTACGGCGCCACCCAGGCGTACCGGTGCTCCGGCCGGCCGGTGTCGCCGTACTTCAGGGAGAGCCGGAGCCGGCCCGCCTGCTCCAGGTGGCGCAGATAGCGCTGGGCCGTGGAGCGGCTCAGACCGGTCCGGGCGGCCACCTCGTGTGCGGACAGCGGCTGGTCGGCCCGGTGCAGGACGCCGCAGATCAGATCCGTCGTGGGTTCCGAGTGGCCGCTCGGCAGGCCGGGCGCGGACGGTGCGGGAGACGTCCGCAGCGCCCCGAAGATCCGGTCGACCTGCTCCTGTCCCGTCAGGCCCCGGCCGCCGACCCGGTCCACCGTGCGGCGCAGGGCGGCGAAGGTGAACGGCTTGACCAGGTAGTGCAGGGCGCCCAGGCGCATCGCCTGCTGCACGGTCGTCACATCGCTGGCCGCGGTGATCATGATGACGTCCGTGCCGTGGCCCTGGTCCCGCATGTGGTGCACGAGATCGAGACCCGTCTGGTCCGGCAGGTAGTGATCGAGCAGGACCAGGTCGACGGTGCCGCGTTCGACGGCCGCCAGGGCTTGGGCGGCGCTGTGCGCGCGGGCGGTCACCCGGAAGCCGGGAACCTTTCCCACGTACTTCGCGTTTATCTCAGCGACGCACTCGCCGCCTTCGAGGACCGTTACCCGCACCAGCTCTCCGGCGGTCAGCGCAAGCGCGTCGCCCTCGCCGCCACGTTCGTCAACGACCCCGAGATCCTGCTGATGGACGAGCCGTACTCGGCGCTGGACGTGCAGACCCGGGCCCTGATGTCGGACGAGCTGCTGGAGCTGCGGGAGGGCACCGGCGCCTCCGTCGTCTTCGTCACCCACGACCTGGAGGAGTCCATCGCGCTCGCCGACAAGGTCGTCGTGATGACCGCCGGACCCGCACCGTGAAGCAGGTCTTCGAGATCGGTCTCCCCCGGCCGCGCAAGGTGGAGTCCGTGCGCCTGGAGCCGCGGTTCATCGAGATCTACCGCGAGATCTGGGAGTCCCTCGGCGAAGAGGTTCGCATCACCCGCGGAAGAGGTGCCGCTCATGTCGCCTGAAATTCTTCAGACTCCGGTCGTCGACACGGCCAAGGTCACCGACCGCGCCCAGACCCCGCGCTCAGGCCGCCCGTCGCCGCAAGACCCTCGTCACCGCTGTGCGTGTGCTGCTGGTGGCCGTCCTCGGGCTGTGGGAGGGACTGTCCCGGGCGAAGATCATCGACCCGTTCAACTTCTCGATGCCGTCGAAGATCTGGGACCAGATCTGGACCTGGCATGCACGGGACCGCGCTCGGCTCGCTGGGGGAGCAGATCTGGTACACGCTCTGCGAGGCGCTGCTCGGCTGGGTCGTCGGCGTGGTTGCCGGTGTGTTGCTCGGCATCGCACTCGGACGGATCAGATTGCTCGCCGAGGTTCTTGGTCCATACATCAAGGTTCTCAATTCGATCCCCAGGGTCGTCCTGGCGCCGATCTTCCTGATCTGGTTCGGACTCGGGCCGTCCTCCAAGGTCGCTTCCGCCGTCGTGCTGGTCTTCTTCCCGGTGTTCTTCAACGCCTTCCAGGGAGCCCGTGAGGTGGACCGCAACCTGGTGGCCAACGCACGCATCCTGGGCGCCAGTGACCGCCGGGTGACGCTCCAGGTGGTCATCCCGTCGGCCACCTCCTGGATCTTCACCAGCCTCCACGTCAGCTTCGGCTTCGCCCTCATCGGCGCGATCGTCGGCGAGTACATCGGCGCCACCAAGGGCATCGGCCTGCTCGTCGCGCAGTCGCAGAACACCTTCAACGCGGCCGGCGTCTACGCAGCCATGGTCATCCTCGCCGTCGTCGCCCTCGCTGCCGAGGGGCTGCTGACCTTCGCCGAGCGCCGCATCTTCCGCTGGAAGCCCGCCGGTTCCGACAGCTGACCCCTCGCTCGCGGACCAGCCCTCCACGCCTTCCCCGTACCGCCTTCTCACAAGGACGTGAACCGTATGCGCAACACCGCCAGACACGCCTCCCTGGCCGCCGCCGGCCTGCTGGCGCTCTCCTCGCTCACCGCCTGTGGCAACGACGCAGCCGGCTCGACGACCGAGACCGGCAGCGGTGGCGGCGGAAAGGGTCAGAGTGTCAAGATCATGGTCGGCGGCCTGGACAAGGTCATCTACCTGCCCGCGATGCTCACCCAGCGCCTCGGCTACTTCAAGGCGGAGGGCCTGAACGTCCAACTGCTCAGTGAGCCCGCCGGTGTCCAGGCCGAGACCGCGCTCGTCTCCGGCCAGGTGCAGGGAGCGGTCGGCTCCTACGACCACACCCTCGACCTGCAGGTCAAGGGCAAGTCGGTGGAGTCGGTGGTGCAGTTCTCGCACGCCCCCGGCGAGGTCGAGGTGGTCTCCGGCAAGGCGTCGGGCAGCCTCACGTCGCCCAAGGACTTCAAGGGCCGCAAACTCGGCGTGACCCGTCTCGGCTCCTCCACCGACTTCCTCACCAAGTACCTGGCGGTCAAGAACGGCGTGAACGTCAGCCAGTTCACGCCCGTGGCCGTGGGCGCCGGACCGACGTTCATCGCGGCGCTGCAGAAGGGGGCGATCGACGGCGGCATGACCACCGACCCGACCGTCGCGACGATCCTCGACAGGAAGGCCGGCAAGGTCCTCATCGACATGCGCACACCCGAGGGCTCGCAGAAGGCGCTCGGCGGGCCGTACCCCTCGTCAAGTCTGTACATGCAGACGGACTGGGTGAACGGACACAAGGACACCGTCCAGAAGTTGACCAACGCATTCGTCAAGACGCTCACGTGGATGTCCAGCCACAGCGCCGACGAGATCGCCGCCCGGATGCCCGCCGACTACTCCCAGGGCAACACGGCGCTCTACGCGCAGGCCGTCAAGAGCACCCTGCCGATGTTCACCGACGACGGTGTGATGCCCCAGGGCGGCCCCGAGACCGTTGAGAAGGTGCTCAGGTCGTTCAACCCCAACATCAAGAACGCCGAGGTGGACTTGAGCGAGACATACACCACCGAGTTCGTCAAGGCGGCCAAGTGACCACCGCGTAAGACGCGCTCAGACGCGGGCCGCCCACACGTAACGGTGTTCCGGGCGGCCCGCGTCGCCGTACTTGAGGGTCAGCCGCGCCCGTCCGGCGCGCTCCAGGAGCTTCAGATACCGCTGGGCCGTCTGCCGGCTGAGCCCCGTCCGCTCGACGATCTCCTGGGCGGACAGCGGTCCTTCGGCGCTCGTCAGCGCCTGGCGCACCAACTCCGCGGTCGTGGGGGAGTGCCCCTTGGGCGGTCCGGACTCCGACGGGGCGGACAGGGCGCCGAAGATGCGGTCCACCTCGGCCTGTTCGGCCTCGCCGCCGCCGTCCAGGGTGCGCCGCAACCGCGCGTACGCCTCCAGCTTGGTGCGCAGGCCGGCAAAGGCGAACGGCTTCACCAGGTACTGCAGCGCCCCCTGCCGCATCGCGGCCTGTACGGTCGACACGTCCCGCGCCGCCGTCACCATGATCACGTCGGCCTGGTGGCCCCGCCGGCGCATCTCACGGACGACCGCGAGACCGGTGTCGTCGGGCAGGTTGTGGTCCATGAGGACCAGGTCCAGCCGGTGCAGCGTCTCCACCTGGCGCAGCGCCTCCGCAGCGCTGTGCGCCTCGCCGGCCACATGGAAGCCCGGCACCTTCTGCACGTACGCCGCGTTGACCCGGGCGACACGCGCGTCGTCGTCCACGACCAGGACCTCGATCACCGGGTCTCCTCCTCGGTGACGGCAGCGTGCTGAAGGGACTCGTCGGGGCCCGCGGGCTGAGGTGCCGGCTCGGTCAGCGCCTCCGGCAGCACCACGGTGAACTCCGCGCCGCCACCCTCCGCCGCGCCCACCGTCGCGCTTCCGCCCTGCCGTTCGGCGAGCCGGCGGACCAGCGAGAGCCCGAGGCCCCGCTTGCCGTGCGCGGGCGGCTTCTTGGTGGACCAGCCCTCGGTGAAGATCGACTCCCGCTGGTCTGCCGGAATCCCGGGACCGGTGTCACGCACCCTGAGCACGACCGTCCGCCCCTCGGTGCGCAACTCGACCTCCACGCGCGCGTGCAGGGTGCCGGCGACCGCGTCGAGAGCGTTGTCCACCAGGTTGCCCACCGCCGTGACCAGGCCCCGCGGATCGATGAGCCGGTCCGGCAGCCGGGTGCGCTCCGACACCCACAGCGCGACACCGCGCTCGGCCGCGACGGTCGCCTTGCCGACCAGCAGCGCGGCCAGCAGGGGATCGTGGATCTTCTCGGTGACCTGCTCGGCGGTGACCCGGTGGTCGCCGACCACCTCGCCGACGAACTCCACGGCGTCGTCGTACATCTCCAGTTCCAGCAGCCCGAGCAGGGTGTGCATGCGGTTGGCGTGCTCGTGGTCCTGGGCGCGCAGGGCGTCGATCAGCCCGCGTGTGGAGTCGAGTTCGCGCCCCAGACGCTCCAGTTCGGTGCGGTCGCGCAAGGTGGCCACGGCGCCGTCGTCGGTGGGCATGCGGTTGGCGACCAGCACCCGCTGGCGCGCACGGTGACCGGATCGGTGCCGGTCACCCGGCCGGCCAGGACGTCCGTGGTACGGCCCGCGCCGAGCGCCTCGTCCGGTGTCTTCCCGACGGCCTCGTCGCCGATGCCGAGCAGTCGCCGCGCCTCGTCGTTGAGCAGCCGCACCCGGCCGCCGCGGTCCAGGGCGACCACGCCCTCGCGGATGCCGTGCAGCATCGCCTCGCGCTCCGCGAGCAGCGCCGAGATGTCGGAGAAGGCCAGGTCCCGGGTCTGCCGCTGGACCCGGCGCGAGACCAGCCAGGCGGCCAGCGCGCCCAGCGCGAGAGCGCCGCCGGCGTACGCGAACAGGCCCGGTATCGCACTGATCAGCCGCGCCCGCACGCTGTCGTAGGCGATGCCCACCGAGACCGCGCCGATGATGCGGTGGCGGGCGTCGTACAGCGGTACCTTTCCGCGGGCCGAGCGGCCCAGGGTGCCGCTGTCGATCTCCATGACCTCCTTGCCGGCGAGGGCCGCACGGGGGTCGGTGGAGACGTGCCCGCCGATCTGCGAGAGGGTGGTGTGCGACCAGCGCACGCCCCGCCGGTCCAGCACCACGACGTACTCCGCCTGCGTGGCCCTCCGGATCCGCTCGGCCTCCTGCTGCACCGGCCCGTCCGCGGTCGGCGGCGTGGCCAGGACGCCCTCGGCGATCTGCGGGACCTGGGCCGTCGTCTGCGCGACGGCCAGCGCGCGGCGCTCCGCCTCCTGGTCCAGTTGTCTGCTCAGTGGCGCCAGGAACAGCCCGGTCGCGAGCACCGCGACCCCCGCAGCGATCGCCACCTGCATGAGCAGCACCTGCGAGAACACCCGCCGTGGCAGACCGAGGCGCAGGCGGCGTGCGCGGGAAGTGGGGCTCATGTGCACGACGGTACGTGGACGCGCGCGCTCGCCCCAGGGGGTGTGGTGGGGACCTCTTGACCAGTTCTTGAAAGATGCGGTGGCCGCCGCGCGATCGGGACCGCCCTGCCCTGACGGGGCGTCCGCTCAGGCCGACGGCGCCGACGGCCGCAGCTCGCGCACGGACACCACGTCCATCCGTGCCGGCGTACCGAGTACCGCGGCGCCGCAGCTCTCCGGGCGGGGCGGCAATGACGCCCCCTGCGCCACGGTCAACCGCCAGCGGCGGCCGTCGGTGTGCCCGACGGTGACCTCCCAGCGCGAGGCCTTTCCTTCCGTCGGTACGGCTTGCGTCCGTACGACGCTCAGCACACCCACCCGGTACTCGTCCACCGCGGATCGCACGGCCAGTTCGGCCGCCTGGCCGGGCCTTTCCCAGGCGGAGCAGCCGCGGCATCCCTGGACCACCACGCGCCCCTCCTGGACGCCGTGCAGCGCCTCCTTGACGCTGTGCGCCTCGGCGCGGCCGTAGGCGTAGCCGTACGGCAGGACGAGCACGGTCGGCGAAAAGCGATGGCCACCCAGATGGGTGACCTCCCAGACTCCGCGCACCCCGGAGACGGCCAGTTCGGTGGCGAGCGGGCGGCCCAGGAGGGCGCAGCAGCGGTCCCGCTTACCGTTGGTGCACACGAGAGCGAGCGGCTCGCCGCGGTGCGGCCGACCGTCGAGCGCTTCGCCGAAGGAGCGGTGGTCGCCGGCTCCGAGGGCGGTGAAGTCCAGGCCGAGCAGCCGCCGTGGGTCGCGGGTGGTGGCGCTGTGCAGCCATATGCGGCCGGGCACGGTGTGGGCGGCGAACACGTGCCGGACGGCGGGCCGGCCGGAGTCGGCGTGGCGCCCGGGGCGGCGGATCAGCGCGATGCGTACGCCGGTTCCCTGCGTGGCCGCCTCCAGCGCCCGCCCCAGCGCGGGATCCAGGTGGCTCGAAGTGAGCGCCTTGGCACCCCACGGACCGGGCTGTTCCAGCAGCAGCCACGTCGTCGCCATGGCCGCCGTACCGGAAACAGGCTCGTCGAGGCTCCGGGAGACGATCGCGCACCTACTCACAGAGGCGAGCCTAACCTGACTCCGCCCGAGGCGACTTCCGGCCACGATTGTGTCCCAGGGCCTGTCTGACCATTCCCGTCTTCCGCGCGACGCCATGCACGTCCTCTCGCCGCACCGGCCCCGGAGCCGAGTACGTGCGGTACGAGGGCCTGGGGCCGGCACGCCCAGAGCACGCACCTGAGCGCCGCGCGGCCGCCCTTCGGGCGACGACGCGAACGGTCGGACAGGGCCGTGGTAGCGGTCGGCCCACCGCTTGGCGGTGCTCACGGAGACCTGGACGCGTTCCGCGGCCCGCCGCAGCGGCCAGTCGCCGTCCACGAGACAGCGGGCCAGGCGCAGGCGTCCGGTCTCGGTCAGCGGTGCGTTACGGTGCGGCATGAGGGCCTTTCCGGTCGCCGGTGCAGATGTCGCAATCCACACCGAGCCAGTAGGCCCTCACCCATTTCGAGATCACACGTCAGTGATCGCTGTCACCGACAGCCATGGGCAGAACACCTAGTCCGGAAGGTCTCCCGGGCCGATCTCCTCGGGGAGCGGCTGCGGAGGCCGGGTGCCGACGTACTGGCCCACCGGGCGCATGCGCAGCGGCCGTTCGCCGTACTCCTCCAGGGCGTGGGCGATCCAGCCGGCCGTCCGGGCGATGGCGAAGATCGTCTCGCCGGCCGTCGCGGGCATCCCGCTGGACGCGGTGAACACCGCCAGGGCCAGGTCGACGTTGGCGTGCAGCGGGGTGTGCCGGGCGGTCGTGGCGACGATGTCCCGGGCGGCGAGCAGGGCGGACTCCGCACGCGGGACGTGCTCCAGCAGTCCGAACAGCACACGCGCGCGGGGATCCTCGCCGGCGTACAGCCGGTGGCCCAGCCCGGGGACGCGGCGTCCCGCGCGCAGTTCCTCGGCGATCACCGGGACCGCCGTGCCCTGGTCGAGCACGTCGAGCAGGATGCGATGGGCGCTGCCGCTCGCGGCGCCGTGCAGCGGGCCCTCCAGGACGCCGAGGCCGGCCGAGACGGCGGCGTAGGCATGCGCGCGGGCCGAGGCGGCGACCCGGACCGCAAGCGTGGAGGCGGCCAGGTCATGGTCGGCGAGCAGGGCGAGCGCCGTGTCGAGGACGCGCAGGGAGGCCTCGTCGGCGGAGCGGCCGGTCAACCGGTTCCACAGCCGGCGGGCGAGCGGGCCGTCGTCCTCGGGGGCGTACACGACCGGGGGCAGTGCGGCGACGAGCGTGGGGATCAGGGTCCGCGCGGTGTTCAGCACCGCATCCTCCGACAGGTCGAAGCGCAGCGGGTCCTCGGCCGCAGCGGCGACCGCCGCCACACGCAGCCGGTCGGTGGGGGAGGCGTGCTCGGACAGGGCGTTCACCGCGCGGCGCGCGACCTCGACGGTGGGGCCGGGTGCGGAGAAGGTGACGCCCGGGGTGAGCCGGCCCGTCCACAGCCACTCCGCGACCTCTTCGTAGGAGTGACGGCGAGCCAGCTCGACGGCGTCCACGCCGCGGAAGTAGTACCGGTCCTGCTCGATCAGCGTGATGCGGGTCCGCACGGAGAGGTCGCCGCCGGAGCCCGGGGTGCTGGCCGCCTCGCGGCGGTGTCGGCTGGCCAGGGCCTCCACTTCCTTCGCCTCGAAGGTGCTGGCACGCCCGCCGGGCTCGCGCCTGCTGCTGAGCAGGCCCCGGCTCACGTACGCGTACACCGTCTCCGGCTTCACGCCGAGCAGTTCGGCGGTCTCCTTGGTGGTCAGCCTGCGCCCGGGGCGGCCGGGAGCGGGTTCGTGATCGCGCATGGGGGTCACCGTAGCCGCCTCTGCACACATTGATCCGAACACATTGATCAAATCAATATTGACAAGAAATTCGTCAATCATGGACAGTCGGATCAAGTCCAGTGAGGAGAATCATGGCCATCAACACGACCGCAGCCCCACTCATCGACGCACCGCGCGGTCTCGCCGGCGTCGTCGTCGCCGAGACCGAGATCGGCGACGTCCGTGGGCGCGAGGGCTTCTACCACTACCGCCAGTACTCGGCCGTCGAACTCGCGCAGACCCGCGGATTCGAGGACGTATGGCATCTCCTGGTCCACGGCACGCTCCCGGACCCCGAGCGTCGCGCCGCCTTCGCCGCCGAGACCGCGGCGCTGCGGCGGCTGCCCGAGGAGGTCGCGGCGGCGCTGCCCGCGATCACCGCGGCGAGCCGTGTCTCCGGCCCGCTCTCCGGGCTGCGCACGGCCCTGTCCCTGCTCGGCTCGGCCCGGGGGCTGCGACCGGTGCACGACACCGGCGCCGACCGGCGCCGCGCCGACACCGTGGCCGTCTGCGCGGCCGTGCCCACGCTGCTCACCGCGCTGTACCGACTGGGGCAGGGCCTCCACCCGGTCCAGCCGCGCGACGATCTCCCCTACGCGGCCAACTACCTGTACATGCTCACGGGTGAGGAGCCCGAGCCGCGGCGCGCGCGTGCGGTCGAGCAATACCTGATCTCAACCATTGATCATGGATTCAATGCATCAACCTTCACCGCCCGCGTCATCGCCTCCACCGGCGCCGATGTCGCCGCCTGCCTGACCGGAGCGGTGGGAGCCCTGTCCGGCCCGCTGCACGGAGGCGCGCCCAGCCGCGCGCTGGACACCCTGGACGCCATGGGCACGCCGGAGCGGATCGACCCCTGGATCCGTGAGCGCGTGCTCGCCGGTGAGCGGATCATGGGCTTCGGGCACGCCGTCTACCGCACAGAGGACCCGCGTTCGCGGATGCTGCGGGAGATCGCCCAGAGCTTCGGCGGTCCGCGGGTGGAGTTCGCGGTGGAGGTCGAGCGGCGGGTCGAGGCGATCCTCGCCGAGCTGAAGCCCGGCCGGGAACTGCACACCAACGTCGAGTTCTACGCCGGCGTGGTCATGGAACTCTGCGGCCTGCCCCGGGAGATGTTCACCCCCACCTTCGCCGCTGCGCGGGTGGTGGGCTGGAGCGCCAACATCCTGGAACAGGCGGGCGACTCCAAGATCATCCGCCCGGCGGCGCGGTACGTGGGGCCGACGCCGCCGGTCGCGGTGCCGGCCGCCGGCTGACCACACCACTCCACCGGTGCCGCCGTCGGCCGACACAACAGCCCCAGTAGCCCCTCTTATCCTGGACCGGCAGCCGTTCCACACACAGAGAGGACACCCGTTGGGGAACAGCAGCGGTCCGCAGATCCCCGTCGTCGTGCTCGCGGGATTCCTGGGATCCGGGAAGACCACGCTCCTCAACCACCTCCTGCACCGCAGCAGAGGCAGCCGTATCGGGGCGATCGTCAACGACTTCGGCGCCATCGAGATCGACGCGATGGCGGTCGCGGGTGCCCTCGGCGACTCGACCGTCTCGCTCGGCAACGGCTGTCTGTGCTGCGCGGTCGACACGAGCGAACTCGACGGCTACCTGGACAGGCTCGCCGACCCGGCCACCGGAATCGACGTGATCGTCATCGAGGCCAGCGGGCTCGCCGAGCCGCAGGAACTCGTACGGATGGTGCTGGCCGGCGAGAACCCGCGAGTGGTCTACGGCGGACTCGTCGAGGTCGTGGACGCCGCCGAGTTCGACGACACCCGGGCCCGGCACCCCGAGCTCGACCGGCATCTGGCCCTCGCCGACCTGGTCGTGGTCAACAAGCTCGACCGGGCCGACGACGCCGACCGGGTGCTCGGCCTGGTGCGCTCCCTCACCTCCCGCGGCGCCGTGGTCCCCGCCAGCTACGGCCGGATCGACCCGGAGTTCCTCTTCGACTGCAGGCCGAGCGAGGAGCGGACGGGGCAGCTCTCCTTCGACGACCTGCACGACCACGGCACGGACGAGCGCGCCGGCCACCTGCACACCGGCTACGACAGCCTGTCCTTCGTGTCCGACGTACCGATGGAGCCGCGCCGGCTCATGCGGTTCCTGGACAGCCGGCCCGAGGGGCTGTACCGGATCAAGGGACACGTCGGCTTCGGGCCGTACGACACCCGCAACCGGTACGCCGTGCACGCCGTCGGCCGGTTCCTGCGCTTCTACCCGCAGCCCTGGGCCGCGGACGACGCCCGCCGCACCCAACTGGTGCTGATCGGCTCCGGCATCGACACCGAGGCCCTCGGTCAGGAGCTCAAGGGCTGCGAGAACGACGCCCCACACGCCGACGAGCACGGCATGTGGGGCGTCCTGCGCCACGTCCAGGGCACCGAGGAGGATCCCGGTGCCGAGGCCGGCTAGAGCACCGGTCCCGCGACGACGGCCACCGTCTTCGGCAGCGACGTGCCCGAGCCGTCCCGGCGCGGGTCCGGCTCCGGAAGGTCCGCCGGGGTTCCGTTCTTCTGGGCCGCGCGCGCGGGAGCCGGGCCCGCCCAGGCCAGCGCCAGGCAGTCCTCGCCCTTCAGGAACCGCTGGCAGCGCACCCCGCCCGTGGCCCGGCCCTTGCGCGGGTACTGGTCGAACGGGGTCAGCTTGGCCGTCGTCTGCACCGAGTCGTCCAGCGTGCCGCGCGAGCCCGCGACCGTGCACACCACCGCGTCCGCCGCCGGGTCGACGGCCGTGAAGGAGATGACCTTGGCGCCCTCGGCGAGCTTGATACCCGCCATACCGCCGGCCGGGCGGCCCTGCGGGCGCACGACGGACGCCTGGAAGCGCAGCAACTGCGCGTCGTCGGTGATGAACACCAGGTCCTCCTCGCCGGTGCGCAGCTCCACCGCGCCGACGATTCGGTCACCCTCCTTGAGCGTGATGACCTCCAACTCGTCCTTGTTGGACGGGTAGTCGGGCACCACACGCTTGACGACACCCTGCTCGGTGCCCAGCGCGAGACCCGGTGACGACTCGTCCAGCGTGGTCAGGCAGACCACCGTCTCGTCGTCCTCCAGGGAGACGAACTCGGCCAGCGGCGCCCCTCCGGAGAGGTTCGGCGCCGTCACCGTCTCCGGCAGCTGCGGCAGGTCGACCACGCTGATCCGCAGCAGCCGGCCCGTCGAGGTCACCGCGCCGATCTCGCCGCGCGCGGTCGCCGGGACCGCCGAGACGATCACGTCGTGCTTGACCCGCTTGGCGCCCGCCTCCTGCGGGGACGGCTCGGCGGTCGCCGAACGGGCCAGCAGACCCGTCGAGGACAGCAGCACCCGGCAGGGGTCGTCGGCGACCTGCAGCGGCACCGTGGCCGCCGTGGCGCCCGCCGACTCCAGCAGGACCGTACGCCGGTCGGTGCCGAACTTCTTCGCCACGGCGGCCAGTTCGGCCGAGACCAGCTTGCGCAGCTCCGTGTCGGACTCCAGGATCCGGGTCAGCTCCGCGATCTCCGCGGTGAGCCTTTCCTTCTCCGCCTCCAGCTCGATGCGGTCGTACTTGGTGAGCCGGCGCAGCGGCGTGTCGAGGATGTACTGCGTCTGCACCTCGCTCAGTGAGAACCGCTGCATCAGGCGCTCCTTGGCCTGTGCGGAGTTCTCGCTGGACCGGATCAGCCGGATGACCTCGTCGATGTCGACCAGCGCGGTCAGCAGGCCCTCGACCAGGTGCAGCCGGTCCCGCCTCTTGCCGCGGCGGAACTCGCTGCGGCGCCGGACCACGTCGAAGCGGTGGTCGAGGTAGACCTCCAGCAGCTCCTTCAGGCCCAGGGTGAGCGGCTGACCGTCCACCAGGGCGACGTTGTTGATGCCGAAGGACTCCTCCATCGGGGTCAGCTTGTACAGCTGCTCCAGGATCGCCTCCGGCACGAAGCCGTTCTTGATCTCGATGACCAGGCGCAGTCCGTGCTCGCGGTCGGTGAGGTCCTTGACGTCGGCGATGCCCTGGACCTTCTTGCTGTTGACCAGGTCCTTGATCTTCGCGATGACCTTCTCCGGACCGACCGCGAACGGCAGTTCCGTGATCACCAGGCCCTTGCGGCGGGCGGTCACCGTCTCGATCGAGACGGTCGCGCGCATCTTGAAGGTGCCCCGGCCCGTCGCGTACGCGTCCCGGATGCCGTCCAGGCCGACGATCCGGCCGCCGGTGGGCAGGTCCGGGCCCGGGACGTGCTTCATCAGGGCGTCCAGGTCCGCGTTCGGGTACTTGACCAGGTGGCGGGCGGCGGCGACGACCTCGCGCAGATTGTGCGGAGGCATGTTCGTCGCCATGCCCACCGCGATGCCCGAGGAGCCGTTGACCAGCAGGTTCGGGAAGGCGGCGGGCAGCGCCACCGGCTCCTGCTCCTGGCCGTCGTAGTTCGGGGCGAAGTCGACCGTGTCCTCGTCGATCGACTCGGTCATCAGGCTCGTCGCCTCGGCCATCCGGCACTCGGTGTACCGCATGGCGGCCGGCGGGTCGTCGTTGCCCAGCGAGCCGAAGTTGCCGTGGCCGTCGACGAGCGGCACGCGCATGGAGAACGGCTGGGCCATGCGCACCAGGGCGTCGTAGATCGACGCGTCTCCGTGCGGGTGCAGCTTGCCCATGACCTCGCCGACGACACGCGCGCACTTCACATAGCCGCGTTCGGGACGCAGGCCCATCTCGTTCATCTGGTACACGATCCGGCGGTGCACCGGCTTGAGGCCGTCACGGGCGTCGGGCAGGGCGCGTGAGTAGATGACCGAGTACGCGTACTCGAGGTAGGAGCCACGCATCTCGTCCACGACGTCGATGTCGAGGATCTTCTCCTCGTACGAGTCGTCGGGCGGCGGGGTCTTCGTACTGCGGCGGGCCATCGCTGCCGGCTCCTTGCTCAAAGGATTGACGGTTCTGACGCGGACCATTGTGGACCGAGGCACTGACAACCCGTGCCACGACCCGTCCCGGCCGGCCTCCGGCGGGCTTCGGGGCGGGTCCGCAGCAGGCTACGGGATCCGCTGAGGGCGTACGTCCCGCCGGAACGCCGCCGAGCTCCCGCACGCTGTGCATACAGTGGCAGGAACGGCAGGAAAACCGCGGTTTTGACAACCGCCTCCGCTCGCGAAGGGACGCACATGCCCATGGGTCACACGACCACAGCCGAGGCAGGCTCCGGGGGCCTGACAGCGACCGAGCACCGCCTGGCCAACGGTCTGCGCGTGGTGCTCTCCGAGGACCACCTGACCCCGGTGGCGGCGGTCTGCCTCTGGTACGACGTCGGCTCACGCCACGAGGTCAAGGGACGCACCGGCCTGGCTCACCTCTTCGAGCACCTGATGTTCCAGGGCTCGGCGCAGGTCAAGGGCAACGGCCACTTCGAGCTCGTGCAGGGGGCCGGCGGCTCGCTCAACGGCACCACCAGCTTCGAGCGCACCAACTACTTCGAGACCATGCCCGCCCACCAGCTGGAGCTGGCCCTCTGGCTGGAGGCCGACCGGATGGGCTCCCTGCTGGCCGCCCTGGACGACGAGTCCATGGAGAACCAGCGGGACGTGGTCAAGAACGAGCGCCGCCAGCGCTACGACAACGTGCCCTACGGCACCGCCTTCGAGAAGCTGACCGCCCTGTCGTACCCGGCGGGCCACCCCTACCACCACACGCCGATCGGCTCCATGGCGGACCTGGACGCGGCCACCCTGGAGGACGCCCGCCGGTTCTTCCGCACCTACTACGCGCCGAACAACGCGGTGCTCTCCGTGGTCGGCGACATCGACCCCGAGCAGACCCTCGCCTGGATCGAGAAGTACTTCGGGTCGATCCCCTCCCACGACGGCAAGCCCGCCCCCCGCGACGGTTCCCTGCCGGAGGTCATCGGCGAGCAGAAGCGCGAGGTCGTCGTCGAGGAGGTCCCGGCGCGCGCCCTGATGGCCGCCTACCGCCTCCCGCACGACGGCACACGCGCGTGCGACGCCGCCGACCTCGCCCTGACCGTCCTCGGCGGTGGCGAGTCCTCCCGCCTCTACAACCGGCTGGTCCGCCGCGACCGTACGGCCGTCACGGCCGGCTTCGGCCTGCTGCGCCTGGCCGGCGCGCCCTCCATGGGCTGGCTGGACGTGAAGACCTCCGGGGACGTCGAGGTACCGGTCATCGAGGCCGCCATCGACGAGGAACTGGCCCGGTTCGCCGAGGAGGGCCCCACGCCCGAGGAAATGGAGCGCGCCCAGGCCCAGTTGGAGCGCGAGTGGCTGGACCGGCTCGGCACGGTCGCCGGCCGCGCCGACGAACTGTGCCGGTACGCCGTCCTGTTCGGCGACCCGCAGCTCGCCCTCACTGCCGTCAAGCGCGTCCTCGAGGTGACCCCCGAGGAGGTCCAGGAGATCGCCAAGGCGCGCCTGCGCTCCGACAACCGCGCGGTGCTGGTGTACGAGCCGAAGGCCCCCCAGGAGGCCCCGGACGCCGACGTCCCCGAGGACCCGGAGCAGGAAGCGACCGTAGAGGCCGGTAACGAGAACGAGGAGACGGCCAAGTGACCGAGCTCGCCACCATGGACTTCCACCCCCAGCCGCAGCCCGGCGAGGCCAGGCCGTGGGCGTTCCCGGCCCCCGAGCGCTCGGCTCTGGACAGCGGCCTGACCGTGCTGCGCTGCCACCGCCCCGGCCAGCAGGTCGTCGCCGTCGAGGTGCTGCTGGACGCGCCGCTGGACGCCGAGCCGGCCGGTCTGGACGGTGTCGCCACGATCATGGCGCGGGCCTTCTCCGAGGGCACCGACAAGCACTCCGCGGAGGAGTTCGCCGCCGAGTTGGAGCGCGCGGGCGCCACCCTGGACGCGCACGCGGACCACCCCGGCGTCCGGCTCAGCCTGGAGGTCCCGGCCTCCCGCCTTGCCAAGGGCCTCGACCTGCTCGCCGACGCCCTGCGGGCGCCCGCCTTCGCCGAGAGCGAGGTCGAGCGGCTGGTCCGCAACCGCCTGGACGAGATCCCGCACGAGCTGGCCAACCCCTCGCGCCGCGCCGCCAAGGAGCTCTCCAAGGAGCTGTTCCCGGCGGCCGCGCGCATGTCGCGCCCCCGCCAGGGCACCGAGGAGACGGTCGAGAAGATCGACGCCGCTGCCGTGCGCGCCTTCTACGACCGGCACGTACGTCCCGCCACGGGCACCGCGGTCGTGGTCGGCGACCTCACCGGCGTCGACCTGGACGCGCTGCTCGCCGACACCCTGGGCGCCTGGACCGGCACCTCGGGCGAGCCGCGGCCCGTGCCGCCGGTGACCGCCGACGACACCGGGCGCGTGGTCATCGTGGACCGGCCCGGCGCCGTCCAGACGCAGCTGCTCATCGGCCGGATCGGACCCGACCGGCACGACCGCGTGTGGCCCGCCCAGGTGCTCGGCACGTACTGCCTCGGCGGCACCCTCACCTCCCGACTGGACCGCGTCCTGCGTGAGGAGAAGGGCTACACCTACGGGGTGCGCGCCTTCGGGCAGGTCCTCAGGTCCGCGCCGGACGGGACGGGTGCGTCGATGCTCGCCATCAGCGGCTCCGTGGACACCCCCAACACCGGTCCCGCGCTGGACGACCTGTGGAAGGTGCTGCGCACCCTCGCGGCGGAGGGCCTGACCGACGCCGAGCGGGACGTGGCGGTGCAGAACCTGGTCGGGGTGGCGCCGCTGAAGTACGAGACCGCGGCGGCCGTGGCGAGCACGCTGGCCGACCAGGTCGAGCAGCACCTGCCCGACGACTTCCAGGCGACGCTGTATCAGCGGCTCGCGGCCACGGGCACGGTGGAGGCCACGGCCGCCGTCGTGAACGCCTTCCCGGTGGACCGCCTGGTGACGGTGCTGGTCGGTGACGCCTCCCGGATCAAGGCACCGGTGGAGGCGCTCGGCATCGGCGAAGTGACCGTCGTGGCGGCCGAGTAGCCGCCATGCGCGCCCGGGGCTCCGACGGTCCGCGGACCGTCGGAGCCCCGGGCTGTTCCACTCCCTTCCTCAGATGCCCGATTTGAGGCGGAGGTTGCGTGTCTGCCCTGTGGGATGCGCAACAAAGGCCCCGCTTCGTTTGGGATTCGGAAGCGGGTTTCCGTAGCGTCGTGCGGGCTGTTCGTCGGCAGTGCGCGTACCCGCGGCACCGGACAGCATCGCCGAGTCCCCGTACGGCGCGAGCCAGGGGAGCCGGGGACCCACGTCCCTGGGGTGAATCGGGCGCCCGCGCGAACGGTGTGGGGCCCGTAGGAGACCTTCCTGCTCCGAACCCGTCAGCTAACCCGGTAGGCGAGAGGGAAGGAAAGGACAAGCCACTCCATGGCGTTCACGTGCGCCACCGGGAAGCACCGCAAGCCCGGCCGGGTCAAGCGCACCTCCGCTCAGGCGGCCGGTATCGCGGCCCTCACCACCACCGGTGTCCTCGGCGCCCTCGCCGCCTCCCCGGCGCTCGCCGCCGAGAACACCGTGGAGCAGACCGGCCTCACCCCGGTCCTCACCGTCAGCGACGACGTGGCCGAGCACATCGACGCGCAGGCCGCCGCGCAGAAGCGGGCCGCCGAGCAGAGGGCGGCCGAGGAGGCCGCGGTCAGGAAGGCGAAGCAGGAACGGCAGGCCCGGGAGCGCGCGGCGCGCGAGGCCGAGCGCAGGCGCCTGCTGAACACCTTCGTCGCCCCGATCGCGGACTCCTACGTCTCCACCGGCTACAAGGCCAGCAGTTCCCTGTGGTCGTCCGGCTCGCACACCGGCATCGACTTCCACGCGGCAGGCGGCACGCCCGTCCACGCGGTCGGCTCCGGCACCGTCGTCTCCACCGGCTGGGGCGGCGCGTACGGCAACCAGATCGTGATCAGGATGGCCGACGGAATGTACACCCAGTACGGCCATCTGTCGTCCATCGGCGTCTCGGTCGGCCAGCGGGTCGTCCCCGGCCAGCAGATCGGCCTGTCCGGCGCGACCGGCAACACCACGGGCCCGCACCTGCACTTCGAGGCCCGTACGACGCCCGACTACGGCTCCGACGTCGACCCCGTCGCCTACCTCCGCAAGCACGGCGTGAACGTCTGACGCCCCGGCGACGGCGGACGCGGCCCCGGCCCACCGGCCGGGGCTTTCGCCGTTTTCCCACCGGCTCCGCCCCGGTCCGCTGACCAAAAAATATCCATTGCTTCCGGCCCGCCGTCGGAAATTCCGGCTCATTGGAATAGAGTCACGGAACGGGCGTCCATCGTCGGCGTTTCACGGGGATTAAGGCGGAGGTCGGGCATGCGTATTCCGGCGCACTCGGTGTGCACGGCGATCCGGGACGACATCATCGCCGGTGTGCACGAGCGCGGCGGCCGCCTCACCGAGGAAGTCCTGGCCCGCCGCTACGGCGTCTCGCGTGTCCCGGTCCGGGAGGCCCTGCGCACTCTGGAGGCCGAGGGCTTCGTCGTGACGCGCCGGCATGCGGGCGCGTGCGTGGCCGAGCCGACCGAGCAGGAGGCCGTCGACCTGCTGGAGATGCGGATGCTCCTGGAGCCGCTCGGGGCCGCCCGGGCCGCCCAGCGGCGCAGCGACGCCCATCTGAAGGTGCTGCGCGGCCTGGTCAGGCTGGGGCAGGAGCGGGCGAGGAGGGGCAACAGCGAGGATCTGCGCTCGCTGGGCGGCTGGTTCCACGAGACGCTCGCCCAGGCCTGCGGCAGCCCCTCGCTGACCGCGATGCTCACCCAGTTGCGGCACAAGATCGCCTGGATGTACGCGGTGGAGGCGCCGGCCAGCCCCGTGGACGCCTGGGCGGAGCACGGCGCCATCGTCGACGCGGTGGCGCGCGGCGACGGCGAACGCGCGCGGGCGCTCACGGCGCTGCACACCGAGCGCACGACGGCCGCGCACCGGCTGCGTTTTCCCCGGGCCGCGGAGCGTGTGAGGACTTCGCAACACGCCGTAAACATGTCGGGCCTCCGGCATTAACACGGACGCCGTATACAAAGAAGAGTAATTCGGTGGTGGTGTATTTCCGCTGCGCGAATTCAGGTGTGTGCGCAATGTGCCCAGAAAAGGGCGGAGCCGCGCCGCCCCGGAAAGGGCGACGCGGCTTCGGTCATCGGCGCGCTGGACTTCAGACCGTCTCGGGCAGTTCCTCGAGGCCCTCGGAGACCAGCTTGGCCAGACGGTCCAGGGCGGCGTCCGCACCCTCGGCGTCGGAGGCCAGGACGATCTCCTCGCCGCCCTGGGCGCCCAGACCCAGGACAGCCAGCATGGAGGCCGCGTTGACGGGGGTGCCGTCAGCCTTGGCGATCGTCACCGGGACGCCTGCGGCCGTGGCGGCTCGGACGAAGATGGAGGCGGGGCGGGCGTGGAGGCCCTCGGCCCAGCCGACGTTGACGCGGCGCTCAGCCATGTGTTGCTGCCCTTCAGTCTTCAGGGTTGTCTAGACCAGTTTCCCACATCGTGAAGCATGCCCGGATCGGACCCGCGTCCTTCCCGGGGCACCGTCGGACCGCGGCCTCGGTCCGACGTGTCGTCCTCCACAGACTGCCCTGCGCCGTTGTCGGACGCGAGCCGTACTCTGGGGCCCATGCAGACCTCGGCGGACCGGAAGGACCGGCACCAGTACCCCGCTCACTGGGAGGCGGACGTGGTGCTGCGCGACGGTGGCACCGCACGCATCAGGCCCATCACCGTTGATGACGCCGACCGCCTGGTCAGCTTCTACGAGCAGGTCTCGGACGAGTCGAAGTACTACCGCTTCTTCGCGCCGTACCCCAGGCTCTCCGCCAAGGACGTCCACCGCTTCACGCACCACGACTTTGTGGACCGGGTGGGACTCGCGGCCACCATCGGCGGCGAGTTCATCGCCACCGTACGCTATGACCGCATCGGCGCCGACGGTGCGCCGGCGTCCGCACCCGCCGACGAGGCCGAGGTCGCCTTCCTGGTGCAGGACGCCCATCAGGGCCGCGGGGTCGCCTCCGCCCTGCTGGAACACATCGCCGCGGTCGCCCGCGAGCGCGGCATCCGCCGCTTCACCGCGGAGGTGCTGCCCGCCAACACCAAGATGATCAAGGTGTTCACGGACGCCGGCTACACCCAGAAGCGCAGCTTCGAGGACGGCGTGGTCCGCCTGGAGTTCGACCTCGAGCCCACCGACCGCTCCCTCGCGGTGCAACGCGCGCGTGAGCAACGCGCCGAGGCCCGTTCGGTGCGGCGGCTGCTCAGGCCCGGCTCCGTGGCGGTCGTCGGCGTCGGCCGCGCCGCAGGCGGGGTCGGCCGCAGCGTGCTCGGCAACCTCAGGGACGCCGGCTACGGCGGCCGGCTGTACGCCGTGAACAAGGCCTTCCCGGAGAACGTCGCCGAGGTCGACGGGGTGCCGGCGTACCGGTGCGTGCGCGACATCGGCGAGCACGTGGACCTCGCCGTGGTCGCCGTACCCGCCGAGCACGTGCCCGCCGTGGTCGCGGAGTGCGGAGTACACGGAGTGCAGGGGCTCGTCGTGCTCTCCGCGGGATACGCCGAGAGCGGGTCCGACGGGCGCGAGCGGCAACGGGCGCTCGTGCGGCAGGCGCGCGCGTACGGCATGCGGATCATCGGGCCCAACGCCTTCGGGATCATCAACACCGCGCCGGACGTGCGGCTGAACGCCTCCCTCGCCCCGGAGATGCCGCGCCCCGGCCGCATCGGGATGTTCGCCCAGTCCGGTGCCATCGGCATCGCCCTGCTGTCCCGGCTGCACCGGCGCGGCGGAGGGGTCACCGGGGTCACCGGTGTGTCCACCTTCGTGTCCGCGGGCAACCGCGCGGACGTCTCCGGCAACGACGTCCTCCAGTACTGGTACGACGACCCGGAGACCGACGTCGCCCTCATGTACCTGGAGTCCATCGGCAACCCGCGCAAGTTCACCCGCCTCGCGCGGCGGACGGCGGCGGTGAAACCACTGGTCGTGGTGCAGGGGGTCGGCTCCGCGCCGCAGGGACACGCGGTGCGCGCCACCCGGCTGCCGCACGCCACCGTCTCCGCGCTGCTGCGTCAGGCCGGAGTGATCCGGGTCGACACGATCACCGAACTGGTCGACACGGGCCTGCTGCTCGCCCGGCAGCCGCTGCCGGCCGGGCCCCGGGTGGCGATCCTCGGCAACTCCGAGTCGCTGGGCGTGCTGACGTACGACCGGTGTCTGGCGGAGGGACTGCGGCCGTCGCGTCCGCTGGACCTGACGACCGGGGCGACGGCGGAGGACTTCCACGGCGCGCTGGCACGGGCCTTGGCGGACGACACGAACGACGCCG
The DNA here is from genome assembly GCF_059510455.1 of Streptomyces sp. NTD91. NCBI lineage: Bacteria > Bacillati > Actinomycetota > Actinomycetes > Kitasatosporales > Streptomycetaceae > Streptomyces > Streptomyces sp. NTD91. The sequence goes on from NZ_JCAJZW010000020.1 coordinate 122,475, forward strand.
TCGTCGTCACGGCGATCCCCGCCATCGGGGAGGCGTCGCCCAGGGACGCGGAGCTGGCCGAGGCGCTGCGGTCGGCCGCGGCGGCAGTGCCGGGAAAGCCGGTGCTGGTGGTGCACGTGGAGCTGGGGGGACTTGCGGAAGCGTTGTCGGCTGCGGCCAGTACGGCACCGCAGGCCGCTGAGAAGGCGCCCGGCGGCGAGGGCCTGTCCTTTCGCCCCGCGGAACGACTGCCCGCCGCGGGACCACCCCCGGAGGGCACCCATCTCATCCCCGCCTACCCGGCCGCCGAACGCGCCGTGCGGGCCCTTGCCGAGGCCGTCAGGTACGGGCAGTGGCGGCGGGAGGCCCTGGACCCCGGGAAGGTGCCCGAGTACGAGGACATCGACGAGAAGGGCGCAGCGCGACTGATCGACGAGCTGCTCATGCGGGGTGAAGGGCTCACGATCTCCGACGCGGAGACCTGCGAACTGCTCGGCAGGTACGGCATCCCGGTGCGGCGCGCCCTGCCCGCGCCCACCCCCGACGCCGCAGCCGAAGCCGCCCGCACCCTCGGCTACCCGGTGGCACTCAAGGCCACCGCCCCGCATCTCAGGCACCGCGCCGACCTCGGCGGCGTACGCCTCGACCTCGCGGACGAGGAGCAACTGCGCCGGGCGTACGCCGAGTTGACCGAGCTGTTCGGGAAGCCGGAGGAGCTGCGGCCGGTGGTGCAGGGCATGGCGCCGCGCGGTGTCGACACCGTCGTACGGGCCGTGATCGATCCGGCGGCCGGGGCCGTGCTGTCCTTCGGGCTCGCCGGAGCCGCCTCCCAGCTCCTCGGTGACATGGCGCACCGGCTCGTGCCGGTCACCGACCGGGAGGCGACCTCGCTGGTGCGCTCGATCCGTACGGCACCGCTGCTGTTCGGCTGGCGCGGCTCCACGCCCGTCGACACCCCGGCACTGGAGGAGCTGCTGCTACGGGTGTCCCGGCTGGTCGACGATCACCCGGAGGTGGTCGCCGTCACCCTGGAGCCGGTCGTCGTCGCCCCGCACGGCGTCAGCGTCCTCGGCGCCACGCTACGGCTGGCACCGCCGCCGGCCCGCGACGACCTCGGCCCGCGCACGATGCCGGCCTACTGAGCGGGAGAGGGGGACCGCATGGAGATCGCCGTCCGCGGGCCGGACGAGGGCAGCCCGCGGGACCGGGAAGTGATCGGCCGGGACGCGGGGGAGCTGCGGCGCGCCGCCGGACACGACCTCACCTGCCACCACGGCCTGGCGGCCGGCTTCGCCGCCCCGTACGTCGCGTCACACCCGGTCGCCTTCCAGGACCGCGTCCTCCGTGCGGCCACGGCCGAGGAGACGGCACGGCTCGTGCGCGCCCTCGGCGAGGCAGCGGCCCTCGTGGGCGCGTTCGAAGCGGAGGCCGACGGTCCGGATCCTCTCTCGTGCCTGATCGCCGCCGAGCGGCTCGAGGCCCGCCAGGGAGCCCTTCGCAGGCGGCCGGGCACGCGTGCGAAGCCCGCCCCCGGTCTGCGCGACTGTCCCGGACCGCCCTTGCCCACGGATTAGGATGGACGCCATGGCCAAGACCAGTACGACGACCCAGGGGCTGCGCGCGGCGATCGAGCGCAGCGGCTACTACCCGGCCCTCGTGGCCGAGGCGGTGGAGGCCGCTGTGGGCGGCGAGCCCATCCGGTCGTACCTGGTCCACCAGGAGACCACCTTCGACCAGAACGAGGTGCGCCGGCACGTGACCGTGCTGGTCCTCACCGGCAACCGCTTCATCGTCAGCCACACCGACGAGCAGGCCGCCGACAGCACCTCCCCGACGCCGTACGCCACCACCTCCACCGAGTCGGTGAAGCTGGAGCGGATCTCCTCCGTCGTGGTGAGCCGCGTCGTGGCGAACCCGGAGCAGTACACCCCGGGCACCCTGCCCCGCGAGGTCGTGCTGACCATCGGCTGGGGCGCGGTCAGCCGCATCGACCTGGAGCCCGCCGCCTGCGGCGACCCCAACTGCGACGCCGACCACGGCTACACGGGCAACTCCACGGCGGACGACCTCAGCCTGCGCGTCAGCGAGGCCGGGGACGGACCGGAGACGGTGCGCGAGGCGCTCGCCTTCGCCCAGGCCGTCTCGGAGGCGACCGCGGACATCAGCCGCTGATGTCCCAGCTCTCCGCCTGGGACCACCCGGAACCGCTCGCCCTGGACACCGCGCCGCTGCCCGAGTACGGCAGCGGCTCTCTCGCCGACCTGCTGCCCACCGTGGCCGCGGGCATGGGCGTCCCCGGGCTGACCGCCACGATTCCGGAACTGGCCGCGGCCGACCGGGTCTGCGTCCTCCTCATAGACGGCCTCGGCTGGGAGCAGCTGCGGGCGCACGCCGACGGGGCTCCCTTCCTGGCCTCGTTGCTCGGTACCTCGCGCGGCGGCACCGGCCGCCCGCTGACCGCCGGCTACCCGGCCACCACCGCGGTCTCCCTCGCCTCCGTCGGCACCGGGCTGCCCCCCGGCCTGCACGGCCTGCCCGGCTACGCCGTGCGCAACCCGGCCACCGGCGAGCTGATGAACCAGCTCCGCTGGCAGCCGTACACCGATCCGCGCGCCTGGCAGCCGTACCCCACCGTCTTCGAGCTGGCCCACCGGGCCGGGGTGCACGCCGCTCAGGTGACCTCGCCCGCCTTCCAGCACACCCCGCTCACCCAGGTCGCGCTCAGCGGCGGCACCTTCCACGGACGGCTCAGCGGCGAGGAGCGCATGGACCTCGCGGCGGAGCAACTGGCCGCCGGGGACCGCGCGCTGGTCTACGCGTACTACTCCGAGCTGGACGGCGCGGGGCACCGCTACGGCGTCGCCTCCGACACCTGGCGCGGCCAGCTGATGTACGTCGACCGGCTCGCCCAGCGCCTGGCCGAGCAACTGCCGCCGCGCAGCGCGCTGTACGTCACCGCCGACCACGGCATGGTCGACATCCCCTTCGACGACGAGCACCGCCTCGACTTCGACACGGACTGGGAGCTGCGCGCCGGGGTCGCCCTGCTGGGCGGTGAGGGCCGGGCGCGGCACGTGTACGCGGTGCCGGGCGCCGAGGACGACGTGCTGACCGTCTGGCGCGAGGTGCTCGGCGAGCAGTTCTGGGTGGCCTCGCGGGACGAGGCGATCGCGGCGGGGTGGTTCGGGCCGCACATCGACGAGCGGGTGTACGCGCGGCTCGGGGACGTGGTCGCGGCCGCGCACGACGACGTCCTGATCATCGCGTCGGAGCGGGAGCCCAAGGAGTCCGCGCTGGTCGGCAACCACGGCTCGATGACGCCCGCCGAACAGCTGGTCCCGCTGCTCGAAGTACGCTCCTGACACTCCCGTCCCCTGAAGACCTCTCACCGAAAGGTGCGCAACTCCTCATGCCCGAGCTGGTGTTCTTCTCCGGAACGATGGACTGCGGGAAGTCGACGCTGGCTCTGCAGATCGAGCACAACCGCTCCGCGCGCGGCCTCGTCGGCATGATCTTCACGCGCAACGACCGCGCGGGCGAGGGCAAGCTGTCCTCCCGGCTCGGGCTGGTCACCGACGCGGTGGAGGTGGCCGACGACCAGGACCTGTACGCCTCCCTGGTGGACCACCTCTCGCAGGGCCGCCGGGCCGACTACGTGATCGCGGACGAGGCCCAGTTCCTCTCGCCCGAGCAGATCGACCAGCTCGCGCGCGTGGTGGACGATCTGGGCCTGGACGTGTACGCCTTCGGGATCACCACCGACTTCCGCTCCAAGCTCTTCCCCGGCTCGCAGCGGCTGGTGGAGCTGGCCGACCGCATCGAGGTGCTCCAGGTGGAGGCGCTGTGCTGGTGCGGCGCCCGCGCCACGCACAACGCCCGCACGATAGGCGGCGAGATGGTGGTCGAGGGCGCCCAGGTGGTCGTCGGAGACGTGGACCAGTCGACGGGCGAGGTGGGCTACGAGGTGCTGTGCCGCCGCCACCACCGCCGCAGGATGACGGCCGCGACGGCCCGCGCGGCGACTCTGGCCCCGGACGTCCTGCCGGTCTCCCCGTCCTGAGGCCGACCGTCTGCCGGCCGTCCGTGGGCCGTCCGGCCCGACGCGATCCGGCCCCGCTCGTGGGTCCGTCCGGCCGCCGTAGCCGGGCTCGTCCGGGGCGTACGCGGTCTGCCGATGCCGATGCCGTCCGTGCCCGCGTCGCCGAGCCCCGTCCCAGCCCGTGCAGGGCCCCGGGCCGGTTCGACGCGCCCCCGAGGCACCGCCGGGACCGGGCCGCCCCGCCCCGCGGGGCGCTCAGTGCGGGTTCGCGACCACCGAGAACTCCGCGCCCTCCGGATCCGCCACCGTGGCCACGCGGCCGTGGGGGCTGTCCTGCGGCTGCCGGACGATGCGGCCGCCCAGCTCGGCGACCTGCCGTACCGCCGCGTCGGCGTCGGCGACCTCGAAGTACGTCTGCCAGTGCGATCCGCGGTCGCGGGGCAGCGCGTGGCCGACGCCGTGGAGACCGGCGACCGGGCGGCCGTCGAGGTGGAGCGTCACGTAGTCGAAGTCGGCCGAGACCACCGGTTCCCTTTCGTATCCGAACAGGGTCGCGTAGAACTTGGCGACGCTCTCCGTCTCGAAGGTCACCAGTTCGTTCCACGCGGGCGTGCCGGGCACTCCCGTGATCGTGGTACCGAGGTGAGCTGCGCACTGCCAGATGCCGAACACCGCCCCGGAGGGATCCGCGGCGATGGCCATCCGCCCGGCCTCGGCGGCGTCCAGCGGCCCGACCGCCACCGTGCCGCCGCATTCCCGCACCATGTCGGCCGTCAGATCCACGTCGTCCGAGGCGAGATAGGGCGTCCAGGCGATCGGCAGCCGGCGGTCCGGCGGCAGCTGGCCCATGCCCGCCACCTCGTGGTCGTCCAGCAGCGCCCGCACATACGGGCCGAGCTGCTGCGGGCCCGGCCGGAACTCCCAGCCGAACAGCTCACCGTAGAACTCCTCGGTGGCGGCCAGCCCGTGCGCCATCAGGCTCACCCAGCAGGGCGTGCCGGGCGCGCGCCCCGTGTGCGGGCCGGCCGCCTCCCGTGCCTCGGTCATCGATCACTCTCTCCCCGGCCCCTCGTGGTGGCCGTGTCGCTTCCGTTTCCCGGAAGGGGGTCCACGCCGGCGCCGGGTACGCCCGTGCCGGTGCCCGCATCCTCCACGCCGGGACGGGCCGTGGCGCGCCGCCGCTCGGCGACGCCCCCCGGGAGGATGCCCGGTCTGCCGTCTTCGCCGCTTCCTGACGATGGCCGGCGGATGTCCGCCGGGTGTACAGCACGTGCTCGATCCCGTACGCCACGTGATCGAGCGCGCCCGGCCGAGCAGAGTAGCCGGACCTGGACGCCGCGGCCACCCCTGGCGTATGCATGGCGCCATGACAGCCATCATCACCGCAACCGATCTCGCACGTGAGTCGACCGGGGACCGCCCTCCGGTGCTGCTGGACGTGCGCTGGCAGCTGAGCCTGGCGAAGGCGGAGGGCGCGCCGGCCTTCGACGGGCGGGCCGAGTATGCCGCCGGGCACGTCCCGGGCGCGGTCTTCGTGGACCTGGACCGGGAGTTGGCGGGCGAGCCGGGGCAGAACGGCCGGCATCCGCTGCCGGACCTCGAGGAGTTCGGTGCCGCGATGCGCCGTGCGGGCGTCTCGGCCGGGCGGCCGGTCGTCGTGTACGACGGCGGCCAGGGCTGGGCGGCGGCGCGCGCCTGGTGGTTGCTGCGCTGGACGGGTCACCCGGACGTGCGGGTCCTCGACGGCGGGTTGCCGTCCTGGCAGGGCGAACTGTCCTCCGAGCTGCCTGAGCCCGCCGAGGGAGACTTCCGGCCCGAGCCGGCCGTCTCCGGGCTGCTGGACGCCGACGGAGCCGCCGCCCTGGCCCGTTCGGGTGTGCTGCTGGACGCGCGTGCGGGGGAGCGCTACCGCGGCGAGGTGGAGCCGATCGACCGGGCCGGCGGCCACATCCCGGGCGCGGTGTCCGCGCCGACCACGGAGAACGTGGGCCCCGACGGCCGCTTCCTGCCGGCGGCGGAGCTGCGGGACCGCTTCAAGGCCCTGGGCGTGTCCGGGGACACCGAGGTGGGCGTGTACTGCGGCTCGGGCGTCTCCGGCGCCCATGAGGTCCTGGCGCTCGCCGTGGCGGGCATTGCGGCGGACCTGTACGTCGGTTCGTGGTCCGAGTGGTCCTCCGACCCGAACCGTCCGGTGGCGGTGGGCGCGGACCCGCAGTAGCGGGCGAGGACACCGCACCACGCCCGAGAACCCCCACGACGCGGCACGCGCGCGTGCACCCGGGAGCGGAGGCACGCACGTGTGCGGCGGGAGGCGCGTACGCACGCGTGCAGCCGGAAGCGGGGACACGCGCGCGTGCCCCCGCTGTCCGTTTCCGTACGGCCGGTTACTCCTGCTTCTTGCGGCGCGTGCCGAAGACGATCTCGTCCCAGCTCGGCACGGCGGCGCGGCGGCCCGGGCGGACGCCGTCCGCCTCGGCCTGGCGGTCGGTGGCGCCGATGAGCCGGTCCCGATGGCTGCCCACGGAGCGGGGCATGAGGACGTCCGCGTAGGCCGAACCGGCCGAGGCGGCGGGGGCCGGCGGCTCCTCGGCGGCCGGTTCGCCGTCGGGCTCCTCCGGCGTCTCCGCCGGGCGCTCCGGGACGACCAGGTCGCCCCGGAAGCTCGGTACCGCCTCCAGCAGGCTGGTCAGCGAGTCGCGTTCGCCCGTGCTCTCCTCGGCGGGCTCGGACGACTGCGCGGGCAGACTCGGCCGCTCCCGGTCGCTCCGGTCGAGCGCGCGGTCCATCGAACGCTCGCGCGGCAGGCGGGCGATGCGCGGCACGAACGGGAAGCTCGGCTCGGGTACGGCGAGGTCGTCGGACTCGCCGATGAGCGAGCGCGCCTCCTCGTCCACGGCCTGCACGAGCCGCCGGGGTGGGTCGTACGTCCAGCTCGCCGAGTGCGGTTCGCCGGCGACCCGGTAGACGAGGAGCACTTCCCAGGTGCCGTCGTCGCGGCGCCACGAGTCCCACTGCACGGTGTCCTTCTCGGCGCCGCGCAGCAGCAGCCGCTCCTGCACGGCCTCGCCGAGCAGCGGTCCGGAGTTCTCACCGGGTCGGCGGACCGGGGTCTTGCGGGCGCGCTCGGCCATGAAGGCGCGCTCGGCGAGCACGGGGCCCTCGAACCGCCGCACCCGGTCCACGGGAATGCCGGCGAGCTGCGCGACCTCTTCCGCGGTGGCACCTGCGCGTATCCGCGCCTGGATGTCACGGGGGCGCAGATGGCTCTCGACCTCGATCTCGATCTGGCCGAGCCGGGGCCGGTCGCCGCGCACGGCGGCGCGCAGACGTTCGTCGATCGGAAGGGTGTACTCCGTTGCGTCGGCAGCCTTCAGCACCAGCCGTGTGCCGTCATTCGAGACGGCCACGACACGCAGTTCGGGCATGGGGACCTCCCGGGTGGTGCCTGCCGACGTCACGTGCGTCGCTGCTTCCGCTAGTCGAGTGTGGCCTGCCCGGGTGCAGCCTGCCACAACCTTGCCGAGTTGCCCGGCGTGTCGGGCACGGGCCCTGGGCCGCCGTTATGGCACGGTTACCTGTTCGCAACGCTAAGTGACCAAATCCGTCACCCTGTGCAACCAGCCCCCTCCCGGCGGTCCTGCAAGGCCGCGGACACCCTGGTGGGGGACCGGACCCAGGGCTCGCAACAGTACTCCATTTGGACCATGTGCGTGGATGGACGCGCCGCCCAACTTATGGCAACGCTCGCGAGGTGGCCGTCGGCAACCGGGATTGCGGATCATGGGCGTGGCGAACTTCACGTAACCCCCAGAAACGGAACCAATCGTTCCTGTCGCGCGTCCCTCTCTTGTGCGTTCGGTGGGCCGATGTCGATCAAGTATGCGAAAGGCAGGCACGTTCCGGGTATGCGTGAAACGGCCGACGCGGGTCGCAAACGGGTCGACCTGAGCGTCCCCCAGGTCACGGGCAGTGCCCTGGCGGCCGTCGTGGCGGCCGAACTCGCGTCGTACTTCGGGGTGTACGGCACGATCCTCGGCGCGGGAGCCGTCAGCGTCGTCGCCACCTGCGGGGCCACGCTCTTCCAGCACGTCCTCAGCAGGACCGGGGAGCAGTTGCGGGAGGCGACGGTCGCGGCCCGGCCCAGGGAGCAGGTCCCGCGGGCTCCGGGCGAGTTCACCGAGGGCACGGTCCACCGGGCTCGGGTGAGGGGCCGGCGGCGGCCGGTCGTCGCGGCCGCCGTCGTGTTCGGCGTGACCATGGGCGGCATCACGACGTACGAGCTGGCGTCCGGTGACAGCTTCAGCGGCGGTCCGGACACGACGGTCGGTGACGCCGTCACCGGCCGGGGCTCGTCCTCCGCCCCGTCCGACGTGCCCGCCAGGTCCGGGGTGATGCCGACCCTCTCCGGCGCACCGTCCCACGGGAGCGCGCCCGCCGCCGGCGGCGGCACGGCCGGCAGCGCGACGCCGACGCCCGGCGACTCTGCGAGCGGGGAGCCCGGCGACGTCCCGGGCCGGTCCTCCGCGACCCCCGCCCCCGGCGACTCCGCCCCGGCGCCTACGGCCCCAGAACCCTCCGCAAGTAGTCGTTCTGGAACAGCCGTTCCGGGTCAAGACGGTCCCTCAATGCGGTGAACTCGCCGAAGCGCGGGTAGACGCGCCCGAAGTACTCGGCGTCCCGGGTGTGCACCTTGCCCCAGTGCGGCCGGCCTTCATGGGCGGTGAAGATCTGCTCGGCAGCGGTGAAGTAGGCCTGGTACGGAGTGCCCCGGAACATGTGGACGGCGATGTAGGCGCTGTCCCGGCCGCAGGCGGTGGACAGGGTGATGTCGTCGGCCGGGGCGGTGCGCACCTCGACGGGGAAGCTGACCCGCAGCCCGGAGCGGTCGACCATGGACTTCAGCTCGCGCAGTGTGTCCACCAGGGCCGCGCGTGGGACGGCGTACTCCATCTCCACGAAACGCACCCGGCGCGGCGAGGTGAAGACCTTGTAGGGGATGTCCGTGTACGTCCGTGCGGACAGGGCCCTGCTGGAGATCCGCGCGATGGCCGGAACGGAGGCCGGGGCGGCGCGGCCCACCCACTGGGCCACCTGGAAGACGCCGTTGGAGAGGAACTCGTCCTCGAACCAGCCGGTCAGCTGCCCCACGGGCTGCTCGGGGCCGGCGCTGCGGTTGTTCCGCTTGGTGTTGGTGTTGCCGGTGTGCGGGAACCAGTAGAACTCGAAGTGCTCGTTCTCCGCCCACAGTTGATCGAACTCGGCGAGGACCCGGTCGAGGGGCATCGGCTCCTCGCGGGCGGTGAGCAGGAAGAGCGGCTCCACGGCGAAGGTGATCGCGGTGACGATCCCGAGGGCGCCGAGGCCTATTCGGGCGGCCGCGAAGACCTCCGGGTTCTCCTTCTCGGAGCAGGTGAGCACCGAGCCGTCCGCCGTGACCAGCTCAAGTCCCTTGATCTGGGCGGCGATCGAGGCCGACGCACGGCCCGTGCCATGGGTGCCGGTGCTGGTGGCCCCGGAGACGGTCTGCTCCATGATGTCGCCCATGTTGGTGAGCGACAGACCTTCGCGTGCGAGGGCCGCGTTGAGCCGCTTGAGCGGGGTGCCGGCCTCCACCGTGACCGTCATGGCGTCCCGGTCGACGGCGCGGATGCCGGTCAGCAGGTGAGGGCGGACCAGCACACCGTCGGTGGCCGCGATCGACGTGAAGGAGTGGCCGGTGCCGACCGCCTTCACCTTCAGGCCGTCCTCGGCGGCCCGGCGCACCGCCGCAGCCAGCTCCTCCACCGACGCAGGCGCGACCTGCCGGGCGGGCCGGGCCGACACAGTGCCGCCCCAGTTACGCCAGGTGCCGTTCTTCCCGCTCGCTGTGCTGCTCAACGGTGCCTCCCCGACCCGCGGCCGGCCTGGGCAGCCGGCGGTACCCGAGGAAACCGACCGCGACCGCGACGGCCCCGGACACGGCCGGAACCCCGTACCCGGCCCGCGCCCCGGCCGCGTCGATCGCCGAGCCGGCCACGGACGAGCCGAGCGCCACGCCGACCGCGAGGCCGGTGCTCACCCAGGTCGTTCCCTCGGTGAGCTGTGCGCGAGGTACGTGCTCTTCGACGAGGGACATCGTGGTGATCATCGTCGGTGCGATGGACAGCCCCGCAACGAACAGCGCCACGGCCAGAAGCGGCAGGTTTCCGACCAGTAGGAGGGGGATCATACTCACGGCCATCGCCGTCACGCCCAGCAGCCAGCGACGTTCCGCCGCCCCGGCCGGGCGCAGCAGCCCGAAGACCACCCCCGCGACGCCGGAACCTGCCGCGTACAGCGCGGGGACCACGCTCGCGGCGCCCTTGTGGCCGCGCTCGTCGGCGAAGGCGACGGTGACCACGTCCACCGACCCGAAGATCGCGCCGGTCGCCGCGAAGGTCGCCACCGGCACCCGGAGCCCGGCCGAGCGCAGGGCCGTGCCGCCGCCGGAGCGCTCGCGCGGGTGCGGTTGCGGCTCGGTGCCGCGCTGGGCGGTGAGCCAGAGGACTCCGGCGGCCGGGAAGCAGGCGGCGAGCAGCGGCCCGGCCTCCGGGAACCAGGCCGTCGACAGCCCGATCGAGACCATCGGCCCGAAGACGAAGCAGATCTCGTCGACGACCGACTCGAACGAGTATGCGGTGTGCAGCCTCTCGGTGCCCCGGTACAGCGCCGCCCAGCGGGCCCGGACCATCGGGCCGAGGCTCGGCACCGAGCCGATCCCGGCCGCGCACGCGAACGGCACCCAGTCCGGCCACGTCAGATGTGCGGCCGGCGGCAGACCGGCCGCCGCGGCGAGGGCCACCAGGGTCGCGGGGTGCAGCACCCGGCGCTGCCCGTGCCGGTCGACCAGCCGGGAGGTCTGCGGCCCGATCACCGCGGCGGCCGGCGCGATGGTGGCCGGCAGCGCGCCCGCGAGCCCGTACCGCCCGGTCAGCCGGGAGACCATCGTGACCACGCCGATGCCCATCATCGACAGCGGCATCGGCCGAGGAATCCCGCGGCGGAGGACGCCTTGGTGCCGGGTTCGGTGAACAGGGCTCTGCAGGGGCTGGGCACGGGGTCTCCGAAGCGGCGTGGTAAGGCGCGAACGCGGTGATACGGCTTACGAGTGAGGGCGTCCTCATGGCACTTGGTTTGGCTGCGTGAAAAACCGCCATGAACCGGTTGGAACCCGACTCGTCACCCCACGGTTCCCCGGCTGTCGGTACCGGGTGGCAGGATCGAGTCATGCCAGACGCGCTCGATGCCACTCCCTACGACGCCCTGCTCCTGCTCTCCTTCGGCGGTCCCGAAGGCCCGGACGACGTGGTCCCGTTCCTGGAGAACGTCACCCGCGGGCGCGGCATCCCGAAGGAACGCCTGAAGGAAGTCGGGCAGCACTACTTCCTGTTCGGCGGGGTCAGCCCCATCAACGCCCAGAACCGCGCCCTGCTGGACGCCCTGCGCAAGGACTTCGCCGGGCACGGACTGGACCTGCCGGTCTACTGGGGCAACCGCAACTGGGCGCCGTATCTGACGGACACCCTGCGCGAGATGGTGGCCGACGGCCGCCGCCGCGTCCTGGTGCTCGCCACCAGCGCCTACGCCTCCTACTCCGGCTGCCGCCAGTACCGCGAGAACCTCGCCGACGCGCTGGCCGCGCTCGAGGCCGAGGGCCTGCCGCTGCCGAAGATCGACAAGCTGCGGCACTACTTCAACCACCCCGGCTTCGTCGAGCCCATGATCGACGGCGTGCTGCGCTCCCTCGCCGACCTCCCCGAGGACGTCCGCGCGGGCGCCCACATCGCCTTCACCACCCACTCCATCCCGACCTCGGCCGCCGACACCTCCGGCCCGGCCGAGGCTCATGGCGAGGGCGGCGCCTACGTCGAGCAGCACCTGGACGTGGCCCAGCTGATCGCCGACGCCGTCCGCGAGCGCACCGGCGTCGACCACCCCTGGCGGCTCGTCTACCAGTCCCGCTCCGGCGCCCCGCACATCCCGTGGCTGGAGCCGGACATCTGCGACCACCTGGAGGAGCAGCACGCGGCGGGCGTCCCGGCCGTCGTGATGGCGCCCATCGGCTTCGTCTCCGACCACATGGAGGTCCTCTACGACCTCGACACGGAGGCCAGGGCCAAGGCGGAGGAGCTGGGCCTGCCGGTGCGCCGCTCGGACACCGTCGGCGCCGACCCGCGATTCGCCGCCGCCGTCCGAGACCTGATCATGGAGCGCGCCGCCGTCGAGCGCGGCGGGCAGGTCACGCCCTGCGCCCTGGGCGCCCTCGGCCCGAGCCACCACGTCTGCCCGGCCGGCTGCTGCCCGGCCCGCGCCCCGCGCCCGGCCGCCGCCGGCGCCGACAGTCCCTACGCGTGAGGAGACCCGTGACCGACCCCCTGCACCGGGAACTGCTGGAACTGGCCCGGGAGGCCGCCCGCCGCGCCGGTGACCTGCTGCGGGACGGCAGACCGGCCGACCTCGCCGTGGCGAGGACCAAGTCCAGCCCGATCGACGTCGTCACCGAGATGGACATCGCGGCGGAGAAGCTGATCACCGATCTGATCTCCGGACACCGCCCCGACGACGGCTTCCTCGGCGAGGAGGGCGCGTCCGTGGTGGGTGCCAGCGGCGTCCGCTGGGTGATCGACCCGCTCGACGGCACGGTGAACTACCTGTACGGCCTGCCGACCTGGGCGGTGTCCGTCGCCGCCGAGCAGGACGGCGAGACGGTCGTCGGGGTGGTCGTGGCTCCGCTGCGCGGCGAGACGTACCACGCCGTGCGCGGAGGCGGGGCATGGGCGACCGGCGCGTGGGACGGCGAGAGGGCGCTCACCTGCCGTCCCGCGCCCCCGCTGGACCAGGCCCTGGTCTCCACCGGCTTCAACTACGTCACCGAGGTCCGCACCCACCAGGCCGAGATCGCCGCCCGGCTGATCCCGCTGCTGCGGGACATCCGGCGCGGTGGCTCGGCGGCGGTCGACCTGTGCGATCTGGCCTGCGGCCGGCTCGACGGGTACTACGAGCGGGGCCTCAACGTGTGGGACTTCGCGGCGGGCGACCTCATCGCCCGTGAGGCGGGCGCGCTGGTCGGTGGGCGGCCCGGAGAGGGACCGTCACGGGACCTGACCGTCGCCGGGTCACCGGGGGTCTTCGAGCCTCTCCAGCGGCTCCTGGAGGACTTCGGGGCCTGGCACGACTGACCCGGGAGCGCGGTGCCGGCGAACACGGACAGGCCCCCCGGCGCTGGATTCGCCGGGGGGCCTCCCGATTGCGCATTCGGGCCGATCAGACGCGTGACGCGCCGACCTCCACACCGTGTTCGGCGGCGAGGCGTCGCAGGTCGTCGAGCTCTGCCTGCTCCACTTCGACGAGGAAGTCGTCACCCTCGTCACGAGCCCGCGACAGGTCGGACTCGGTCGCCCTTATGCGCTGCAGAAGTCCTGCGGTGAAAGCGTCCATGCTGCGCCCCCTCGTCCTGGGTCGTGGGTCGGTGGCACGGGGGTGTGCCTGGTTGGGAAAGGGCGATCACGTCTCTCGCAGGTGCCCAGCAGCGCTGCCCTGCCGGGCGGCGACGGTGCCGGACACCCGCGACCGCTCCGCGGAAGCGGATCGCGAAGTACCGCATGGTGCTGCGTTACATGCAGAGCGTGATCGCGGGGTGTAAAGCCGTCCTCCCCCTGCTCCCTCATCCGGAAACCTCAACCCGAGGAGAAATTCTCGTATTCCCGCGCCGCGGCGCCGATCCGTACGGTCCGCAACCCGCCTTACAGCCGACTTACGGCCGAAAAGGGCAGGATGGAGGTCACACCCCACGCACACCCCTGCCCGCACGCGCCCACGGCGCCGCTCCGCGGGCGGACATGAGGAAGGACAAGCGACGTGCGCGTACTCGTCGTCGAGGACGAGCAGCTGCTCGCCGATGCGGTGGCCACCGGACTGCGCCGGGAGGCCATGGCCGTCGACGTCGTGTACGACGGTGCGGCCGCCCTGGAGCGCATCGGCGTCAACGACTACGACGTGGTCGTCCTCGACCGCGACCTCCCGCTGGTGCACGGCGACGACGTCTGCCGCAAGATCGTCGAGCTGGGCATGCCCACGCGCGTGCTCATGCTCACCGCCTCCGGCGACGTCAGCGACCGGGTGGAGGGCCTGGAGATCGGCGCCGACGACTATCTGCCCAAGCCCTTCGCCTTCAGCGAGCTGATCGCGCGCGTGCGCGCCCTCGGCCGCCGTACGAGCGTTCCCCTGCCGCCGGTCCTGGAGCGCGCCGGCATCAAGCTGGACCCGAACCGCCGCGAGGTCTTCCGCGACGGCAAGGAGATCCAGCTCGCCCCCAAGGAGTTCGCGGTGCTGGAGGTGCTCATGCGCAGCGAGGGCGCCGTCGTCTCGGCCGAGCAGTTGCTGGAGAAGGCCTGGGACGAGAACACCGACCCGTTCACCAACGTCGTGCGCGTGACCGTGATGACCCTGCGGCGCAAGCTGGGCGAGCCGCCGGTGATCGTCACCGTCCCCGGCTCCGGCTACCGGATCTGATCCGCGATGGCCGCCACCCCCGCGCCGCCGCAGGCCCCCCCGAAGCCCACCTGGGACCCCCGAAGGCCGCAGCCCCCCTTCCCGTGGCTGCGCCCGACCATCCGCATACGGCTCACGCTGCTGTACGGCGGCATGTTCCTGATCGCCGGCATCCTGCTGCTGTCGATCATCTACCTGCTGGCCGCGCAGGCGATCAGCACGGGCAACCAGCCGCTGTTCAAGATCGTGAGCGGTACGGCCATCCGGGTCTCCAGCGACAACTGCCCCGCGATCAACACCACCAGCCTGCCCCTGTCGGAGTTCAACGACGCGATCGCCCACTGCGTCGACCAGCAGCGCCAGGCCGCCCTGGACGACCTGCTCAGCCGTTCGCTGCTGGCCCTGCTGGGCCTCGCCGTGATCGCCTTCGCGTTCGGTTACGCGATGGCCGGCCGCGTGCTGTCCCCGCTCGGCCGGATCACCCGCACAGCCCGCCAGGTGGCCGGTTCCGACCTGTCCCGCCGGATCGAGCTGGACGGCCCGGACGACGAGCTGAAGGAGCTGGCGGACACCTTCGACGACATGCTGGAGCGGCTTCAGCGGGCCTTCACCGCCCAGCAGCGCTTCGTCGGCAACGCCTCGCACGAACTGCGCACCCCGCTCGCGATCAACAGAACGCTGCTCGAGGTGCACCTGTCCGATCCCGACGCGCCGGTGGAGCTGCAGCAGCTCGGCAAGACCCTGCTGGCCACCAACGAGCGCAGCGAGCAACTGGTCGAGGGCCTGCTGCTGCTCGCGCGCAGCGACAACCAGATCGTCGAGCGCAAACCCGTCGACCTGGCGGAGGTCGCCACCCAGGCCGTCGACCAGGTGCGCACCGAGGCCGACGCCAAGGGCGTGAAGATCCGCGGCGAGCGCAAGCCGGTCGTGGTGCAGGGCAACGGCGTACTGCTGGAGCGGATCGCGCTGAACCTCGTGCAGAACGCGGTGCGGTACAACGTGCCCGAGGACGGCTGGGTCCAGGTGGACACGGAGGTCCAGCACGGACAGGCGGTGCTGACCGTCACGAACTCCGGGCCGGTGGTTCCGGCGTACGAGATCGACAACCTCTTCGAGCCCTTCAGGCGGCTCCGCACGGAGCGCACGGGCAGCGACAAGGGGGTGGGCCTCGGCCTGTCCATCGCCCGGTCCGTGGCCCGGGCGCACGGCGGACACATCGGGGCGCAGCCCCGCGAGGGCGGTGGTCTGGTGATGAGAGTCACCCTTCCGCTGTGATCCTCGGCGGGACCGCCTGACCGGGCTGCGCGGGCCCGGGCCGACACACGCGGAGGATGTTCGCTGCACGCGGAATTTCCCAGCCGCCGAATGGGCTTCCTCTTGTGTGATCGATCACATGGACGGATTTTCGGACATGTACTCTCTGTGATCATGAAACATGACGGAAAGCCGGGAAAGTCCTGGTTTTCAGGGCTCCTGATCACGGGAAGTACACGGTGAGGCGCCTTTGAGGCGCGACATTGGGACCGTGTACGGTCCTCACCGCCATCCAAGCCGATCACTCTTGAGGGGTCGGGTTGGGTGTCGATTGAGTAACAGACCTTGATGTGAGGCAAAATCTCCGCCTCAGGTCGGGCACAAGTCCGGCCTCTCACGCGTTACGTGCGCTGGAGACACCGCAAACACCCAGAGGGGGAGAGCGATATGGCAACCGACTACGACACTCCACGCAAGACCGACGACGACGTCGACTCGGACAGCCTTGAAGAGCTGAAGGCCCGGCGGAACGACAAGACCACCTCCTCGGTGGACGTCGACGAGTTCGAGGCCGCCGAAGGTCTTGAACTGCCCGGCGCCGACCTCTCGAACGAGGAGCTGGCCGTCCGGGTGCTGCCGAAGCAGCAGGACGAGTTCACGTGCATGAGCTGCTTCCTGGTGCACCACCGCAGCCAGCTGGCCCGGGAGAAGAACGGCCAGCCGATCTGCCGCGACTGCGACTGAGGTCGGGTCGGCCGTGTCTGGCTCGACCCCTCCTCGGAAGCGCCGCTTCTCCCCGGAGAAAGCGGACGAAGGGCCGTCCGACGGCCCGCACGGCGCGCGTGAGGACGAGCGGGGCGCACCCGGAGTGGTGGCCCCGCTCGAACCGGCGAACGACGGGGTGGACCACCCGGCGCCGCTGCGCACCCCTGCGCCCGTCGCTCGGCTGGGAGTCCCCCCGACCGGAACGGAGTCGAGGACTCGGGGGAGGGTCGCGGCGATGGGCGGCAAGGCCCGGGAGCTGACCCGGGAGGGGGTCCGCAGGGGCGGCAGCCGAGCCCGCGCGGGCCTGGCTCACCTCGCGGACCGGATCATCGAGATCGCCCCGCGTGTCCCCGTGCGCGACCTTGCGACCCTGCGCCGGCAGTTCCCGGGCATCGGACCCGAAGAACTCGCCGACAAGCTGGTGGCGGGCGCGATGGCCGGAACCTCGACGATCGGGGCCGGCATCGGAGCGGTGGCGATGCTGCCCGTGCCGCCGGCCATGCCGACCGAACTGGCCGCGGAGATCACCGGGGTCGCCGCGATCGAACTGAAGCTCATCGCCGAACTGCACGAGGTCTACGGCGTACGGCCGCCGGGAAGCCTCAGGATCCGCAGCACCGCGTATCTGTCCTCCTGGTCGGGGGAGCGCGGGGTCGACGTGCTGAAGCCGTCGACGTACGACTCGGCCCTCGGCGGCCATATGAAGCGCCGACTGCACCAGCAGATCATGAAGCGTGTGGTCCGGGATCTTCCCAACCTCATGCCGTTCATGGTGGGCGCCGCGGTCGGGGCGGTCGTCAACCGCCGGGACACCAAGCGGCTCGCCGCCCGCGTCCGGGCCGACCTGCGCAAGATCCAGGTCCCCTGGGAGGAGCTGGAGGAGCTTCCGCCGCTGGAGAGGCCTGCGGAGCCCCTGGACCTGCGCGACCTCCCCGGAGAGCTCTAGGGCGTGTTTCGAAAGTCCCGTCTGGTCCGCGTCGCCTGGCACGGCACCTCGCCGCGTTGTCGGGATCGTCCCCGTACGCCCGGTACGAGGACGACCCTCCGCCTCGCGATGCACCGCACCAGACGCCGCGGACCCCGCCCTCCGGGCGGACGACGCCACTTTCGAAACACGC